>JAISKT010000176.1 GCA_031261295.1 Candidatus Symbiothrix sp. | reverse complement strand
ATCAATAAAAATACCGATAATAATATTTCGTGAAACGGTACGCCATATACTATACGTCCCGACATTATGACTGGAGACGTGAAAGGTATTATCGAAAACCAGAACGAAAGCGTACTGTCTTATCCATATAAAAATCGGCGTCAGTTAAAATATGCGTATTATTCAAGTTATCAAAGTACACTTTCGTAGAAATAATCGGACTATAATCCTGTATATCTACATCTTTTAACTTGTATGAAAAGTAGACAATGTGAATATTATTCCTATTCGTATTGATGATAACAAACGAATACAATTCATCTTTTGGTATCTGCAAATGTTCAACCCTATCATTTGCAAAATCAATATAATCAAGTTCTAATTGATTGCTTTTTAAGATACTCGCTAATAATAGAAAATTCTCATCTATACTGTATTTCCTATTAAAAGTAGTAATGGCTGAAATATTGTTCATTCCATCGAGTAAGAGTAGTTTCATCAATCATGTTTTTAAAATCATTTATGTTACTTGTTAGAATTTTTTATTGAGCCAAAGTCATTTTTCCTTAATACAAAAAACAAACCAATTAAAATGAACGGGATACTTAAAATTTGTCCCATATCTAATGACATTTCATCTTCAAAAGAAACTTGACGTTCTTTTACAAATTCTATTAAAAACCTGAATGTAAATATCATTAATAACACTAATCCGAAATAAAATCCTGTTTTCAAAGACATTCCTTTCTTCTTATACACAATCCATAATATAATGAACATAATCAAATATGCTATTGCCTCATATAACTGTGCCGGATGTCTTGGAATAGAATCTACTCTGTGAAAAATAAATGCCCAGGGCACGTCGGTTTCTTTCCCAATAATTTCTGAGTTCATTAAATTACCTAACCTAATAAAACAGGAACCTAACGGAGCAACAATGGCAACATAATCAAGAGTTTTTAAAAAACTCATCTTTGCTTTTTTACTATAAAAATAAATAGCAATTAACATACCGATAACGCCACCATGACTTGCTAACCCTCGATATCCTGTTAGAATAAATTTTCCATTTTCAATAGAAAAAGGAAAAATCATTTCAAAAGGATGCTGAAAATAATAATCCGGTTGATAAAATAAACAATGTCCTAATCTTGCTCCTATAACAATTCCTGCAAGACAATAATAAAAAAGCTTTATGTAAATAATCTCTGAAATTTTTTCTGATTCAAAAATACGCTTAATAATTATAGAACACAGAATTAAGCCGCCAACAAATAACAAATTATAATAACCGATACCAAATCCATTAAAAATTTGCGGATCAACATTCCAATTGATATACAGTAATTTATTCTGCATTAATTTAGTTTCATTCTTTACATTTGTTTGCAAAGGTAATAAAAATGGGCTAAATATTAAATTGAGGTGCTATGAAAATTAATTGTTTAACGGTCATCATCAGATGTCTCGACTCCGCTTCGCGTCGCTCGACATGACGGTGGTGTATTTTGTTGTAGGAGAGGGGAAAGATTAGGAAGGCTTAGCCTTCCTAATCTTTCCCCTCTCCTAATATTCTCCCAAAGGGTATCGTCATGTCGAGACTCCACCCCGCTATCGCTGGAAAAAAAGGATAATGACGTATCTTTGCGGCAGAAAAAGTGTGGCAAACTACACACCCCGGCCATTCGGTTGGAACATCAAAGTCCGTTGTCGAGATTGGGACTACTGCTTGAAGCAAAAAAGATTATCGGAGTCATCGTTCCATAGAACGATGCTACCATCATTGTAAGCTTGCATCCTTTTTTAAGAAGCAGTAGAGTTTACCACACTTTGTAAAAAATAAAGGACAAAGTTATGGAAAAAATTCAAAAAATGGGCTTATTGACAGGAATTCCGGTAATAAATTTTCATGCAGCCGGAATAGATGTAGGAAGTATGCTGATGACCGTTTCATTTACCGATACTTCCGGGAATCAATGTTTGTACGAAACAAGCGGGTTTACTAAAGACTTGAAAGAATTAACAGCCCTCTTGCACGAGCAAGGAGTCAAGGATGTGGCTATGGAAGCGACAGGAGTTTACTGGATGAGTTTATATGAGTTATTGGAAGAGGCAGGAATACAAGTAACCCTGATCAATCCAAGCCATTATAAGAACTCATCCAATCAAAAAACAGACATTAATGATTGTATTTGGATACATCAGTATCATTCCTGTGGTATTTTACGTCACTCCCACATTGCAGCAGATTTATACCGCGAATTGCGGCATTATATTCATGAACGCAATGTGGTACAACATCAAAAGAGTGATACCATCAACCGGATGCACCGGCTTTTAACGCTGATGAATATAAAATTTCAGCATTTAATCAGTGATATAGAAGGAGTAGGAGGAATGAGATTGTTAAGAGCCATAGCCTCAGCAGTAACCGATCCGGAAGAATTACTCGGTTACATTGATGTGGATAAATTCAAAGCCGGTCGAGAAGAATTATTAGATTCATTAAACGGGGTTTATAAAGAACAATTTGTAACTTTGTTACAAATGAAAATGGAAGAATATGATTTTTTTGTCAGCCAAATGAAAAAATACGAACGGTTAATAGATGGAGTGTTAAAAAAGATGCCGGACTTTAACAGTAAAGAAAAAGAAGAAGTATCTCCGAAAAAGAAGAAACAGCCTATCAAATATGTACGTAAAAATCAATACGGCATTGATGTCAAAAGTCACCTCAAACGAATCATAGGGACAGATTTAACGCAAGTGGACGGTTTTGATGAAAAAATGTTGTTGGATATAATCAGTGTAACCGGCACTGATATGAGTAAATGGCCGACAGAACAACATTTTGTCAGTTATCTGAAATTGAGTCCCCGGAAAAAAATAAGCGGTGGAAAGCAGTTAGGTCACGACAAAAGCAAAACATCCAACCCTGCCACGCAAGCCTTTCGTTTAGCGGCACGAACCTTAGGCGGAAGTAAAAGTCATTTGGGTGTATTATATCGAAGATTATCTGTTAAAAAGGGAGCAAAAACAGCCAATAAAGCGGTGGCCCGTAAATTGGCTGTCCTATTTTATGTTTTAGTTAAGAATCATCAACCTTACGACAAAAATAAATTCATGGAACAGGCACAAAAACGACAGGAAAGGGAGATTGCCAGACTCAAAAGAACGGCACACAAATTAGGATATACTATCGAAAAAGTTGCCTGAATATGAGCAGATTACAGATTACGTCATTGTAAGCGACGCGAAGCGGAGTCGAGACATCTGATGATGAACGTTAAACAGTTAATTTTTATAGGAACTCTATTTAATATTTAGCCAAAATCATTATCTTTGTTCGCATTATTATTTATCATAAAAAATTAAAGACTATGGCAATACCAATTAGAAGCATACCCGTATTAGAAGGCGAGGTATGGCAAAGATTTAAAAGAGAAGCCGAAAAGGCAGAGAGAGAACGCGGAACAATTAAATTTCCGGAAGAAACGATAGAAGCTTATAGAAGCATCATTAAAAAAGCCAAATTATCCTAATGAAGACATTTCTTAATGATGCTTGTACACTTACACCTTTAACTAACGATACACTATCCCAATGCCAACCTTTCAGTTGCGGAGACGCGGATTTAGACGATTTTTTTCTCAATAGCGCAGATAACTATAACCGGCAATTATTGGGAAAATCGTTTTGTTATCGTTTGAACGAGAACCCATCTATAATCGTATGTGCTTTTACATTGGCAAATTCCAGTATTGACGGAAGAAATCTTCCCAATAGCAGAAAGAAGAAACTCACGGAAAATATTCCACACGAAAAACATCTTGCCGGCTTCCCAGCTACCTTAATTGGTCGGTTGGGAGTAAACAAAGATTATGGCAAGAGAGGAATTGGTACGGAATTATTGGATTTTATGAAACTATGGCTTACAGACCTTGATAATAAAACGGCATGCCGTTACTTAACCGTTGACGCCTACAACAGTGAAGCGACACGGAAATATTATGAATCCAATGGTTTTAAAGACCTTTTTTCCACAGAAAAACAGGAAAAAGACTATATCGGCTTTCCCGAAGAAAAAGAATTAAAAACACGACTCATGTATTTCGATTTAATCCGCCTTTCCCCAACTAATTTATCTCAGTCAATCGCGGAATGATTGCATTATTGTAGATACTAAAAAAAATAAAAAAAAACTTACTTTTCGCTTAGGTGTAAACCCGTTTTCATTTGCCATATATACATAGACGCAAAAGAATTACGGAAATAAAGTATGCGAAACATTTGTTTTTTCACACATAACTCTTTGTTCACAGCCGCTTTACCAAACCGGTTGCTGAAGAGGCGGAAAATGCTTTCCCAAGAAGTATTGCGGAAACCGCCGACGCGTCCGCCAACCGGATAACCCGTTAAAATATATACATACAAATAACTGACAAAAGACACCTCCGCTTGTTAGCTGTTTGTCAACCCTTTTTATAAGGAGGTGAGAACAATTAATTTTTAACATTAAAAAGAATGCATTATGAAAAACAATTTCTCTAAGGCGCCAAACAGGCGCAAACAGTATGGAATCGGGATTTGGAAGAAATCTATCTTCCTATCTATTTTCCTATCTTTCTATCTATTATCAACACTGTCAGCGTATGCGCAATTTGCAGGTGGTACGGGAACGGCAGAAGATCCGTTTCAAATCACAACGTTAGCACATTTAAATGGAATTAAAACCCATTTAGCAGACTCGTCAAAAGTTCGTCAACCTCAAACAGGTAACAATGCTATTTACAGAACATATCACTATCGTTTGATGAACGATATTGACTTAGGAAACGGAACGAATGCAGCGTGGGCACCCATCGGAACAAGTGGAAGTAGTGCTATGTTTGTTGGAAACCTGCATGGAGGTGGACACACGCTGTCTAATTTGAATTATACAGGTACTACACAATATTTAGGTTTGTTCGGTGTAATCGGACAAGGTGCTCATATTGATAGCTTGCGAGTTGAGGGTGGCTCGATCACTCATAACAGATCATTAACGGGTACAGGTGCCACTTATGGATATTTGGGAGCAATTGCAGGCTATGCCATTAATACTTCTGCTACAGGTGAAGATATTGTTATTAGTAATTGTTACGCAAATGTAACTTTGACACAAACACAGACAAGTACTTCTTCCAATACCGGTGGCTCATACGTTGGCGGTCTGGTAGGTTATGCTTATGCTAATACTACATCTTCCGGAGGTGCAATTACGATTGAAAATAGTTACAGTGAATCTCCTATAAGTGAAACCACTACTCAATCTGATGGAGGGCTTAATATGTATATTGGTGGACTTGTGGGTTATGCTAACAGAAGCGCAAGTGGTAAATTTAATATCCTTAACAATTATCGCAATGCTTCCATCACGAATACACAAACGGGTACGGCTGTTACCACTTATGTTGGTGGGGTAGTTGGAAATCAAGCAGGAAATGCAACAAATCCTACGTATGGTGTCATTGATAAAAATTATGCAACGGGTAGCATTGATGCTGCAACAGCAACGGCTGTTGGCGGAGTGGTTGGCTATTCAAATAGAGGTGTTATTCGTAATTCTGTGGCGTTATTGAGTTCTATTACTGGCGCAACTGCTGGACGTATTGTAGGAAATACAGCTAATAGTCCCACACTTGCCACCAATAATGCTATTGAATCATTGTTGGTAAACAATGCCGAAATAACTAATGGAACAGCAGCCAACAAAAATGGTCTTAGTAAAACTAACACAGAGTTACAAACTAAGTCAACGTATGAAACTTTATCTTGGGATTTCGATGACGTTTGGGCAATCAACCCCGGAGAATATCCTCATCTAAAATGGGAAGACCCTGTAGGTCCAACTTATACGGTAACTGTGATCAAAACTCCTGGTATTGCTGGCCCAGCAAGTAGCTATAGTGTAATTGAAGGAGCTTCATTTACACTTAATTTTACAGTAAAAGAAAACTTTGATCCGGAAACAGTAACTGTAAAAGATGGTTCTGACAGTGATTTGGAATATACTGTAAACGAAGGCATTTATAGTGTAACTATTAATCCCGTAAATGCTGAGGCAACAATAAATATTAGCGTTACGCTCGAAATATTTGATGATATTACCATTAGTCCAACAGCTGAAAATAATCCAGCAACAGACGTTTGGTATTATATTCAGTTTGAAGATGCGCTTACTACTGTTTGGAATGCAGCTAGTACTGGTGTCGGAACAGTAACCATTACTACTCCAAATATAAACACTCAATTATATAAACTCATCCTGAATGATGATGACGAAACTTATTCTTTAATTAACAAAGCCGGAGATAAAATACAGACTCGTTATTGGAGTAGTAGTTATTATTTATGGACAAAGGGGACAGGTTCTAGTTATCAAGATGCCAAGTTCACTATTATAAAGATAGATGGAGGATACCGTTTAAGGGTTGGGATAACCAACAATATTATCAGGAGAAATTCTGCTGCAGCTGTAAGTGAATTAATAATTGTAAGTTCTAACGCTGCGCAAGATAGAAGAACTATTCAATTTGTTTTGCCAAAAGATATGTTTCCTGATTTTGTTATCGAACCTGGTATTACTGAAACAGAAACCAATTACACAGCTGGTCACTATGGCGATATCGTATTTAAATCTAACGATTCATCTACAGGAAAATTAACCATAACTTCGAATAATTTGACCGTCAACGGTGTAGTGAAACTCCAAAAAACGTTCACGGAAAAACAATGGTATCCGATCGGGTTCCCGTTTGCATTAGCCAGTGTTGTAGATGATACCGATGATGATTATAAGGGTGAAGCATTGAAGGCATTTGATGGTGAGAGCGGAGATTATTGGCTAAAAAGCTATCTTCATACGGCTACTTCTCCTGCTGGCGATGGCACCGGATTCTTAGATAAAACAGCAATAGCGGCACATGAAGGGTATATTATTCAGTTCCCCAAATTTTATGGTGCCGAAAATCCAGGTGAAATAACCGTTCTTTTCACTTCTACAGCCGGCCCTGTATTGAAAAACACGAACGTGAGTGAAATTACATTAGCTTCCACCTATTATACGCTTGTGGCTAATCCTTCTGTAGGAATTCTGACCGACATTAGCGCCGCCTCTCATCATTATCCATATACCAGTGATAAAAAGTTCTTACTTACTACACCGGATTTGGAAGTTCAACCTTTTGAAGCGCTTATTGCAGCAAATTTACCTTCTGGCGTTTCTCCGATAACCACTATCGGCGACTTGGATGGCGAAGGTCTGTCAACCGGCTTGGATTCACGCATCACTGCTACATCCGATTCCAACGATCCGGTGGTTGAAACGAAGTATTATACAACGCAAGGGGTAGAGGTGCAAAAACCATCCGCTACCGGAATATATATTGTAAAAGAAATTCATGCTTCTCAAAAAGCGACTGTAACAAAAACGATTCACAAATCAATCAACAAATAAAGGATAAAAATATGAAAACAAAGAAATTTATTATAGCTATTGTTTGCCTGTTTTTCACTTGCCAGTTTGCAACTGCAGACGATATGAAAGAAAATACGGAAAATTGGTTACAGAAATCAGCCGGTTCAGGAGGTACCAGTAGAATCAACCCGGATGTAGATCCGCCAACCGATGCACCTGCAGTGGCCGACGAACCTATTCCGGATTCCCTGCCGTATGTCTGCCTGCTTGCCGGCGCTTATGTATCGTTCCTGTTGGTACGTAAAAAAGAAAATGGACGGGCCTGATGTAGCGTAAATGCGTTTCATACGCAGGTATAGAAAAAAGATGGAACTTTCACCAAGGAGGTTCCATCTTTTTTGGATTGTTAACCGTTAGTTAATCAATTATTTAATAAAGAATCCCGAAAATAAACAGTAAAAAATTTGAACGTATTATGAATAACGATCACTCACAAGCGCCGGAATGGCGCAAGTATAATGGTATATGTATTTTTATCCTTTCCTTTCTCTTATCAACATTACCGGTCAAAGCGCAATTTTTGATCGGATCGCCCGGCCAAACGCAACTGCAATCAACAACCGGCCCTACCGTTGCCAAAACCGCATACGGCGACCTGTTTGTGCGCTCGGGAAACGTTGTCCTGAATCGCACTAATGTTAACGACCAATGTATTCAAACGGCTTTGCTTACGCAAAATACGCTTTCGATCCAATTATTCAGTGATCTGACCGTTACGGCACAGAAAACCGGTGTTCGCACTACGACATCCGGCGGGATTTATTGGACGGGAACCATCACCGCAGAGACGCAAAATAGTACATCTCTACCACCCAATGGCGAATTAACGTTATTCATGCTCAACAATTATTTGGCAGGGACTTTGCGTTATCAAAGTCAAGTCTATGACCTCACTTCCGATGCCGGCGGCAATCTCCGGGTGGTGGAATTGGATACGGATAAGGCAGAACCCAATGAAGATTGCTATTTCAATGCCGGTGAACCCGCAGGGGCAACCTTCGCGGTCGCCCAATCCGGATTACGCGCCGAACCGGCACTTCGCGCATCCGCCACGCAAGAGAACGGGAATTACATTGTAGATATTTTGGTGCTTTACCCGCCCGAAGTGGCCGCACAAATGGGAGCCAACACAGCTGCACGCACAGCAGCCGCTCAACTAAGGATCGAAGAAGCTAATGAAATTTTTGCAAACAGTCAGATGAATGTGCGCTTTCGTTTGGCGCACGATGAAATTAATACGGATATTATCCTGGATGCAGATGGAGGACATACGGCAAATATAAGCATCCCATCCGTAAAAAATTTGCGTAACACGTGGGGCGCCGATATTGTAACGTATTGGAATTACGATGGAACATCAGGTACAGGAACGACTTTTAGCGGTACAGCGCCTATGGATGTGTGGAATACCAGTAAATACAGTGAAGTAATTACCCGTTATACGTTTGTTCACGAGTGCGGACACAATATGGGCGCCAGACACGACCGTTACGAATATGTAGGGGAGTCTTATCTGACCTCAGCGCCTGGCTATAATTTTGGCAAGTGTTTCCTTACCTATCGCACCATTATGGCGTATGATAATAGCAAATACTTGCCCGGAGCCGAAAATACAGGTAGAAACCGGATTAAATATTTTTCCAATCCGGATGTTAACTATAATGGCGTTCCAACCGGAGTGGCTTTTACCGGGACTTTCTCTACTGCCGGTGATGGCGGGCCGGCCGATAATGCACGCCGTATCAATGAATGTGTGCCATACGTTTCCGCAATTAATGATCCGGTCGTCACTTCATCTTCTATCAAATATGTTGTGCCGGACGGCGCAGGAAATAAGGATGGTTCAAGTTGGGCAAATGCAAAAGCGACCATCAAAGCGGCTTATGATTTAGCTGACGCAACAGAAGTACATGTAAAAATGGGTTCGTATCCTTTCGAATCCATTACGTTGAAACCAGGAGTACATTTGAAAGGCGGTTATACCGGAACCGGGGATGAAAGAGAAATAAACCCCGCCAATACGGTTTGGAATGGCGGTGCAAGCAGCGCCAACCGGTTTATCACCGCGCCCACAGCAGGATTGGCAAGTACAGAAGTCAGCGGACTGACCTTTACCGGCAATACAACCACAGCAAACGGCGGCGCTGTATCTGTCGTTTTGGAAGGAACGTCAAGTGTTGATTTGCTATTTAAATCGTGTGTTTTTAGCAACAATACGGCCAGTTCGGGGACAATCTATGTAAATGGAACAGCAAATAATACCGGTATTATCGCTTTTGAAAATTGTATTATCAGTAAAAATCAAGCAACCAGTTCTTCTGCTTGTGCTGCAGGGCTTTATTCATCCAATGCTGCTAAGATTAATATTTCATTAATCAATTGTACAGTAGTTGGAAATACAGCACCCAATTACACAGGCACTTCGGGTTCCGGAGGAATAGCCATTCGTAGCGCGGATGCTAATGTACTGAGTAATGTACTTTTTGCTGCAAATATACAAGGAACAAGCACGTCAAGTAATTACAGAAAAGGAAGTTCGGCAACAGTTACCGAAAGCAATAATTTGCAATCCACCACAACAGATATTTTCGTTGATTACACCAACAGTGATTTCCGCTTGAAATCCACGGCATCCAATGCTATTAATGCAGGAAGTACTACTGCCGGTCAATTCACTGCCGCCGATATTCTCGGCAGGACAAAAAAAGGAACCCGCGATATTGGCGCTTATGAAGGCGGAACGATTGTGATTGCTCCGGGAGCATCCGTTTCTACGATTTATGATACAACCATTCATAACGATGTCGTTTTCCAATCGGACGACGATAACGGAACGGGCGAATGGATATTGAACGCCCCTACGACTATCGACGGAACGGTTCAACTGGTAAAAACGTTCACGGAAAAGCAATGGTATCCCATCGGTTTCCCGTTTGCATTAGCCGGTGTTATAGACAATACCCCGGGTACATATTTTGGTGAAAAATTGAAGGCATTTGATGGTACAGAAGGAGATTTTTGGTTGAAAAGCTATTCTCATAATGCTTCCACTTCTTCTGATGGAACCGGATTCGCCCCTAAATCAGCAATAGCTCTACACGAAGGGTATATTATTCAGTTCCCAAGTTTTTATAAAGATCAAGGTAAAGGCGATCAAATAACCGTTCTTTTCACTTCTACAGCCAATCCCACATTGTCTAATACGAACATAAATAGCAAGTTATCTTCCACCTATTATACGCTTGTGGCTAATCCTTCCGTAGGAATCCTGACCGGCATTGACGCCGCTACTCATCATTATCCATATACCGGTGAAAAGTTTTTACTTACGACATCAGCATTGGAGGTTAAGCCCTTTGAAGCGCTTATTGCAGCAAACTTATCTTCCGGCGTTTCTCCGGTAACTGCTATCGGCGACTTGGATAGCGAAGGCCTGACCACCGGCTTGGATTCACGCATCACTGCTACATCCGATTCCAACGATCCGGTGGTTGAAACTAATTATTATACAACGCAAGGGATAGAGGTGCAAAAACCGTCCGCTACCGGAGTATATATTGTAAAAGAAATTCATGCTTCTCAAAAAGCGACTGTAACAAAAACAATTTATTAAGCAATCAACAAATAAAGGATAAAAATGCACTTTTAAAATACCCGTATTTCTTCAGTCAACCGGATGTCTTCCGAAGAACTGCCAATCATTAATTTTACTTTCCCGGATTCCACCGTCCATTTTTTTCCGGGAGTATCCCAATAGGCTAAATCGGGAATAGGCAAATCAAATTCGATAGACTTCGTTTGACCGGATTCAATCATCGTCCGCTGAAATCCTTTTAATTGTTTAATCGGACGGACTATTTTGGAATCCGGATAAGATACATAGAGTTGAACGACTTCTTCACCATCCTTTTTACCGGTATTTGTCACATCAACCGTGACTTTCAAAGAAGCGTCTTTCGCTAATGAGGTGGAAGAAACCGCCAGCTTAGCATACGAAAATTGGGTGTAGCTCAATCCGTAGCCAAACGGATAAAGCGGTTTTTGTTGGGCATACATATACGTCCGGCCGTTGCGTATATCGTAATCCATCATCGGCGGAAGGTCGGCAATGGATTTTACCCAGGTTTGAGTAGTCCGGCCGGCCGGATTGTATTTTCCAAAGATCACGTCGGCCAGTCCATTCCCTAATTCCTGGCTGTTGTGGGTAACATGTATAATGGCCGGGACATTTTCCTGCGACCAGTTGATGGCAAAAGGAAAACTGCTTACCAAAACCAATACGGTATTGGGATTGGCTTTGTGCACAATTTTCACCAAATCTTCCTGTTCCAACGATAAGGCTTTCCGGTCCACGGCTTCCCGTCCGTCGCTGGGCACGGGCGAATACAGCCATTTCGGATCCGTTCCATAGACATGGTTCCCTACGCAAACCAAGGCTACATCCGCTTTTTGTGCTGCTAAAAAGGCTTTGTCTATGGAATTGGACGCTTCATACATAATTTCCACCTGTTCGCCCAGCGCATTTTTTATTCCTTGCAAAATCGTCACCGTATAAGGAGGAGTGCCGCTGTACCAATCCAATAAGACTTCATCGGCCCGCGGCCCGATGACGGCAATCTTTTTTATTTTATGCTTGTCAACCGGCAACAGGTTCTTTTCATTTTTCAATAATACAACGGATTTTGCTGTTACTAAACGGACAAAATCTTGGGTTTCTTTCATCGTCCAGGGTGCGATGGTATCCGTTACGCCAATCGTGGCGTAAGGCAACCGGCTTTGATCGGGATCCAATAAACCCAATTTCAACGCTACGAAAAAATTACCGCGCAGGACAGCATCGATATCGTTTTCGGTCAATAATCCTTTTTCCAATGCTTCATATATATATGGTTTGTAGGTATCCAAAAATTGTCCGACACCGGCTTTTACGACGGCCGCTGCGCCTTCCGTATGCGTGGGATAGGCTTTGTGCGCAGTGATTAACAGGTTCAACGCACCGCCGTCGGTACATATAATTCCATTGTTGCCCCATTCTTTCCGGGTGATTTCTTCCAAAACGGGATGTACCGTCATGGCAATTCCGTTCCAGGCATTGTAGGAAGCCATAAATGCGCGGGAACCTCCTGCTACAATTCCTTTATAAAAAGGGTAGGAATAGTATTCCCGAAACAAACGTTCGTCAAAGTCGGACGAAGTCGAATCGCGGCCGTCTTCGTTGCTGT
This sequence comes from Candidatus Symbiothrix sp., assembly GCA_031261295.1. Taxonomy (GTDB): domain Bacteria; phylum Bacteroidota; class Bacteroidia; order Bacteroidales; family Azobacteroidaceae; genus Azobacteroides. The sequence continues at coordinate 7,292 of JAISKT010000176.1, read as the reverse complement.
TTGCCAAAAAATGCTTCATCAATGCGGCCGATTTCCAATAATCCGGATGATCTCCCTGCAAGCCTTTTACAAAAGCGACTACCATTTGGGAAACCAGATACGGATCTTCCCCGTAACTTTCCTCTGTTCGTCCCCAGCGAGGATCACGGGCCAGGTCGGCATTGGGAGCGCGCATAATCATGCCTCCTTTTTGATAGCGGGGACTTTGGGTATAATACCTTACTTCGGTCGCCTCCATATCGGCTACCTTCCGGATCAATCCGGGATCCCACGTTTCGCCCAATCCGTAAGCTTGAGGAAATATCGTTGTCGGGTATTCGGCCACTACGGTTTGATAGTTGATCCGCTGAAATCCGCCCCAGTTACCCGGGCCACCCAGCGCCATTCCATGTAATCCTTCGGAATGTCCCGTGTTGATGATTCCTAAGCGGGGAACGCCCACATTGGTAGAAAGTGCATTGACTTTTTCGTCCACAGTCATCAACGATAACAGGTTGCCGATTCGTTCTTCAGCCGGAAGCGATGTGTCCTGAAATGGGTAAATGTGTTGTGCCGGAAGTGTATTATACAGGCAAAACACCGAGAGAATGAGTAATACGGTCTTTTTCATTAGATACTTGTATGTATTTTGTGTTTATCATGCGGAAACAAAAATACATGATTTTTTTAATTTATCCTATTGCGCCCCGAAATAATATTTAGCTCAAAGTTATTTGATATAAATATTTTTCTTTATTTTTGTACGCATAATTAAACAAGTAAAATAAACGAGGTTTTACCCTTAATTATAAACTTTAACTCATTAACAACTTTAGACATGGGAAAGCTAAAGATCGGTAAATATTTGGAATTGAGAACCGATTTCGCGTTTAAGCGTGTATTTTGCAACGAGAAAGATCAAACATTATTAATTAATTTTTTAAATGGATTGATCAAGACAGAAGAAAAAATTACAAACATTCAGTTTTTGAGAACAGAACGTTTGGGATTTATGGAGAAAGACAGGAAGGCAATTTATGACATCTATTGTGAGGATGACAAAGGAGAAAAACTGATTATTGAAATGCAGATTTGTAAACAGGAGTATTTTATGGATCGAAGTTTGTTTTATACGACATTTCCGATTCGGGAGCAAGCCCTGAAAGGGGTTTGGAATTATAAGTTGAATCCTGTTTATCACATTGCAATATTGAATTTTACTCAGTTTGAAAAAAATCCGGATTATCTGAATTATTTTTCTCTGATGAATGAAAAGACGTATGAGAAAGTGAGCGACAATTTGAATTTTATCACCATCGAATTGCCGAAGTTTAAGAAAAAGTTCAGTGCTTTGAGAAGCAATCAAGATTATTGGTTGTATTTTTTCAAGCATCTTCCGGAGTTGGAGGCAGAGCCTTCAGAGCTAAAAGATACGGTATTTGACAAGCTGTTTGAAACAGCGCAAACAAATGAATTAATAGAAGAAGATATGGCAGAATATGTGAAAAGTGTCACGGAATACGATGACGTCAAAAGAGCAATGGCCTATCACCTCAAGGAGGGAATCGCAAAAGGTGAAAAGAGAGGCGAGAAAAAAGGAATCAAGAAAGGAATCTATTTCCGGAATTATGAAATTGCCCGAAATTTGCTTAGCTTAAATATGTCCGTAAATGACATTGTAAAAGTAACCGGCCTTGCTTCTGAAGAAATCCTGAAAATAAAATAATCTTTTTCGATAACGAACTGAATGGGTTGCTTATTTCGGTTAAGCCAACCAATATTCGCGAGACGGTTGAAATAATGATGATTAATTTATAAATAAATGAATAATGAAAAAGCGTAAAATAATGTATAGTATTCTTTTATGTTTGTTTTTTTCACTATTTCCTCAGGCATGTTCCGACGAAAAGGCAACGCCCGAATTAGTGGTCAGGACAGAGTCGCTGGATTTTGATAAAGAGGGAGGAACCAAAAACTTCTTGGTCGAATCAAACGGAAATTGGACAGCTTCCGTTTCCGATAATACATGGATAACTGCAGACCCGGCTTCCGGAAAGGCGACAAGCAAAGTCCTCATTACGGTAGGCCCAAATACCGGAGAAAACGCCCGCGAAGGTTTGGTGACTTTTTCTTTGGGAAGTCTCCAAAAAACAACGAAAATCAACCAACCGGGACAAGGGGCGGCAGTTCCTCCTGACGACAACGAGGGGATGGTAAGCGATGCAAAGGATTTGGCAGCCCAACTGAAAATCGGATGGAACTTGGGCAATTCCTTGGAAGCCACGAGCGAAACGAACGCAAGCGAAACGATGTGGGGAAACCCCAAAACATCTAAACGCTTGATTGATGCGGTAAAAGCCGCCGGTTTCAATGCCATCCGGATTCCGTGCGCCTGGAGTGGGTACATCGAAAATCAGGAAACGTATAAAATCAGCGATGCCTGGTTGGCTCGTGTCAAGGAAGTGGTGGATTATTGCATTGACAATGAAATGTACACCATTATTAATATCCATTGGGATAGGGGTTGGTTGGAAGAAAATCCTTTTTATGCGAAACAAGAAGAAGTAAATAAAAAGCAAAAAGCGTTGTGGACGCAAATTGCCGGTTTCTTCAAAGATTACGATGAACATCTCCTTTTGGCCGGAACCAATGAAGTACATGCCGGTTACGGAACGCCTTCTGCAGAAAATATTGCTGTGCAATCGTCTTATAACCAAACTTTTGTGGATGCTGTTCGTGCAACAGGCGGGAAAAACGCCTGGCGTAATTTGGTCGTTCAAGCGTATAACACGAATAGCGAATATGCGATTAAATACCTGAAAATGCCGGAGGATAAGGCAAAAAAACGCTTAATGGTTGAAGTTCATTATTATGATCCATGGGATTTTTGCGGAGATGAATCTTCTTCGATTTATTTATGGGGAAAAGATTATTCCGGCAAGGGTGTTTCAACCTGGGGACAGGAAGCGTATGCCAATGAGCGCTTTGCCGGGATGAAGACTAATTTTGTCGACAAGGGAATTCCGGTTATTTTAGGAGAGTATGGCGCGATCCTTCGCTCCAAATTGAGCGATTTGGAAGAACAAGAACACATTCAAGCGCGCAACTATTATCTGAATTACATCACGAAAACAGCCCAGGAAAACGGTTGCATTCCTTTCTATTGGGACAACGGCAACACCGGCAACAATGGGTTCGGATTATTCAACCGCTCAACGGGAGCGCAAGTCTATCCCGACGCCATTCAAGCGATTGTATCGGCCAAATAGATTTTTATCTTGAGTGTGGTGTGGCAAGGAAAATAAATTTAATCATTCTTGCTTTGTGTTTAGAATAATTATCATACATTTGTAAACAGACTCATAAAATTTTGCTTATGGTATATATAGCGTAAGGATACGCACATTTTAAGACATATTGGAAAAAGCGTTATAGCTTTTATTCTTGTTTCGTGAAACTTCAACAATTTCAAAAGTGATTAAGAATAAGGCGGTAAGCGTCCACGTCGGTTTCGGCGTGGGCATTACTCATTTATTTATCACTTAGGTAGTTGAAGACCTCACGAAACAGGTAATTGAGTTTTGTCCGCGCTTTTTTTATGTGCGTATGAGAACGATGTTTGAGGACAACGAGTTGGTTTTATCAATGAATTAATCACTTTAAATTTAATTGCTCATGAAAAAGTTAATCACCGTACTATTGTTTTTTACGACATTGGGAGTGTTCGGTCAGTCATCGCCAAACCTACCGGTTGTCATTCCACCCACGCCCCAAGCGGCGGCTTATGCCCGCTATGGCGAAATACCGGTAGGGCATACCACCGGCGTGCCACAAATAGATATTCCTATCTATACGTTAAGTACCGGAAAGATAGATATTCCTATTTCCATCTCTTATCATGCCGCGGGTTTCCGGGTGGATGATATTTCCTCCCCGGTAGGTCTTGGCTGGGTGTTAAATGCCGGAGGGGTTATTACCCGTTCTATCGAAGGTCTTGCCGATTTTGAAAGACCCTTTAATGATCCTGATCCTACGCATACCTTTTCTACACTCCGCATTCCTCTTAAAACGAAAGAAGCTGTCGATTCGGCAAAAGCAGGCACGTTATTACTATTCAATAACATAGTAAATTTAGGTCACTATAGCCATTGGGATGAATGGGATGCGCTTTTTCTTCAACAACGGCATTATTATGATACTCGTTCGGATCGTTATTATTACAATTTTTTAGATAAATCGGGTACGGCAAGATATGATGTTTATACCGACGAATTGAAAACCATACCCTACGATCCATTGAAATTGAATCGTATTTCCGACACCAAATACGAAGTGACCGACACTAAAGGAATAAAATACGAATTTGCAGAAACGGATACAACTTTTATACAAGGAAATGGAGCAAAAATTACAGGATGGTATCTGACGAAGATCATATATCCGGGCATGGAAACCGACCCGGTAATATTTACATACAAACGCGGACCTTCCTATTGGAATTATCATGTTACCCAACTCTCATATTCTTTATCTCATTCTATACCAGTCGGTATGGGAGTTTCCGGACTTCCGGAATCCGGTACATATAATTATATTCAAAATAGTGACATGTATTATCAAAGTCCATTGCTTACAACGATCTCATGGCGAAATGTAACAATCTCATTTAACTATGATGCTACAACCAGATTAGATCATTACAATCCGAATGGCTCCGGCAAAAAATTGGAAAGATTGACAGGGATAATTATAAAACATGGGACTACCATAATAAAACAAGTTACATTAGATAACAATCATTATTTCGGCGATAACTACAAAAATTATCGAATGAAACTTGAAAGTATAAAATTTAAGGGAAATTCAGGTCAAATAGCAGAAGAGTATAGTTTTGGGTATAATAATGTTCTCGGACTTCCTCAATATAAAATGTATGATATAGCTTGTCACGAAGATTATTGGGGATATTGGAATGGAACATCTTCTCAACCCAGTGCTTATTTTCCCACAGTCTTTGCAGATCAACTTTCATCATACGGCGGTAACGCAATAAACCAGCACGGCAAGTGGTATGTTTGGAATACGAACAGGGATCCGAGCGAATACTATACAAAAGCCTGTATTTTAAACAAAATTAGTTACCCAACTAAAGGAGGAACAGAGTTTGAATATGAAATAAATAATCCAAATAATGGCGAAAATGTAGGCGGATTGAGGTTAAAAAAACGAATTAATTATTCAAATGCCACAACTATTACCGATACCAAAGAATACGAATATTCCGGTTATGCAACTGAGGCTATTAATGTTAATATGTTTACTAATCCGGCTCATTATATACACACTTATGTGTCGCGGTAGATGATCTTGGGCCTGGGATTGGGAATGGATCATATGATCAACCTACATCATTCTTAGCAGAATATTCCGGACACAATTATTATGGCAGTTCGCAAACACCCCTGTCCGGTCGCAGCAATAGCCCCGTATTTTATAATTTCGTAAAAGAATATGATGACAATGCAACGAATCATTTATTGGGATGGAAAGAATACCGCTATATGGAAAGTAAATCTTACAACACATGTCCCTGTCCTCCTGAACAACCCATTCCTTATGCTTGTATAGAATCTATCGATTATGATAGTGGACTGTCAAAGGGACTTTTAACTTCTCTAATTGAATTTAATAATGTGGGCGATACGGTTAAAAAACAGGTAAATAATTACTCATATCATAGTTTTACTCCTTTTCATACCGGTGTTAAAATTATGCTTGCTTGCGAATATCCAACCGGTTTTCAATCTGTACTTGACTATTATCAAGCAAGGGCGACAGGTAATTCTGATTCAAGACCTTGGATTTATCAACAAAATTATCTTGATTATCTATTTTCATTTAGTACACTCGGCTATCAAGATTATCATATTCTATCCGGCGCCACCGAAACCGAATATCAAAACGGGCAAGCCACAGTAGTAAAAACCACCGAATACGGTTATGATATGAAAGATGATAAACCGATTACGCTCACACCTTCATCGGTATCGCACAAAAACAGCAAAAATGAAGTTTATACCCAAAGTACTGTGTTTCCGTATCATGACAACTATAAAAATACAGCACCTTACAACACGATGATTACGAAGAATATGCTAGACTATCCGATTGAAGAGAAAACAGTAAAAGGAACGAGCCAATTTGTCGGTAATACCCGAACAAGTTATGAGCAAGTACCGAATACTGATTTGATTCTTCCCAAAACCCTTTCTGCCAAATACACTGCCACCGGCTCCTTTGAATCGCGAATTACCTACAATAAGTACGATTCAATGGGCAATCCGCTCTATATTTCCAAAGATGATGCCGAAAATGTGGTTTATCTCTGGAGTTACAATTATCAGTATCCAATAGCAAAAATAGAAAATGCAAATTATAACGATGTTTGTATAAAGATTGGCAACAATAAAGAAACGGTAGGAAAAACCAAATTAGATAATATTGCTATAAAAGCAAAGCCATCTCTGGCGGATTCCACTATGATTAATAACCTGCGAAATCAATTGACAAATGCACAAGTGACGACTTACACCTATAAGCCCTTGGTAGGCGTTGAAACGATTACCGATCCGCGTGGCGTAAAAATCACCTATCGTTACGATGATTTCGGCAGGCTGCAATGGATAGAAGACAACAACGGGAAACAGATAGAAACTTACGATTACCACTATAAGAATTAAGGAAATGAAAACAATGAAGATAATGAAAAAAATAGTAATCTTTTGGCTGTTGGGTATTCCGGGAATGCTCTTGGCACAACATACCTTGCAAAGCGAATTGAATCTGCCTCGTCCGGGCGATGGGATTATCAAGCAACAGGTGGAATACAAAGATCCGGGACGTTCGGGAGCCGATGTCCTTTGGAATTTCAGCGGGTTAACGACTATTAATCCCGAATACAAACTGAATTACCGTTTGCCGCGGGCCAATCGCCATCGGCAATATGTGCTGGGCAGGGACACCTTTGAAGTAAACCATGTAGCGGAAAACGAACTGCTGAAAGGAGTTGAACATTTTACGCAGTACTATTTCCGCATATCCGGAGATACTTTGTACAGTCTCGGTTATGAAAATGGGACTGTATTGATGCATCATACCCAACCCCTGCCTGTGATTGCTTATCCTTTCGGTTACGGTCAGACGATCACACAGGATTACCATTCGGAGGGTTTGTATTCTTCCCAAGTACCGATGTCCACCTCCGGAACTATCCGTATCGAAGCCGATGCGTATGGAAAAATGCTGCTGCCTTC
>JAISKT010000119.1 GCA_031261295.1 Candidatus Symbiothrix sp. | reverse complement strand
CATAAAGTTTGGCGCTGAAATCAAAGACAAAAAGGCTGATTTGTTTATTGATCACCGCATGTTGCAAATATACATAATTTTTTTTTAGAAGCAAGGATATTTTCAATACTAATTTACCGGAAAGGCGCCAATCGCGGAGCGATTGCATTATTGTAGCACAGAATAATATCACCGACCACCATCAACCGCGGAGCGGTTGCATAACGTAGAGACGCGATTAATCGCGTCTCTACAATCCGAATGCAACATCTCCGATGTTGTGGGTGGATATTGTGGTTCATTTGTATCTACAATAATGTAATCGCTCCGCGATTGGCGCCTTTCCGGTGAATTAGTAATTAAAAACCTGCTTGGGGGCATTATGCGGATAGATATTTGACAAAAAAATCGGGGCTTGCCTTTCTTATCCTTTTTGAATACCCAACTCGAATAGAAACACAATACCCCGATAATTTGCCGCCTACCGTCTCAATCTTCTTTTTATTTTCTGAGGGTTGAGACGGTTCACCCTCAGAAAATTGGACACAGCATACCCTTTCACCCGTTTAACATTTTTTTAAAGGGGAGATCATACCAATGCTGGATACGGGATTATCTCAGAAAGCATGATTTCGCGCTCGTAGTTGTCGACTGTAGGGTCACGTTTCCGGCCGTCGCTGTCTGGAAGTAATTGTTCACATTACCAGTGCAGAACATGGTCATCGCCTTAGTTCCGGATGTTATACCACTTACTTCATATAAAGTCACTGTGGCGGCCGGGGGTCGGCGGGACAGAGTGCATGTAGCCGGGCACACATTGCCGTTGTAATAATACGAGGTACCCCCGATCACGGCGAGCTGAGCTGGTCTTAGGACCAAGCCCGCATCAGTACACGGAGCCGCTACCGTGAAGGACGCCGGTACGGACACATTAGCAGCAACGCCGCATTGGTTCGTCACGCTGCAATAAATCTGGCCTGAGGACACCGTTCCGGCCGCTGCTGCTCTCAGCGTGACCGTTTGGGACGTACCACCTGATTGGATTGTAACCGCGCTGTTCGTGCTGTACCACTGATACTGATAGGAAGTGCCTCCCGACGGGGTCACTGTCACATTCCAAGTATCTCCCACAGTTCTTGCAGTTGTTTGAGAGGGTATCGTGCCGCTTGGCGTGGGACAGGCTGCCACGCTAACCGCGCCGGGAGCATACACTGTATATGAGTTTCCGCACTCGTTCGTTACCACGCAGTAAACGGAGTTATCAGGCGCCGTCCCGGCGGAAGCAGCCCTGAGCGTGACAGTCTGCTTATCTGAATTTGCATACACAGACACATAACCACTGCTGCTCCCCCAGGCATACGTATAAGAGGTGCCACCGCTCGGCGTCACCGCCACGGTCCAAGTATCTCCCACAGTTCTTGAACTGGCTATACTGGGTATAGTACCGGATACCGCGGGACAGGCCGGATTCACTGTAATGGTACCACTCGCAGGTGCGGACGTATCGCCGCAGTCATTCGAGACCGTACACGCAATCGTGTTAGCATTGAACGAAGCGGTTCCGGCCTTCAACGTGATGGTAGCAGTTCCCTGTCCGGATACATACGTCACATAGCTCGTATTGTAAGTCCAATTATATGAGGTTGCTCCGGTGGCGGTTACCGTCACTGTGAAGTCAGTACCCTCTGTCACCGTTTTAGTAATATCACCTATGGAAGCGGATGGAGCGGCCGAACAATCGTTCACTGTTAGGGTACCCGATCCTTCTCGCGGAGCGCTTGTTCCGCAATCACTTACTGCAGCAACACTTATTAGTGCAGCATCTACAGGCCCAGGGGTGGTAGCTTGTATTGTCACCGAGGTTCCACCTTGTCCTGCTATCACACTCAAACCACCGGAAGCAGCCCAATTGTACGAGGTCGCGCCGTCAACTGCCTCTATGAAAGCCGTAAGCGTACCGTTCAGATTGATAGTAGCCGGTAACTCCGGATCAAAGGTAATCTCTCCCGGTTGCTTGGGCGTACAATTGGCCAAATTCCATTTTGCGCCATCCCAGACATACACGCCGGGGCCGTTCAAATTAGCGCCCGGATAATATACCACCATGCCTTTGGCCTCCTGTTTTTGCAATTCGGTAGCGCCTGCTACCAAAACAAACTCTCCGGGAGTCGTTCCCAAAGTGACATTGGGCAACAACAAACCTAAATTGGCCGTATTCAAATCCAAACCCGCTCCGGTACGGGGAGTTTGGTCGGCTCCGATCGTTACCTGTGCAAAACCAACCGTTGCTCCCAAACTCAGGAGCAATCCCATCAAAAAGACTGTTTTTTTCATTTTTTTCATTTACTTCATTTTTTTCATTACGTTCATTACTTAATGGTAACTACCGGTTTCCAATCATTGCCATCCCATACATAGATACCTATTTCAATCGCACCGGTCTTTGTCGGATTGTAAATAATCATCCCTTTTGCATCGGCATCGCTATCCGCAGAAGAACTGCCCAATTGCAGGGTCGTTGTGTTTTGTAACACAAAGTTTGGCAATAACAAACCGAGATTTTGTCCGCCCAGAGGCGATAAGTCCAAAATGGCGCCGGGATGCGGCTCTTTGGTGTTGTCCCCGATAATCACTTGTGCATTGGCACCGGCTGTACCCAAAACGATGAGCGTCAGCACTAAAAATACAATTTTCTTCATTATTATTTTATTTTAAATTTATAATCTGATAAAGGGTAGGGTAACCGGAAAACTAAAAAATTAAATTTATAAAGAATGAAAAAAAATCGGGTTACCCATACCCTGGGGGTGACAGACGTGTTCAAGCGGATAAAAATGAGAGAGAAAAATCCGAGAACCAAACGTCCGTCAAGTTCCTTGCCCCCAAACCCCCTGAAGGGGGCTTTAGAGCCTGCGCATTTTCATTATCGTGCGTCAGCCAAGTCCCCTTTAGGGGATTTAGGGGTGCTTTCATGTAAAGTGTGATATGTGTTTGTTGAAACATATTTGACTTGTTCTGCATGCCTGTAGAATTTATGCCTCCAAGTCCCGAAGAAGCGGTTATTTAAAATAAAAAACGTGGGACTCAACTTTATCTGTCTTCGAGGTTCTCATCTACCCATGACTACAAATAAGTTATGCCCACGAATCAACGTGAGCGTTCTCTAACTTATTCTTGTAGCCATTGAAACTGATGAGATTTCGAAGACAAGAATAAAAGCTAACGCTTTTTCTATTAATGAATTATGTCTTTATAATGTACTTTCTATTTTGTAATAAAAGCCTTTTATCGTTTATTTAATTGGCAAAGATAATATCTTTTTTCAGAATTACAAAGGAATTATCAAAAATTAACAAAAATGCGATACAGTGGAAATTTTTTCATTGTAAAATACGTTTTTATTTTTTCTTACAATGGAAAATAGTAATTTTGTATAAAATAGAAAATAAGGATATAATGCAGTGAATTTGAAAAGTGGACAAAGTACTATGCGCATAGTTGAAATAGACCGGGATTCGGGATTTTGTTTCGGAGTGGTAAACGCCATTACGAATGCCGAAAAAGAGCTGGCAACCGATGATGAACTTTACTGTTTGGGCGATATAGTCCACAACAGTCAGGAAGTGAACCGCCTGCAGAAGAAAGGCTTACGTACCATCAACCACGAGGAATTGAAATTGGTACGCGATAAAAAAGTCTTGCTTCGCGCTCACGGTGAACCGCCTTCCACGTATGAAATCGCCAATCAAAACCGGATTCATATCATTGACGCCACTTGTCCGGTTGTTTTGCAATTGCAACGAAAAATCCGGAAAAAGTACTTAGAGTCGGATAAGGAAAATTCACAAATCGTCATATTCGGGAAAATCGGACATGCCGAAGTGAATGGTTTGGTGGGCCAAACGGAAGGCAAAGCCATTGTGATTGAGAAAAAAGAAGATATCCGGCAATTGGATTTCAACAAAAACATTTATTTGTTTTCCCAAACAACTATGTCGGTGGATGATTTCAAAGAGATTGAAAAAGAAATTCAATCGCGCGTGAATGAAAATGCTACATTCCATTCGTTCGATACGATTTGCCGGCAGGTAGCCAACCGGATGCCCAATATCAAGAATTTTGCTTCCAAACACGATTTGATTTTGTTTGTGGCCGGAGCGAAAAGTTCCAACGGAAAAGTCTTGTTGGGAGAATGTAAAAAGGCCAATCCCAACACACATCTTATTTCCCATCCGGACGACATCCGGCCTGAGTGGCTCAAGGATGTCGAATCGGTGGGAATTTGCGGAGCTACTTCCACTCCCAAATGGCTGATGGAAGAAGTCCGGTTAAGCCTGAAATGTTAAATTATCGAAAATTTCAAAGTCGTTTTAAACTTTTTGTTTTCTCCGTTGTCTGATTGTTGGATATTTAGCTAATTAAAAAAACATCATCCTCATGAAGATTGTAGGGAACGCTCTCATTTTCCTTTTGTTGTCTTTTTCCGCTTTCGGACAAAAGAACATCACTCTTTCCGGAACTATTTTAGACAAAGTTGACAATGAACCCATTGTAGCCGGTAGTGTAGAACTATTAACAGCGAAAGACAGTACATTCGTTGCAGGAGCCATCAGCAGCGCTGCCGGCTTTTTTTCTTTTAAAAACGAACCGGCAGGTAAGTACATCCTGAAAATAACCTATTTGGGTTATAATCAATTGACTAAAAACGTGACGCTTAAAGCCGATAATCCTTCGATGGATCTTGGAAAACTGTATTTGGAAACCAACGATATTCTTCTTAAAGAAGCAGTTATCGAAGGGAAAAAACCCGAAGTAATTGTTAAGAATGATACAATCGAATACGATGCCGGATCTTTTAAAGTAACCGAAAATGCGGTAATCGAAGATTTGTTAAAGAAAATGCCCGGCGTAGAAGTGGATAAGGACGGGAAAATTACCGTCAACGGGAAAGAAGTGAAGAAATTTTTGGTAGATAGCAAAGAATTTTTTTCAGACGACCCGCAAGTAGCGTCCAAGAATCTTCCGGCGGCCATGGTCGATAAGGTACAAGTCCTTGACCGGAAATCCGATATGGCGCGGATGACCGGTTTTGATGACGGGGAAGAAGAAACGATTATCAACCTGACCATTCGCGAGGGAATGAAAAAAGGAACGATGGGAAATGCGTTGGTCGGGGCCGGATCGGACTTGGAGGATGATCACGATGTCCGTTATCAAGCGGCCGCTTTCCTCAATCACATGAAAGACAGTGACCGCCTCACTGTGATTGTCGGCACCAATAACAACAACAATATGGGCGCTGCCGATTTGGGCGCCAATCAATTTGGCGGAATGCGGATGCGGAGAGGCGGAGGAGGCGGTGTCGCCGAAACCACCAATTTTATGGCCAGTCTGAACAAGGAATTTTCGCAGGTGCTTTCGCTCAACAGCGATGTCCGCTACAATGGTTCAGACCGTCTTTCCATCAGTGATGTAACCCAAACTTCGCTATTTGGAACCCGCAATCAATTGGATAAAACCCTGACAAATACAGACTATTTTTCGGATAATATTTCCGCTAATGTTACCTTGGATTGGCATCCGAATGCTAAACACAATCTTATTTTCCGTCCGAATATCCGTTACAACCGCAGTCACAGCGATGAAACGGAACATCTGGACCGTTATAATTATACGGAAAATAGCAGGGATACCACGTTGATGTTCAAATCCAATTCAGACACCTGGAATAAAGGGGATGGTATTAATTGGGGGGCGACGTTGGATTATGCTTATAATTTCGACAAAGCGGGACGCGTATTCAGCATCAATGCGCGCGGTTCACTCAACGACAATTATTCGCAGGAGGATAGTCGTAACTATTATTACGAAAAACAGGAGGACAGCCGGCTTCCCGATGAACAGAATCAACGTTTGGAAAATGACAATAATACAGGCAATTACCAGGCTACCGTTTCGTATGTGGAACCGATCGGGAACAATAACTTCCTGCAAGCGCTTTACCGTATTTCTTATTACGATACCAAAAGTATCAACAGTACTTATGATATAATGGATGAGTTCGCTACTTTGTCGGACAGTCTGAGCAAAAGTGTTATACGCCATTCCACAGAACAACGCTTTGGCTTGAGTTTCAAAGCGGTGCGGCCCAAATACAATTACACAGTCGGTTTCAATGTCGATCCGACCCATTCGACTAATAAAACGTACCAGCCGGACAAAAACGACATCCTTCCTATCCCTTACCCGCCCGTTGAATGGCCGAAGAATGAGATCGGAAAGATACAGACGGACACCATTTTGCAGGATGTGGTCAATTTTTCCCCGGTAATTAATTTCAACTATATATTCGGACAGCGAACCAATTTACGTATCAATTACGAAGGAGAAACCGTTCAGCCTTCGGCCAATCAGTTATCAATAGACGACCAATCCCGGCCTACCGAATGGATACATGGAAATCGCTACCTGAAACCAGGATATACCAACTCCTTGAGAACGCGGTACAGCAAATATGTGGCTGCTACTCAATTGATGTATAACCTGGATTTGAACGGCAACCTGTCGATTAACGACATTGTTTCAGTCAGCCGGTTGCGGGAGGATGGCATCCGGGAAACCACGTATGAAAATGTCAATGGGAATTGGGATATGCGTTTGCGGGGAATGTTCAATATGCCTTTGAGAAACAAACGGTTCACGATTGGTAGTTTTGCCAATATCAGTTACCGCAATCAGAACAGTTTTGTGGATGCAGATAAAAATACGTTGCATAACTTTTCTATTATGGATAATACGAATATCAATTACCGTTCCGATTTGTTTGACGTCGGATTGAATGCATCGATTAATTACAATAATATAACTTATACGATAGATCCTGAAAAAAACCAGAGTACTTATAACTTTGGCGTAGGCGCTTATACCACCTGGTATTTGCCTCATAACCTGACAATTGACAGTGATATCAATGCGACGAACCGGCATGGTTATTATGTAGGTTTAGATATTCCTGAAGAAAAAAAGAAAGAAAATGAAGTGATTTGGAATATTGCGGTTACCAAACAACTTTTCAATAAAAAATTTGGTACCGGCTCTTTGAAACTCCAGATATTTGATATTCTTCAAGACCGGAATAATATTACCGCCTCCGCGACCAACAATGGATATCGCATATCGGAAGTGAATGTCATCCCGAGCTATTTTATGTGTAGTTTCATATACAAATTCACTGTATTCCCCAAATCCAGTTCGGCGACGGAAGAAGATTTAACCGGCGGAAATAGATTTGGCCCGGGTGGTCCTCGTCCGGGAGGAGGCCGTCTAAGGTTTTAATGAACACTATTTGTTGAAAATTTTTAAGAAAATACTTGCATGATAAATATAAAGTCATTACTTTTGTCTCATAAATAAATTAAAACATAAAAAACAATTAATTATGGGCTCTAATTGAAATAGAATCAGAAAAACCTAAAGAGGGTGTACTATGCATCCTCTTTTTTTATACTATGATATTCCCTGAAATACACATTGAGATACAATTAATTATGAAATACTTTGAAAAATATTTTGGACTAATAGCCGGATTTGCATCTATAATAAGCGTTGTAATTTTTGCATTCACAAATAAGACGAATGCAATTATCGCTTTAGAGTGATTCTTAAGCACAAACCGGATAATTACAATAAATCAGCAAAGATGTTGAGAAAGCCAATTGAAAGTAAAATACCCGTAGAATATATTGAATTTGAAAGTGTTATTTTTGATCCGATAACAAAATCATACGAATATTATCTTACAGATCCAAAAGTAGGATATTATTATAGGCTTTTGTGGGAAAAGTAAGACGATATTCGTACATTTGTGTTTTATTTACAAGTGATTTAGTCGGGTTTGTCATGAAACGTTTGCTTTTTTTATGTGTAATCCTGTTTGCTCCCCTTTGCGGAAAAGCGGAGTCAACGGCTAATGCCAACCACTATTACTTTTCGAGGATTAATGGGGAAGCGGGACTGTCGCAGAATAATGTTAAATCTATTCTGCAAGATAGTTACGGCTTTGTCTGGCTTGGAACACGCAATCGCCTGAATCGCTATGATGGCAATGCCATGAAGACCTTTGATTGCTACGATCCCATTCAAGGGAAAAGGGATAACAATATATCTTCTTTGTTTGAAGACCCCGAAAAAAAGATGTGGGTGGGCACCGACAAGGGTATCTTTCTCTTCGATCCTGTGCTTGAAACCTTTACTTTTTTCAGTAATACGACTTCCAACAACATTTCTATCGTGGATTGGGTAGCCGACATCCAGGAAGATTCGGACAATAATATATGGATAGTCATTCCAAACCAGGGATTGTTCCGCTATCATACACCCACCAAGCAACTCTTTCATTATCCTATCGGAACGATAGAAATGCCAGACCAGGGTAATCCGCAATGTATTTGTATCGAACAAAAAGGAAGGGTTTGGGTCGGTACCAACGGCGGCGGCGTATATCTTTACAACAAAACAACCGATACACTCACACCGTACTTAGGAGATAATAATGGGAGCACCCTGCGATACGAAAATATCTATACAATGTGCGATTACGGTGATGAATTGGTGTTGGGTATCCACGAAGGGCGATTGCGGAAATTCAATAAAAGGAAGAATACCTTAACGGATGTCAATGCGCCGGACGTACATTATAAAATCATCCGTCATGTAATGAACTTCAATAATGAATTGTGGGTGGGAACCCAAGCCGGGCTGTTTATTATCAATGAGTTGAAGGACAATGTGATTCATATCCAGGAAGACCCGATGTTCTCCTTGTCTTTATCCGATAATGTGGTGGAGAAAATTTACCGGGATAAAGAGGGCGGCGTATGGTTAGGGACGTTATTCGGTGGAGCAAGCTATTTGGCTAAAAAAAGTATTGACTTTGATTTTTATATCCCGATGAGTTCGCAAAATTCCATCAACAGCCGGCGTTTGCGTGAGATGCAAGAGGATTCCAGTGGCAATATCTGGATTGCTTCCGAAGATGCCGGACTGAATATCTTCAATCCCACGCAAAAACAATTCAAACGGATAGGACCTGCGGAAGGTTTGTCGCTCGACAATAATAAAATCATCCTGGGACTATTGGTGGAAGAAACGCAGGTTTGGGTGGGATTATTCAAAAACGGATTGGATATTATTCATTTGCCTTCGTTTAAGATTCAACATTATTCCGATAAACAATTGAAGATTGATGAGGCAAGTATCTATGCGATATGCGAAGACCGTTACGGTCAGTTGTGGATAGGCAACGGCTGGAATGTGTATAAGGGAAATAAAAACACCAAGGAGTTTGTCCGTATGGATGCTTTTGGATTGAATTATATCTACGACATTATAGAAGACACAAATGGCTATATCTGGGTGGCGACTTTAGGCAATGGAGTATATAAATACGACCAAAGCAATAGCCAA
Source organism: Candidatus Symbiothrix sp. (assembly GCA_031261295.1). Lineage (GTDB taxonomy): Bacteria > Bacteroidota > Bacteroidia > Bacteroidales > Azobacteroidaceae > Azobacteroides. The sequence continues at coordinate 4,205 of JAISKT010000119.1, read as the reverse complement.
ATCCGGCATTATACCTATAATATAAAGGATGCAAGCTCTTTAAGCTCCAATTCGGTAAGCAATATCATCGAGACTGCCTCAGGCGATATTTGGTTTTCGACCGACCGGGGAGGTATTTGCCGGTACAATAAGGGAACAGGCGATTTTACTTCGTATTCTATTCAGGACGGTTTGCCGGATGATGTGGCGTATAAAATTGTGGAAGACAAATATCATAATCTTTGGTTCGGGACGAATAAGGGATTGGTACGGTTCAACCCGCAATCCAAAGATGTAAAGGTATTTTCTAATAGCAACGGATTGCCTTTCAACGAATTTAACTACAAATCGGCTTTAGCCGGCAGCAACGGCCTGTTTTATTTCGGCGGACTCAACGGCTTGATCGCCTTTGACCCCTATCGCTTTGAAGAAAACAAGTTTATTCCTCCGGTGTATATCACCCAACTCAGTATAAATAATCAAGCGATTCACAGGGACAGGGATGGTTCTCCGTTGAAGAAATCCATCAATCATTCCACGAAAATTACGCTTACTCACAATCAAACCAATATCGGATTCGATTTTGTAGCCTTGAGTTACACGGCTCCTAAAGCGAATAAATATGCCTACAAAATGGAAGGTATTGATGACGATTGGACCTACACAAGCAATAACCATAGCGCTTCTTATGCTAAATTGCCCCCGGGGAAGTACATTTTCCGTGTCAAAGGAAGTAATAACGACGACTTATGGAATGAGGTGGGAACCAGTCTTGAAATAGAGATATTACCCCCTTGGTGGTTTTCGAATATAGCGATTATGTGTTATGTCATCGGGGCGATTTTGTTTTTATATTACCTCTTCAACTATTACCGCAAGCGGACGAAAAAGAGATATGCTGAGCAGCAACAACTCTATGAAACCGAAAAGGAGAAAGAACTGTACAGTTCCAAAGTGGAGTTTTTTACAAATATAGCACATGAAATCAGGACGCCTATCACACTCATCAACGGCCCTTTGGAATCGATGATTGAGATGGATATTCAAGAGCCTGAAATAAAGAAAAGCCTGAGTATCATGAGTAAAAATACCTCCGACCTCTTAGGCTTAATCAATCAACTGCTGGACTTCCGGAAGGTGGACAGTAATAAATTTGTACTCACGATTGCGACCCAGAATATCACGGAGTTAGTACGTAGTATTTATGCCCGCTTCGAACCGGCGGCAGTACATAAAAACAAAACGATGACTTTATCCTTGCCGCCGGACGACCTCCTGGTGCCGATTGATAAAGGCGCTTTTACGAAGGTATTAAACAATTTGCTCTCCAATGCCTTGCGTTATTCCGACCGGATGATAGCAGTCGAATTAACTCCAAACGATGGATTTGTTTCCCTCAAAGTGCGAAACGATGGCGACTTAATCCCCCTGGAGCTTAGAGAAAAAATATTCGATCCTTTCTACCGGGTCAACAAACATTCGGAAACAGTAGCCGGTTCGGGCATTGGTTTATCATTAGCCTATTCTTTGACCGAATTGCATAAGGGGCGGTTATATTATGAAGCCAACGGAGAGATGAATGAGTTTATTCTTAAACTCCCAATCACTCAGGTCGCTATGACAGAAGAACAAATTCCTGAAGCTGATTATATCCTCACGGAATCGGAGGCTAAGAATGAGAAACAAACGGCAGAGATAGTTTTAATTGTGGAAGATAACGAGGAGATGCTTGCTTTCATTGCCGATAAATTATCCAAACATTTTGCGGTGGAGAAAGCAACCAATGGCGTGGAGGCATTAAAGATTATCGAAGAGAAAAATGTAGATATGATACTCACCGATGTGATGATGCCGGAAATGGATGGCTTTGAACTGTGCAAAAGCATCAAAGGCAACCTCGAATACAGTCATATCCCGGTGGTACTGTTAACGGCCAAAAACGATTTGAACAGTAAGATACACGGCTTGGAAATGGGTGCGGATGCGTATGTAGAGAAACCGTTTTCGATGAGTCACCTGATCACCCAGCTCACCACTTTGTTGAGCAACCGGAGACGGGAGAAAGAAGCGTTTATGCGCAAGCCTTTTCTACCTATCCAGCATATTGGGATGAACAAAGCCGATGAACAATTCTTAGAAAAAGTCATTCAGCATATCCAGGAGAATATCACCGATGCCAATTTCAATGTAGAAACCTTGGCAGATAAACTCTTTATGAGCCGGTCCAATCTACACCGCAAAATCAAGGCGCTGACCGAACTCACGCCCATTGATTTCATCCGCCTGATCCGTTTGAAGAAAGCCGCCGAGTTGATTCAAAGCGGTCGGTATCGCATTGGGGAAGTCTGTTATTTGGTCGGGATTAATTCATCGTCTTATTTCATCAAACTCTTTCAGAAGCAATTCGGGATGACTCCGAAGGAGTTTGCCAAACAAACATAGGAGGGCAGGGAAATTGTTCATGAAATTTTTTAATTTGCCTTTCAAACTATTTTTATTACTTTTGTACAGATTTAATTTTATATGTTATGGAAAAAAAGGATAATGCAATTATAAGTCTCTACTCGGGTTCAGCAAATAGAGAGGAATTAGAAGTTACCACCATAATGAGAGATAACTTTCAAGTTCAAATGCGTACTTTTCATCAAGAAGAAGGAGTCAATCATCAATTAGCGATAGTTGCATCTAAGGGTGATGAATTTCTTAGGACTATCTTGGGAGAAGATGATGTTGTAAAGTTGCTTTTAACGGCAGTGAATAATAGGACAATAGAGCGTGATTATTTTAAGTTATACTGCGAAATGTTAGATTCCTCCATAACTGAAGAAGAATTTGATAAGATAATAGAATCTAATGAAACTGATTATGTAGTAAATGAAATAAATGAACCTAATGACAACCAAATAAAAACAGCATTGAGACTATCAGATTATATTAAAGGAATAAATAGTGTAAATGACTTTACTGCACTTTTTTCATTCAATCCTAAAAAAATAGAAGCTATATTAGAAAAATCAAATGGCTAAATATATAAATACGGGCGATACTATTGAAGCAGAACATACAGATGCTTGTTCAAGAAAAATTGAATGGAAAGGGCTTCGTAAACACCCGATTACCAATGAAAATATGACTTTGTATGAATGTGACAGAAACTCAACTGCTGAGATAATAAAAATTCATGAAGGAGTAATCAAGGATGGTACGGAACATTTTCATAGAGAAAATGGTGATATTTTGGAAGCAGATGCTATCCGTATTTATATAGCTTCTCCCAGAAAAGAGAGGGTCTATCTAAAAGAAGGAGTAAGCGGAAGACATGGAGCACAATTTATTGATATACGAAAGAGAAGTATCTCAACTATAAAATACCCATTCGAAATTTTTCGTAAATATTTAAAATTGAATGGCTTGTTAGATACTGTAAACACAATTAATGCACAATAATTATGGAAGTAGAAATATTAGTTATATGTGATAATGCACAAAATTATCAAAACAAAATGGTGGTTGTAGGACCTTTTTGTGTAATATATGCAGAATCGTGTCCATTTACTTATCCTGCATTTAGTTTGGCATGCCGGTTGAATTATAACAACCTTGATGAATCTGGAGAAAAGATTATCAAAATAGATTTTCTAAATGAAAAAGGAGAATCTTTTATTCCTACAATAGAATCTTCAACAACTATCCCTGACAGTATAGAAGATTCTCATATTGTTGGTCTTGTTGTAGGATTTGGGAACGTCAAATTTGATAGTTTTGGCAAATATTCTATTCAGGTCACAATTGGTGATTTTTATAGAGAATTACCTCTTTATGTTAAACAAAAATTTCAGCCATGATATTTCCTCTTAATTTTCGTACCGCTTCCGGTACTCTTTAGGTGTTATTTCCATTTCTTGTTTAAACGCTTTGGAGAAATGAAATGGGTCGTAGTAACCCAAGCGGAAAGCGATCTCCTTGATTTTCAAATCAGAAAATTGGAGGAAAGAACAGGCCCGCTGTATCTTCAACTGGTTGTAGTAGTCCATTGGTGAATAGTGCGTCCGTTCCGTAAATAAGGCGGTGAAGCGGGAAGACGAATAGCCTGCGTGACCGGCAATATCTTTCAAAACGATCTTATTCTCCAGATTGTCTTTCATATATAAAATACTCTTTTGAATCACATCCGCTTCTTTGATGCTGTTGATTTCCCGGTATTGATGCAGGTATTTAATGGAAGC
>JAISKT010000088.1 GCA_031261295.1 Candidatus Symbiothrix sp. | reverse complement strand
TTTGCCTGCAAAAGCCATTCGATTGCATTTTGAAATTTTTCGCGGTTGCCGCCCTGTTCCACCGTTTTGTACATAAACCGCTTTTGTTTTGCCAGCTGCGCAGGCATACTCCGATAAACGGCGTGGATTTTGACACTGTTCACATTTTCAGAATATTTGGTCATATCCGCCAGATAACCGGTCGATATGTCGGCAATTATTGCCGCATTGAACAGCATTAAGTCTCGTTCGTTTTCCGCAAAATTCTTTACTGCGGCAGGCATTCCACCCACGCAAAGATATGCGCGGTAAAGTCGCAATGACTTGTTGTGAATAATTTCTGCAAACGGCTGATTATTTGTGTAATGTTTGCGGATTTCTTCGGCTAAACGATTTTCGCCCAACGCCCAAAGAAATTCCTCGAAATCCATCGGATAGAGATATTCTATCTGCACTTTGCCAACCGGAAAAGACGCTTTCAGCCGATTGATTTTAACGCCAAGCAAACTGCCTGCCGTCACCATCCGGTAATTGACCGGCGATTCGGCAAAATATTTCAGCGAGGCAATCGCTTCTTCGCAATCCTGAATTTCATCGAAAAAGAAAACGGTTTTGTCCGCATCTATTTTTCGGTTAAAAAACAGTTCCATTCGCCCGATTATCTCGCTTGCAACCAACGAAGGTCGGAAAAAATCCTTATATTCAGGTTTTTCGGCAAAGTTCAGCATGATTATTTCGGCAAAGTTCTGTTTGCAAAACTCCGACAACAAATAGGTTTTCCCTGTTTGCCTCGCTCCGACAAGCATCAACGGCAGCGCGTTTTTCTGCTGTTTCCAACGCAAAAGTTTGTTTTCAAATGTTCTTTTCATACTTCAAAATGAGTTAATTCATGCCAAAAATATCGTTTATTCGATATATTTCATATCTAAAATATCTACTAACGGATATTTTTCACAAAAGTACAAAAAGTTTTTAAAACGGTGAAATACTTTTTTCGTGTAAACCAATATGTCAAAGAGCGCTTACTCTGTTTTGCCTACTCTTTACAGGATTTTCGGCTTAACACCTTTTGCTCTGTGGGCTTACTTTACAGTTATCTCTGCAAGATCCGGTGCATATTCTGTCTGATAGCCTCCGTAAAATTCGATAATGTTTGTGCCGTTTTTCAATTGAATGCCTGAAATCTCTTTAGCTCCCCAAGCCCAATTCGTTGAAGGGAAACTTATGTTTTTTGTTACGCCGTTCACTTTTAGGATTCCTCCGCGATTATCGGAACGATATTTTATGTTTAAACTGACAGTTCTGTTACTTGTGCTATTGACAGTAAAGCGAAAGCCACTTGTTGTATCTATCCAACCTATACAGTCGCTGTTCTTTGTTGCTCTTCCGAATGTGCTAAAATTAGAAGTAGTATATGTTAGTGGTTGCTGCGTGGCAGTGGTTGTATTTGACGGAGTCGTACTGGCAGTTCTTATATTTCCTGATTGGGCTAAATTTAATCCATACCGTTTTAATCCTTCTTTTATGACTGACATTGAGTAGAATGTCATTTTACCATTAGTAGGTTTTGCTGTGCTGTTATATGGAATTTGTAATACTTCATATTTTGTCGATATATTACTATAAATAGGAATTCCTGTTTGAGGATTTCTTCCATAGGTAATATACATATTAATTTTTAAAAAACAATTAGAATTACAATCGGGATTGGATAAGGCTTTACTATAAATATTATCATTTCTTGTATCACGAACAAAATCCGTTATTGATTGCGCAAATTTTGCAGCACCATACAAATCCCATATCAAACCTACTACTCCAACAGCTGCTTCTCCTGCTTTCTTTTTAAGTGCCGTACAGAAACTTTTGAATACCGCATCTTTTATTTGTCCCTTTGTAAAATCTATTCCTTGTTCTGTTAACCAAGTTTCCCAAGTTCTTCCCGTAAAAAAGAAGTCTGCTGTTTCACGAGGTATGTATAAATATAAAGTGTTTTGATAACCAACACCATCGCCATAACTGATTCTCTCACTCAAAAAGCCACCACCCTCTTTAGGCATTTTCTGATTTTCCGGAATAGAACTTATTGTTTGTGGAGGAGCTACCTTAAATGTTATACGATTCCCATCAGTGCGCACTGCTTTATTGTTTTTGATTGTCTGAAATGCTCTTACGCCAAGTATACAACCTTGATGTTGCATAAGTATAGATGAAGGAATTGAGCCCACTTCTGCACCGGCGCCTGATTGTTCTTCGTTCCAGATTTGCTTGTTATGTGTGTCACAATGCAAATTGAGATATACATCATACTTTGAAAAATCTACGTTCCCTTTGAGTGCTAAAGTTTTCAATGGTGACACTTCTCCGGAAATGGAATTTAATATGGGTTTAGATGGTAGTGTCGGTGTAGTACTATTTCCACTATCTCGAAAGCCACCACCGCTATTACCATTCGCCGCGACTTTTTTTGTTATTGTGCGTGTCTGTGCTTTGCCATAAACGACTTTCCATCCGCCAGCACGAACGCCAACATTTATCACATAAGTCCCTGTTTGGGGAACCGTAACCGTTGGCAATGTATAATAATCCCCACAAGACCCACGACTTCTTCTGGAGTCACTTCGATTATTATCTCCTGTTTTAATAATGGAACCGTTTAGATAAACCGTTTTCGTAAAAGAGCCATCCTGAGAACGAACGGTTGCTTCCATGCGGTCGGGAACATCGTAAGTTCCATAGGTTTTTAATATGCCTATAGGAGTTACTTGGTCATTGGTTATCCAAACATCACACACCTCTACGGTCGGGTCTGTCTGCGCAAATGCCGGTAACATCATCACCATCATCACCATACCCATAAAAAGTTTTTTCGATAAATTCATGATATTATTTTTTAATTTGTTATTTATTAATTTCCCCATCAAAGAACCTGTTTATTTTGGGTCCAATTTGCTGAAAGGCATTGTCTATGGCTATCCCTGCTACTGTTTGTTTAAATGCACCGCCACTGTTAAAACCTGCTTTACTAAAATCAGATAAATCTATCCCAATTTGTGGTTTTCCTTTTGCTTCGCCTTTGCCTCTACTCGAAAACAGGATTTCGCCTGTCTGCAAATCCACAACACGAGTAATAATATTAATTGAGACTTTCACATTAGTTATTTCCACATTGGTGGGTACTCCCACAGCATCACCTATCTTTGTAGCCTTCCCGTCTGTTAGTATGTCGGCTATATTGACTAAAGTTTTGATTGGAATACTGTTTTTAACATCTTCAACATCGGTCTTTTGCATCGTTATCTTGACAATATAACGCGCTCCCATTATTTTACCCGATTGAAGTGCCGTATTGTAATCAATTTCACCACTGCCCGCTATACTCTGTTCATCCCTTTGTGTTTGCAATACAGAACGGTCTAACAGTTGAATTTTATCACACTGCAACAGGTGCTCCATCAATACATCGGATACATAGTCTCCTACATATCCTTCGCCACTCATTCCATCTCCAACCATAGTATTTACATCTTTTGGAAAATTTAATTCGACAGGTGCTATCATCACCGTAACTTTTCCATCACTTTGCACCGCCGGACGTTCTTGAACAGGCGAGTAGTAAGGTTCTTTATATTGTTGTGACTCATATTGTTGTGGCTCGTTGACATAAACTTGTTCCGTCTGAGGCTCTTGAACCGGCAAATAGACGGGTTCTTCGTATTGTGGCTTGTTTCCACTCCGCAATGCTCTGTCGCATCGGGCAATCTGCTCATCTACATTGGCGTTCGCATCACAGGCTTTATAGACCTTATAATGTACTCTTGCCTCGCTGTATTTCTTATTTGCAAACAGCGTTTCTGCTTTTTCCAAATACTGTTCACACTGGCTATATGTCCTTGTGCTACTACATAACAGTAGGAAAAGAATAAAGATTTTACTTGTTGTTTTCATTTTAAAATCGTTTTTACCTGTGCTTTATAAATAGCCGTTAAACTGTCAAGAAATACCTTCTCTGCCGAATGCCAATGCCACCAGTAAGTAAAAAAAATAGCCACAGCCGGAATCAGCGACAACGCCAGAATATATGGCAACACTTTTGCCTGAGGCGCATTTTCAGCCTCAATAACTGCCCATTCCTTTTTCGGATTCGACAAAATTGCTTTTGCTCTTTCAATTAATTCCATTTTTTTTAGCCCTTAATTCGTGTCGGGCTCAACTTCTAAATTATGGATTGTTGTTAAAAATTATTCATTTTTGGACATAAAAAAAGGCGTGAAACTGTTCGTGATTGCTTATTTAGATTAGCAGGCTCTACCAAAACCTTTGTCAGTAAATAAGCACGAACAGTTCACGCCCATAGAGCGTGAACCTTCGCAATCTATTCTCACTGACTTGAAATTTGGCAGATTTCGCTAATCTGAGAATAAGAGCTAAAAGCTCAATTTATATGTCTTAAAATGTGCGTATTACTACGCTATTGTGCCATAGGCAAACTCTTTGTTTAAATTTGGCATAAAATTAAAGTATTTATTTTGAATATGATGTGAAAAGTTAAAATTTTCGCTTAAAATATATAGAAAAATAGTGCGAATATCAAGAATTTTTACAAAAACCTTTTCAGATACAAAACACGGCATACAGCGGTACGGATTTTATATGGTTTTCAAAGCCGAAATTCTTTTGCGAGATGCGGATAGCATAGGGGCAGTTGTATTTTTTCATAAACATCGTCAAACTGCGACTGCGAGTGTTAATTCCGCGCTTTACTTCCACCGGAACTACATTTACGTCTTCCTGCAACACAAAATCCACTTCGCCCTGATTGTCGTTTGTCCAATAGAAAAGCGGTTTTTTGTTTGCTGTAAATGCCTGTGCTACATAGTTCTCTGTAAATGAACCGAGAAATGTATTTGCCTCATTGTTTTCAGCAAGCAACATCTGTACCGGTATTTGCGATTTCAGCGTGAGCATACCCACATCGCCCATATACAACTTAAAATCAGGAAAATACTGATAAACCGCAATTGGAATTTCGCCCTGCGTAATTTTTTGACATTTCAGCACGATGCCCGCAAATTTCAACCATTCAAGCGATATGCCGAAAATAGTTGCCGTACCGCCTTTCTGTACCATTTTGTACTGAAATTTATGATTTTCCTTTGCCAACTGTGCGGGAATGGAATCGTAACAGGCACGAATTTTTATACCGGTGGCAGGGTCTGCGTATTTTGCGGTATCAGCAATGTATTCGTTATAAATATCCGTTTGCGCATTTGCCGACTCAATATAACTTTCGCTATCCACAAAACTTTTTACAGCCGCAGGCATTCCACCGATAACAAGATATTTTTTCAAATAATCCAATGCCATTTTATGAAAAGCAGGGTGCATTGCCTCATTTGTTTCATAATGGCTGCGAATTTCTTCCGCCAATTTTTCACGCCCCATTGCCCAAATAAATTCCTCAAAATCAAGCGGATACAAATACATCTCATTCACTTTGCCAACAGGAAAAGAAAATTTTTCCCGGTGTTTCATTGCCACCGCCACACCAAGCAACGAACTTGCCGCCACCACATGATATTCCGGTGCATCTTCACAAAAATACTTCAACGAAGTCAAAGCTCGCTCGCACGCTTGAATTTCATCAAGAAAAATCAGTGTTTCGCCTGCCTTAATTCGTATGCCTGTGTTTGTTTCGAGTGCAGGAATAAGTGATTTTGGCGAAATGTTGCCGTCAAAAATTTCACGAATCGGCTCGTTTCGTTCCAAATTGATATATACCATATTGACAAATTCTTTTTCACCAAACTCTTTGATACTATATGTTTTACCAATCTGACTCGCACCATTCAAAATGAGTGGCATACGGTCTTTCCTGTTTTTCCAAGCAATCAATTCTACTGTTATTTTCCTTTGCATAATTTTTTCTGCTTTATAGTTATATTTTGACTTTTAAGTATAAAAAAATCAAAATTTTTTGACTTTTTCCCACTTAAAAGTCATTTTCCATTTAAATTAAGGCATACGTAAAAAACCTTTTCAGATACAAAACACGGCATACAACGGAACGGATTTTATATGGTTTTCAAAGCCGAAATTCTTGGCGGAAATCCTCAATGAGTACTCCGGTTCATATTTGCTTATATATAAATTTAGACTTCGTGAGCGATTATGTTCCGACGATTTTACTTCTACAGGAACGATTTTTCCGTTTTTATCCTGAAACACAAAATCCACTTCCGCCTTACCTTCCGACTCCCAATAATGCGGTTCGTAACCGTTTGCCGTCATTGCCGAAAAAACATAATTCTCTGCCAATGCACCCTTTATATTTTCAAACCCCGAAAAATCGCTTAACAAAACATTCGCAGGCAATTGATATTTTGACGACAACAAACCTGTGTCCGAAAGATAAACTTTGAATGAATTGTGTTGTGCAAAAAGTTCCAATGGAAATTTTCCTTCGGTAACTTTCACGCACTTACGCACAATTCCGGCAGCCTGCAACCAGTCAAGTGAGGCTTCGTAATCGTAAGCCCGTGCACCTGTTTTGATAATTTTATACTGAAATTTGTGATTTTCCTTTGCCAACTGCGCAGGAACACTGTTGAACGCCGCCAAAATTTTACTCGTTTCTGTTGCTTGAGCGTATTTTACCATATCGGCAATGTAGGCATCATTAATATTTCGCTGCAAAGCGGAAATCTGGTTAAAGTCCTGATTTTTAATGTATCCGCTAACAATATTTGGCATTCCTCCAATCAACAGATAAAGTTTGTACAAATCTAAAAAATCGTTGTGAGCCGTGAATTGTTCGTTTTTTTCAAAACATTTGCGAATGAATTCCGCGCCGTTTCTCCTGCCCAAAGCCCAAAGAAATTCCTCGAAATCAAGTGGATAAAGTGTGATTTTGTCAATTTTACCCACAGGAAACGAAAATTTACTGCGATTGAGCGTAACACCCAAAAGTGAGCCGGCGGCGGCAATATGATATTGTGGCGCATCTTCGCAAAAATATTTCAACGAAGTTAAAGCCCGCTCGCAGGCTTGAATTTCATCGAAAATTAACAGCGTATCATCAGGCAAAATGGTTTCAACCATTTTGACAGACAATTCTCGAATAATTCTTTTAGGATTCAAGTCGCGTTCAAAAATCGCATGCAATTCGGAAAAATTTTCAAAATTCAGATAAACCGTATTTTTATAGTGCATTTTTCCAAATTCCAACAAACCGTAGGTTTTGCCCACCTGACGTGCTCCGGTAACTATCAATGGCATTCTATCCGAAGAATTTTTCCATTTCAGAAGTTGATTAGTAAATTTACGTTCCATTTTATGTATTTAAATCCATTTTTAGGTACTTAAAAATGCAAAAATAATACATTTTTCCGAACTTGCAATTTTTTTACACCTATTTTTCTGATTTATAATCTTCAATTCGGATTATTCACTTCAATATACTGACTCGGCGACATCCCGTAAAAATCCTTTTTGGCTATTGGCTGGGCTTGCGGTTGGGTACATGACGAAACGTTTGGCTAAAAAAGTGTGATTCTTCTTTGCAATTATGGTAACAATAAGATTAAAAATGAATATCTTTGTCTGATTAATCTTTCAAAATTTAATTTCATGAAGTATTTTAAATTTATAAAATCAGTATCCGTATTCATTTATTCTTTTTGTATTATGACTGCATTATCCGCCCAAGAAAAAACAGTGAGTAAATTGGAAATTTACAACCTTGAAACAGGTCAAAGAACTGTTTTGAAAGAATTTCCATACGTGATTGAAGCCCCCAACTGGACCAAAGACGGCAAATCCTTAGTCTATAACAGCGGCGGCAAAGTCTATCAAATAGACATCCAAAATCCGGCATCGGATGAAGTGATCAACAGCGGCTATGCCACACATTGCAATAACGACCATGTCTTGTCGGCGACCGGCGACCGCATTGCCGTCAGCCATCACACAGCCGAAGACCACAAATCGCGGATTTATATCTTCCCGTTGGCCGGCGGCGCTCCTGCGTTGATTACACCGCTTGCCCCGAGTTACTTGCACGGTTGGTCGCCCGATGAAAAGACATTGGCTTACTGCGCCGACCGGAACGGCGAATACGATATCTATGTGATTCCGGCGGAAGGCGGAGTGGAAACGCGCTTGACGACTTCCGAAGGTTTGAACGACGGCCCCGAATTTTCGCCTTGCGGAAAACAAATCTGGTTCAACTCCGTACGAACCGGCCTGATGCAAGTCTGGCGGATGAATGCCGACGGAACCGGACAAACACAAATCACCTTCGACTTGGACCGCAATTCCTGGTTTCCGCATGTTTCACCGGATGGCGAACAAGTCGTGTATATTGCTTATAAAGAAGGAGATGTCGCTCCCGGCGATCATCCTCCCGGAAAAAATGTGGAACTGCGCCTGATGTCTTCCGAAGGCGGAGAAGCTCAAACGATAGTCAAACTATTTGGTGGACAGGGAACCCTCAATGTCAACTCCTGGGCGCCGGATAGTAAACAATTTGCTTTTGTATCTTACAATGAATGAACTTGAATTAATAAAAAATGACCCCTGGTTGGAACCGTATCGTTCGGCCATTGAAGGGCGCTATGCGTATTTTCTCCAAAAAGGAAAAGAACTGACGCAAAACGGTAAAATTTCCTTGAGCGATTTTGCCGATGGTTACCTCTATTTTGGGTTGCATCCGACCCAAACCGGCTGGGTTTTCAGGGAATGGGCGCCCCATGCCGCTGAAATCTATCTGATTGGCGATTTCAACCAATGGAAAGAAACGCCCGAATACCAGCTTCAATCCATCGGCAATGGCGTTTGGGAAATTCAGTTGCCGGCGGAAGCGCTTCATCATCAGGAACTGTATAAATTGAAAGTGTATTGGAGCAACGGCGCCGGCGAACGTATTCCGGCTTGGGCGCAACGGGTGGTTCAGGATAAGGAAACGAACATTTTCAGCGCACAGGTATGGCGTCCTGCTGTTCCTTATCAATTTCAAACGAAGAAATTCAAACCCAATACGCAACCCTTGCTTATTTATGAAAGCCATATTGGTATGGCTACCCATGAGGAACGGGTGGGCACGTACAAAGAATTTACCCAACACATTCTTCCCCGCGTCAAAGCGGACGGATACAATGCCGTTCAAATCATGGCCATTCAGGAACATCCGTATTACGGCTCTTTCGGGTACCATGTATCCAGCTTTTTTGCGGCCTCCTCGCGTTTCGGTACGCCCGAAGACTTGAAGGAATTGATTGATACGGCTCATTCCCTGGGAATTGCCGTCATCATGGACATCGTTCATTCGCACGCGGTAAAAAATGAAGTCGAAGGATTGGGCAGATTAGACGGTTCGTTCAACCAATATTTCCACAGCGATCACCGGCGGGAACATCCGGCCTGGGATTCCCTTTGCTTCAATTACGGACGCAATGAAGTGATTCATTTCCTGTTGTCCAATTGCAAGTATTGGTTGGAAGAATACCGTTTTGACGGATTCCGTTTTGATGGCGTGACGTCCATGTTATACAAAAGTCACGGCTTGGGCGAAGCTTTCGGCAGTTACGGCGATTATTACAATCTCAATCAGGATGGCGAGGCGATTTGTTATCTTACCCTGGCCAATCAATTGATTCACGAAGTAAATAAAAATGCCATTACCATTGCGGAAGAAGTGAGTGGAATGCCGGGTTTGGCGGTGCCCACAGATAAAGGCGGCTATGGTTTTGATTACCGGATGGCCATGAATATTCCGGATTACTGGATTAAAATTATCAAGGAAAAACAAGATCAGGATTGGCCTGCCTCCGGAATCTGGTGGGAAACAACGAACCGGCGCGCGGACGAAAAGACGATCAGTTATGCGGAAAGTCACGACCAGGCCTTGGTGGGCGACAAAACGATTATTTTCCGCCTCATTGATGCGGATATGTACTGGCACATGTCGGTCAACGACCAAAATATGACGGTGGATCGGGGAATCGCTTTGCACAAAATGATTCGTCTGATAACGCTGTCAACAATCAACGGCGGTTATCTGAATTTCATGGGAAATGAATTTGGGCACCCGGAATGGATCGACTTCCCGCGGCAAGACAACGGTTGGTCGTATAAATATGCCCGCAGGCAATGGCAGTTAGTCGATAATCCGGATTTGAAATACAAATATTTGGGCGATTTCGACAAAGCCATGATTCATTTGGTAAACAATAAAAAGAATTTCCAGGCGACGCTTGTTCAGAAAGTATGGGACAATGACAGCGATCAAATACTGGCTTTCCGGCGGGAGGATTTGTTGTTTGTTTTTAATTTCAATCCGGTAAAATCATTCACCAATTACGGTTTTTTGGTTCCTCCGGGCAAATACCAAACGGTTTTGAATACCGACAATCCGCAATTCGGCGGGTTTGGCCTCGTAGATGAAAGCATTGAACATTCGACCATTCACGATCCGCTTTACGAAGGCGAAAAGAAAGAATGGTTGAAACTGTATCTGCCGGCACGCACAGCGATTGTTTTAACTAAGAACTAAAAACTAAGAACTAAAAGTTGCGCAAAGCGCGGTAACAGGCGTCAGCCAACTTTTAGTTTTTAGTTCTTAGTTTTTAACTCTTTATTATGTACAACGTTTATTTCTATATCATTATCACGGTAGTTGTCCTCAGCTTTGTTTGGGGAGAGATTTTGAGTTACCTCAACCGGAAGCGGATGAGTCCGGAGATTCCGGAGGAATTGAAAGGGATTTACAACCCGGAAGAATATGCCCGGCAACAATCCTATCAAAAGGAGAACAGCCGCTTCGGATTGATTTCCGGCAGTTTTTCCTTTGCAGTTATTTTCCTTGTCTTGCTGTTCGGACTGTTTGGTTGGTTGGATAATACCTTGCGGGAATCTATTTCTAATTTTATTTGGTTGCCATTGGCGTTTTTAGGTATTATTATGGTTGTAAACGAAATCATTGATTTTCCATTCAGTTGGTATTCCACTTTTACAATCGAAGAAAAATTCGGGTTTAATAAATCCACTCCTAAACTTTTTTGGACCGATTGGTTCAAAGGCATTCTGTTGTCAATCGTGATTGGCGGATTGATTCTGACAGCCGTCCTGTACATTTATCAATACACAGAAGAGTATTTTTGGCTGTTGGCCTGGGCGTTGATTTCCGGTTTTTCCCTGTTGATGAGTTTGTTCTATTCCGAATGGATTGTTCCCTTGTTTAACAAGCAAACGCCTTTGGAAGCGGGAGAACTGCGGGATGCCATCGAAACTTTTGCGCAAAAAGCCGGTTTTGAACTGACCGATATTTATGTGATGGACGGTTCCAAACGGACAACTAAAGCCAATGCCTATTTTACGGGAATGGGCAAAAAGAAACGGATTGTCCTGTTCGATACGTTAATCAGCGAATTGGATACGGACGAAATCGTGGCCGTTCTGGCGCACGAAATCGGACATTACAAGAAAAAACACGTGGTGTATTCCATGATTCTGTCGGTCATTACGACCGGTATTACCCTTTTTATTCTGTCCTTGTTTCTGGGAAGCGTTCCATTGGCGGAAGCCTTGGGCGGCCGGATTCCGTCTTTCCATCTGGGGCTGATTGGATTTTCCTTTTTGTTTACGCCCATTTCAGAACTTACCGGATTGGTCTTTAACCTGATTTCCCGGAAAAACGAATACCAGGCCGATGCGTATGCTGCGCAATTCGGTTTGGGCAAAGCCTTGATCAGCGGCTTGGAAAAACTATCCGTAAAATCCCTGAGCAATTTGAATCCGCATCCGCTCGTAGTCTTCTGGCATTACTCGCATCCGACTTTATTGCAACGGATTGCCCGGATTAAACAAGTTTAATGTTCAATTATTTATAAAATAGAATATGAAAAAGCAATTAATTCTTTTGATACTCATCGGGATGACAACAATTTCAGTAAAAGCGCAAAGTAATTCCCCTCTTTTTTCAGAAAATGTAGGCGATTACAAGGTATATCTCCTTTCGGAAGGGCAACAAAAAGGCAATACCGGGATTTTAATCGGGGCCACGCCCGAAATGATTGCGGAACAAATTCCCGAAGGCACGTTTCCCAACGCTTCAAATGCGTTCCTGATTCAAACGCCGGATAAGAATATTTTGGTGGATACCGGTTTTGGCCGTTTATTATTCGATAATCTGGAATCTATCGGTTTGGATGCCAAGCAAATAGATGTCGTTTTGATTACCCACATGCACGGCGACCATATCGGCGGATTGCTGAAAGACGGACAAATAGCGTTTCCCAATGCTGACTTGTATATCGCCCAACCGGAACACGATTATTGGGTAAATCAGAATAATGCCGGCGCTATCAACGTAATCAATGCGTATAAAAAGCAACTGAATTTATTTGAACCGAATGAATTGGAGAATATTATAACTCCTTTGCTACCCGGAATCACTCCGGTGGCCGCTTATGGTCACACTCCCGGACATACGGTTTTCCTTGTCGAATCAAATGAAGATAAATTGTTGATTTGGGGCGATTTGACTCATGCAATGGCCATTCAGATGCCTTATCCGCAAGTGGCGGTGACGTATGATGTCAATCCCGAAGAAGCCGTTCAATCCCGGGAAGTCATTTTGAAATATGTGGCGGAAAATAAGATTCCCATTGCGGGCATGCACATTGCGTATCCGGCGGTGGGTGAGATTAAAAAGATTTGCGGAAAAGGATATGAGTTTATTCCGAGATAGATTTCGTATCTTTGCGGAATGGAATTAGAACAATCGTATATATTAAATAAATTATCGGGGCCTGTTTTTGAAGTCCTCACCGAATCGGCGGAGGCGATTCCCGTTGAATCGTATGTAATCGGCGGGTTTGTCCGCGATTTGATTCTTCGCCGGCCGTCCAAAGATATTGATATCGTTTGCGTGGGCAGCGGAATCGAACTGGCGCAGGAAGTCGCCAAACGTTTTGGTAAAAAATCCCATTTCGCTTTTTTCAAGAATTACGGAACGGCCCAGGTAAAATACAAGGATGTCGAAATAGAGTTTGTAGGTGCACGGAAAGAATCCTACACCCGCGACTCGCGCAATCCGATTGTCGAAGACGGCACCTTGCAGGACGACTTGAACCGGCGGGATTTTACCATCAACGCCATGGCTATCTGCATCAACAAAGACCGTTTCGGCGAATTAATCGACCCTTTCGACGGTTTGAACGATATGGACGACTGCCGGATTAAAACGCCGTTGGATCCGGATATTACGTTCAGTGACGACCCTTTGCGGATGCTTCGCGCCATCCGTTTTGCAACTCAATTGGGCTTTTTTATTGAACCCGAAACATTTGACGCCATCGAACGGAACAAAGACCGGATCAGTATCATTTCCAAGGAACGTGTGGTAGATGAATTGAATAAAATCATCCTGGCGCCCCGTCCGTCCATTGGTTTTGAATTATTGGAACAAACCGGCTTGCTGGAAATCATTTTTCCGGAATTGACGGCGTTGAAAGGCATTGAAACCAAAGAAGGAATCGGCCACAAAGACAATTTCAGCCACACGCTGACGGTTTTGGACAATCTGGCCCGGACAACCGACGACCTCTGGTTGCGGTGGACGGCTTTATTCCACGATGTCGGTAAACCGGGCGTCAAGCGGTTTGACAATAAATTGGGTTGGACTTTTCACGGACACGAGTATCGAGGAGTGAATATGTTGAAAGGTATTTTCCTGCGCATGAAACTTCCGTTGAACGACAAACTGAAATACGTTGAGAAATTAGTCTCGTTGCACATGCGCCCCATCGCATTGTCCGACAATGAAGTAACGGATTCTGCCATCCGCCGTTTGTTATTCGAAGCCGGTGACGATATCGACGATCTAATGTTGCTTTGCGAAGCGGACATCACGTCCAAAAATCCGGAAAAAGTCAAACGTTTCCTTTACAACTTCAAATTGGTTCGCAGCAAATTGAAGGAAATAGAAGAAAAAGACCGCGTACGCAATTTCCAACCGCCTATCGACGGCCTGCAAATCATGGAACTGTTTAACCTTCCGGCAGGAAGAATTGTCGGCGAACTGAAATCAGCCATCAAAGAGGCCATACTCGACGGCAAAATACCCAACGAATACGAAGCAGCATACAACTACCTAATCCAATACGCGAAAGAGAGTTATGAGTTATGAATTATAAGTTATGAGTTATGAGTTGGCTGACGCATGTAAATTTTTCGTAGTTCGTATGCGTCAGCCAACTCATAACTCATAACTCATAATTCATAACTTCTTACTGGTGTTCCGGGCGTAGCAGGTCGTTTACGGTTTTTACCGGATTGAATGTTTCGATGGGGACTTCCACAAACACTGTATTCCAATCGGACATGGCGCCGTTCCATAATCCCGGCAATTCCAGGGCTTTCAATTCCCGGCCGCTTTTGGATTTTAGGGAAATAAAACCGGTATTTTTGTCCACGTATTGCGGTAAATCAAATTTTTCACCCTTGTAATTTTTCAATGCACAAACCAAATCCACCGGATTGAAATGCGTGCCTTGTTCAAACAGCGCTTTCATTTCGGGATTTTTCAAGTCGATTTGGGAACTTTCCAGCACCTGCAAGGAAACGGTTTGGTCGGAATTGACTGTCAAAAACGGGCCTCCTCCCGGCTCTCCGGCATTGCGAACCATTCCGCAAACCCGCAAAGGACGGTTTAATTTGGATTTGATATACAATACTAATTCCACATCTTCCAGGTTTTTCGTTTCCGGATTCTTGATACATAATTTATCCTGAAGGAAATACAGCATTTCCAGCAGTTGTTCTTGCGTATATTTTCCCGAATCAATCAAATGCAAATACTCAAACAGTTGTTGTTGATAGTTGACCAAAACACCGGCAATCAATTGTTTATACCGAACCGTCACCGCCTTGAACGAATCCGGAACCACATTATCTATATTTTTGATAAAAACCACATCGGCCGCAATATCGTTCAGGTTTTCAATCAAAGCGCCGTGGCCGCCCGGACGAAAGACCAATTTTCCGTTTTCGCGGAAAGGTTGATTTTCCGAATCGGCTGCCAACGTATCGGTGGAGGATTTTTGTTCGCTGAAATCCACCTGATAAACGACCCCGAATTTTTGTGCATATTCAGGCATTTTTTCAAGGGTCAAAGCCTCAAACAAGGCTCTATGTTCGGGAGAAACCGTAAAATGAACATTCACTTGCCGCGACTGATTGCAGGCATAGAGCGCGCCCTCCACCAAATGCTCTTCCATCGCCGTCCGCGGGCCTTCGGGATACGAATGAAACAAAATCAAACCTTTGGGCAACTGTCCGTAGTTAAGCCCTTTGGCAGAAAGCAGATTTTCGACTACTGATTTGTAACTGCCGGAAGCGATTAATTGATCTGCGGATTTCCCTTCGTTTGAAATACAATATTTATCCAATGTTTCATAAAAAGCAAAATCATGAATTTTGTCAAAAAAAGTTTTCTCAAAAGAGGTTTCGGGAAAAGTCCGGTCGGACGATAAAAACTCAAATAAATCTTTGAACATCCGGCTGGCGGCGCCCGAAGCAGGAACAAATTTGACAATCTCTTTATTTTGTTCCAAATAAGCAAACCACGCATCCAGATAGATTGCTTGTTCGTCTTCTGCAATCCGTTTTATTCCTTTTTCGATGGAAGCAGAAGCGATTACCGGTAAAAAAGGAAATCCCTTTTTGAAATAATCCAATTGTTCGTCAATTTGTTGAACTGAAATGCCTTTGGCATGTATTAAATTTAAGTCTTCTTGTGGTAACATATTTATTTATTATAAAAAGCGGTAAATTATTTATTTTTCAATGACAAAAGTAAAAAATAAATATTAAATTTGTGGCACTATTTACTATAAACTTTACAGAATATGTCAAACGAAGAACAACAGGAAATTACACAACAGTATTATGCCGAAGCCATTCGCTATATGGACAATGCGAAGGAAATACTTAAAAAAGCCGGCAAAGAAGGTATGAATTACAATGATAAGAAGTATGTACGCATTGCTTGCGGCGCTGCTTATCATGGCATACTTATTGCCTTGGACGCTTACCTCCTTACAAAAGGAATAAAAGTGGGTAAAAGGCGTAAATCAATAGAGTTTTACCAGGAAAATATGGCTCACCAGGACAAAAAAGTGCTAACGCGGTTAAATAATGCCTATCAAATTTTACACTTATACGGCTATTATGATGGCTTAACAGATGCGCGCGTTGTAAAAACAGGCTTTGATGATGCTTACGCAATAATTGACAAGATAAAACCCATGCAAATGAGTTAATGAATGTATTGAATAAAGAAGAACGATTGGATTTTATAAAATCCTATCGTAAATTACTAAGGCAGGTGGGGGAAACAGTTTCTCCCGAAGACAAGGCAAAAGTCAAGCGCTACATTGAAAGCGCAGTTGAAAAAAACGGTTACGAAAAAGATGTTTACGGCCTGAACATTCAGGTGCGGAATATGCACACCGCGTTGATTGTAGCCGAAGAAATCGGCTTGAAACGCGCTTCGATATTGGCTGTTTTGCTTTCGCATTTGGTTCGCGCCGGTCATTGCAATGTTACGGAAATAGAAAAAGATTTCGGTTCGGATACGGCCGGTATCATTCGGGGTTTAATAAAAACGCACGAATTGTACGAGAAAAATGCGGCGATTGACAACGAAAATTTCCGTACCTTACTCTTGTCTTTTGCGGAAGATGTTCGCGTGGTGTTGATTATGATTGCCGAGCGTCTTTACCTGATGCGCATTGCCAAATCCATTGAAAATGATGAATATCGCTTGCAAATTGCAGCGGAAGCTTCTTATTTGTATGCGCCCCTTTCCCATAAATTGGGTTTATATAAAATCAAATCGGAACTGGAAGACTTGTCTTTGAAATTCCGTGACCGCGAAACCTACGATTTCATCAAAAATAAGCTGAATGAAACCAAACGTTCGCGGGATAAATACATCGCCGAATTTATTGCTCCGGTGGCCGAAAAACTGAAAGCGATGGGATTGAATTTCGACATCAAAGGACGAACCAAATCCATTCATTCGATTCACAACAAACTCCTCAAACAAAAGATTGAATTTGAAAAGATTTACGATTTGTTTGCCATCCGCGTGATTTTGGATACGCCCTTGGAAAAAGAGAAAGCCGAATGCTGGCAGGTGTATTCGGTGGTGACGGATATGTATCAACCCAATCCCAAGCGGATGAAAGACTGGCTGTCGGTGCCCAAAAGCAATGGATACGAATCGCTGCACACGACGGTGATGGGGCCGGAAGGCCGCTGGGTGGAAGTGCAGATTCGCACGAAACGGATGGACGAGATTGCCGAAAAAGGTCTGGCCGCCCATTGGAAATACAAAGGTCTGAAGGGCGAAAGCGGCCTGGACGATTGGTTGAAAAACGTGCGTGAAGTATTGGAACACAAGGATTCATCGCCCACCGATTTGATAGACGATTTCAAAATGGATTTGTCCGACGATGAGATTTTTGTTTTCACGCCCAAAGGTGATTTATTCAAATTGCCCCAGAATGCGACCGTATTGGATTTTGCTTTTGCGATTCATACAAAAATCGGTTCCAAATGTACCTCGGCCAAGATAAACGGCAAAAATGTTTCGATTAAATATAAATTGCAAAGCGGCGACCAGGTGGACATCCAGACTTCGCCCAACCAAACACCCAAGCAGGATTGGCTGAATATTGCCGTCACGAGCAAGGCGCGGGTAAAAATCAAGCAATCGCTGAAAGAACAGGCCGCCAAACAGGTGGAATTTGCCAAGGAATTGTTGCACAGGCGTTTCAAGAACCGCAAGATTGAAGAAGACGAAGCCAAATTGATGCGTCTGATGAAGAAAATGGGTTACAAGACGGTCACCGATTTTTATGCAGACATTGCCAAGGAACATTTGGACGTCAATACGGTAATTGACAATTACTTGGAACAGAAAGAACAGGAGGTGGCGGAACATATCGACCGGAGTGTCGAAAATTATTACGCGCCCACTCCGGGAGAAGAACTTTCGAAGAAAGAAGATGTGCTGGTGATTGACAAAAACCTGACCGGCATCGAATATTCATTGGCCAAGTGTTGCAACCCGATTTACGGCGATGAAATTTTCGGATTTGTTTCTTCGCAGGGAATCAAGATACACCGATTGAACTGTCCCAATGCGCCGTCCATGTTCAAACGCTACGGCTACCGGGTGGTAAAATCCCGTTGGGCCGGTAAATCAGGCGCCCATTATCCGGTAACATTAAAAATTGTAGGACACGACGACATCGGCATTGTCACCAACATTACATCCATTATTTCCAAAGAAAACGGCATGATGCTCCGCTCCATCAACGTAGATTCCAAAGACGGATTATTCCAGGGAACCTTGACGGTCATGCTGAGCGATACGTCCGCGATGGATGGGCTGATAAAAAAAATCCGGGGCGTGAAAGGTGTGAAACAAGTAAGCCGGTATTAACAAAGCTATGCTTATAGGAATAACGAGGGTTGCATTTCTTATTCATTTGCCTTTGCAATTTTTAAGAAACGCAACCCTTATGTATTTTTTGGCGGCTTGAGGATTCCAACCCTAATGAGTAGCGATAATAGAATCCCCTATACCGTTTGTTTTATCCCTACGATATTCTCATTAGACAAGCGCCCAGTATCTTAAAAAGATGCTAAACACGTAAATAGCTGTGCTCCTGGCACCTCCTGGTTGTAGAGAGTACTATTTGCATAATAAGTCACAACCGGTTTATCAGGGTTACTAAACCTTATAAAAAACACCTTTGTACTATAAGAAGCATTAGACAAGGAAGCATCTATCACCACCCACGATTTATCAAAAACCTCGGATATCATGTCCCATCGGTACCAGGTGCAACCCGCTCCTGCAATTCCCCCCGGCAAAACCGGAGTTGACGAAGCTTGCACAGCTGTTTGCACAAACTCGGTTGTTGCTATTTGTGTATTGTTCGTGTTTGCAGCAGCTGTCGGGGCTGTCGGTGTGCCCGTGAAATCAGGCGAATCCTTAATTCCTAAGGTATAGGGATCATCCGTTGTACCCGAACCCGCTCTAACCAATCCGCCGTCTTCTGTAGCATCCATTACGGCGCTACTTCCGGCGGTTGCATCTCCACCGGTTGCTACGCGATTCCACTGACTATTGGCCCAATAATAGGCGCCGGGGGTTACAGCTGTTTCACCTGTTCCGGCAGTCGCTGTATTAAACACCGTTAAGCCGGTAGCAGGAGCTGTCATTCCATTCGGAACCAGATCGGTGGCTGAAAGCGTTACGCGCGGTAATGCCAAACCTAAAGCGCCGTCATTTGCGGCATCCGTCGCGTTCAAGTCTAAAATAGCGGAAGTATGCGGGTCGTCTATACCACCAATCCGCACTTGTGCATTCACACTTGCCACACTCAATACCATGAGCGTCAGCATCAAAGAAACTAATTTTTGTTTCATGTCTAAAAAATTTTAATTTGTAATTATTATCCATTTATATAAATGGATCCGGTAAAGACAGCTGCGACTAAAAATAAACTTAATAAAGACGAGAGAAAATGAGAGCGCTGTCTTTACCTTCACCATTATGAGTTCTATGTAAATTATGAGTTCTATGTAATATGTATCAAGTTGTATGTATAAATTTGCTTCAAAATATATTTATTTGTTGCTTCCAAATTTCTAAGAAACGTTTAAAAAACAAAAGCGTAAAACTTAACTACATTCACCTCAGAGGTTTTCGACGACCCGCAGTAATAAATAAGTTAGTTTCACGCATTTTGCGTAAAAAATACTTATTCTTATTACTGCTGAAGTGTCGAAATTTCTGAGATAAGAATAATTCTCCCTAAAGGGAGGCTATATATTTAGAATTTTCTATCTATTTTGTCATAAATATTTATATATGTTTATTTAATTGGCAAAAGTAGTAACTTTTTTTATATAAACCAAGGAATTACCAAAATTTAACGCAAAATGCGCTTTTGGTAACTACTTAGCCCCGCTAAATTAATATTTAGCGCATTTAATCGCGGAGCGATTGCATTATTGTAGCACAGAATAATAACACCTGCACCGTCAACCGCAGAGCGGTTGCATAACGTAGAGACGCGATTAATCGCGTCTCTACAATCCGAATGCAACATCTCCGATGTTGTGGGTAGATATTGTGGTTCATTCGTATCTACAATAATGTAATCGCTCCGCGATTGGCGCCTCCGCGGTAAATTCGTAGTTGCAAAATTCCGCTAAATAGTTTAAATTACAAAAAAATAGCTATCTTTGTAACTAATAATCTTTATGTTAAATGTTGTGCATAGTATAATTGCAAATAATATTGATAAAATCAGGACAGTGTGTGATCAGCACCATGTTCATACTTTATTTGTATTTGGTTCGGTGTGTACCGACAAATTTAATGATGCAAGTGACATAGATTTGTTGATTTCTTTCAAACCGTTGGACTTTGGTGATTACGCCGATAACTATTTTCAAACCGTTGATTCATTTGAAAAAATTTTTCACCGGCCGGTAGATTTAGTAACAGAAAAGTCGCTTAAAAATCCTTACTTTATTTATTCAGTCAATCAAACAAAAACGCCGTTATATGGACATTGAGGTAAAAAAATATATCTATGATATTCAAGAATCGATTCATTCTATAGAAAATTATCTTGATGGAAAACGTGATTTTAATATTTATATGGGCAATAAGATGCTTCGACGTGCTATCGAAAGAGAATTTGAGATTATTGGAGAAGCCTTGAACAAAATAGATAAAATTACACCAAATATCCAAATATCAAGTAAACAGCAAATTATTGGTATGCGAAATAGAGTAATACACGGATATGATAAAATTGATGATGTTATTATTTGGGGTACGATTGTGCGACATCTTCCTATTCTACGAGAAGAAATAAATACTCTTTTAAATAGTAGCACAGAATAATACCACCTGCATCGTCAACCGCAGAGATGTTGTGGGTAGATATTGTGGTTCATTCGTATCTACAATAATGTAATCGCTCCGCAATTGGCACCTCTACGGTAAATTCGTATTTAATGGGGCTGAGTAGTAACAAATTCAGAAAGGATATCGGTATCCAATAGGGCGGGAATCATAGGCAATATTTCGATTGAAGTTTTTTTCTCTTGTTTGTTTCAATTCCCTGGAAAAATCGGCATAATCCGTCTCATCCATATCACTGAATACACCTGCAAACGAAAGGATTTTTTCAGGAACTGTATCTACTTCTTTTAATATATGGTCTAATGTTGCTGTTGTCATAAATTCTCTTTTCACAAAGATAATTATATTTTTTCATCACAAAAAAAAATTAATCCGTTTTTGTGTGTATTATTCTTTAAAATACTACCTTTGATGCTTTCAATTAAAGTAAAATAACAAATATGAAGAAAATAACAAGCATAGTCGCTTTGTTGGTCATTTTGGTTTCCTGTACGCCCAAAAATGAATTTACCGTAAAAGGTACCATTACAGGTGAAGATCTCAATGGGAAAGAAATTTATTTGAGCAAATACAATGAATTCGAATTATTGAGTTCGGATACGGTCTTAATCAAAGGCAACCAATTTCGGTTCAAGGGAATACAAGAGGAACCGGCGGTTTATTATATTTTTATGGATGAGGCAACCGTGTCCGGTGAAATCACGATGGGAACGCCCTTGTTGATAAAACCGGGAAAAATTACGGTGGATGTGCAAGGGGACCGGGTGAAGATCGGCGGTAATGAGGAAAACATTGCTTATCAACAGTTTATAGATGAACAATATCCGTTGGCAGACAAAATGGTAAAACTGCAAGGAGAAGACGATTCGACCGGAGACCCCAACGATATTTATGTCCAATATTTTGAACTATTGGATCAGTTGCGGGCGCTTACGGTCAATTACCTCTTGGAAAATGTGGATAATCCGTTAGGGGAAGAAGTGTTTATTACTTCCTATCAATTACTTACTCCGGAGGAAATAAAAGAAATATTGGATCTGGCGGACGAATCATTCCGTTCGAACTCGATGGTAGTGGAAATCCTGGCAGGAATAGGACGAGAAACCGATGAATCACCCTTTTAATATCAGTGAAAGCGATTTACGGAAAGTAATATCCGTCGCTATGGAAAAAGGCGGCGATTATGCCGACCTCTATTTTGAACATACCTTTTCCAATTCGTTGGTTTTGCAGGATGGCGCCGTCAACCGCGCCTCTTCCCATATCGACTACGGCGTGGGAATCCGCGTGGTATCGGATGACCAACAAGGCTACGCTTTTGTAGAAAATGTGACTCTACCCGAAATGATTAAGGCGGCCCAAGTGGCTTCCCGGATTGCCAACAGCACGGCAAAAACGCCCCCGGTGAAAATCCATACGCCGGTTTTCAAAAATTACTATCCCATCCTCCAATCGTGGGAAGATGTGTCTATTCAGGCAAAAATACCCCGGCTCCAGAAATTGAACGACCGGATTTTTGAATTGGATTCACGGGTGATTAAGGTGAATGCTTCCATGAGCGACGATACTTCATACGTCCTGTATTACAATTCGGAAGGACTGCTTTGCCGGGATGTTCGCCCTTTGATTCAATTGGTTGGAACGTGTATCCTGCAACAAGACGGCAAGATAGAAAATGCGCACGCTTCACGGTCGGCCCGCAAGGATGTCTCTTTCCTTACGGATAATTTGATAGAAGAAATTGCACAAGAAGCTGTCCGGCAGGCCGGTTTGATGTTTGACGCCATCCAGCCCAAAGGCGGTGAAATGCCGGTGGTGATGGGCGCCGGCAGTTCGGGCATTTTATTGCATGAAGCGATTGGCCATGCGTTTGAAGCCGATTTTAACCGGAAAAATACCTCTATTTTTGCAGACAAATTAGGAAAAATCATTTGCGACAAAAATATCAATGTGGTGGACAACGGCTGTATCGAATACGACCGGGGCGCGGTCAATTTCGATGATGAAGGAATCGCCGGACAAAAAACGTATATCGTCACCAACGGCGAATTGACGTCTTACCTCCACGACCGCATCAGTGCCCAATTTTACGGAATTCCTTCTACCGGAAACGGCCGTCGCCAATCGTTCCGTTTTGCGCCGTTGCCCCGCATGCGCTGCACCTATATGGAAAACGGGCCTTATTCCCAAGAGGAAATTATTTCGAGTGTGAAACAAGGAATTTTTGTGGATAATTTCACGAACGGACAAGTACAAATCGGCGCCGGTGATTTTACGTTCTTTGTAAAATCGGGTTATCTGATTGAAAACGGCCGGTTGACTCAACCCATCAAGGACATCAATATTATCGGGAACGGGCCGCAAGCCTTGGCCGATATCACAATGGTAGGCAACAATTTGAAAATAGACCCGGGTGCGTGGACTTGCGGAAAAGACGGACAAGGAATGCCGGTCTCACAAGGACTGCCTGCCGTATTAGTCAAACAATTAACTGTAGGAGGAGAATGAAAGAGACGGCTCAGTGGGCGTTGAAGTACGCATTGGACAATGGTTGTTCGGATGCGCGGGTAACGGTTTATTCGGGAACCGACACTTCGTTTGAATACCGCGATACGCAATTGGATAAACTGGAACAATCTTCCGAAAACGGAATGAATATCCAGCTATTTGTAGAAGGACGTTATTCGTCTTATTCCACCAACCGGTTGGAAAAGAAAGAATTGGAGAAATTTATTTCCTCCGGCATTGAAACAACCCGTTACTTGGCCAAAGACGAATTCCGGCAATTGGCCGACCCCAACCGCTTATACAAAGGCAATGGAAAAAGTTTGGATATTTACGATGAGAACATCGAAAAAATATCCGTTGATGATAAACTGGCTTTGCTCAAGGAAAATGTCAACGAAGTATATGATACCGACAAACGGTTGATTTCTGTTTCAGCCGGTTACTCGGATGGGACAAGCCGGACTTACGCGGTTGACAGTCACGGTTTTGAAGGAGAAACAGCTACCACTTATTACAACATGACAGCCGAAACGGCGATGCGCGGGAAAGGAGATGCCCGGCCGGCGGCTCATTGGCACGAATCTTCCGTTTTTTGGAATCAATTGCCCAAGTCAGGTATTGGTCAAACGGCTTATGAAAGGAATTTACGAAAATTGGGACAGCAGAAAATCCAATCGGGTGTTTATCCGATGCTGGTCGATAATCTTTCCATTGCCCGTTTGTTGTCTCCGCTTGTTTCGGCCTTACAGGGAAGCGCCATTCAGCAAAAAAATTCTTTCCTGATAGACCGGTTGAGTCAAAAAATTATCTCGGACAAAATTACCCTTATCGACGACCCGCATATCCTGCAAGCCCGCGGCGCGCGCTGGTTCGATGGCGAAGGAGTAGCCACCCGCAAATTGGATGTGATAGCGGACGGCCTATTGAATATGTATTATATGGATACTTATTATGCCGGCAAATTGGAAATGGAGCCGACCATTCAATCGCCGTCCATCCTTACGTTGAAACCGGGCGATAAAAACCGGGAACAGATACTTGCAAACATAGACAGAGGCATTTGGGTCACCGGATTTAATGGCGGAAACAGCAACAGCACGACCGGCGATTTCTCATTCGGCATCGAAGGTTTTTTAGTTGAAAACGGCAAAGCAGTGAAACCCCTGAACGAAATGAATATCACCGGCAACTTGTTGACACTCTGGCAAAACGTAGTGGAAGTTGGGAATGACCCGCGGCTCAATACGTCTTGGAGGATTCCAACGGTGCTGTTTGATAAAGTCAATTTCAGCGGGAAATAATAAATATCTATCATTCAATATCATCATCAATATCCGCTAAGTGCATATAACGATAATTTTCCTTATCCTCAAACCACTCGATTACTTCTTGTTTTTTCAGTTTTGTTATTTTATC
Organism: Candidatus Symbiothrix sp.; assembly: GCA_031261295.1. Classification (GTDB taxonomy): domain Bacteria; phylum Bacteroidota; class Bacteroidia; order Bacteroidales; family Azobacteroidaceae; genus Azobacteroides. The sequence goes on along the minus strand of JAISKT010000088.1, from coordinate 1,414 downwards.
TGTCATTATTCTCTCATAACTGCTCCATCGGTAATTTCTAAAATCTTCTTCAAACCCATGATGCAGGGGGTTGCGGTGTATGTAAACGACTGTGTTTTGCAGGTAAGTTAAGGAAGTGATTTCCTTGCGCTTGAAAATTTCGCGGAAAAGACTGCCTTTTCGTCCTGTCTGCTTGTTTATTGCTTTGGAGTAGGACATGAAAAACACTCGAAATTGATTGCTGATGAACTGTGAATATGTTTCGTGCCACTCAAACCTGTTAGGTCTTGAAGACCTAACAGGTTTATACGCAGCAATTGTTTCTTTTAACTTTTCGTCCAACTCTTCCGGTGCTCTCACTTTTACTAACAAATGAAAATGATTGGGCATCAGACAGAAAGCGTAAACTTCAATATAATCAGACAAATATAAGTCCAATTTTTTTAGAAAATAGTTGTAATTATTGTCATTATAATAAAGATTTTCGCCGTTATTTCCTTGATTGTAAATATGATAAAATTTACTGTCTTCCAATGGTAATGTATATTTATCCATAGTGGTGTGGGTTAAAAACCTGTTAGGTCTTGAAGACCTAACAGGTTTAATAATAAATAATTTAAATCGCATCAAGACCTGTTAAGTCTTTAAGACTTAACAGGTCTAACTATTAGAACTCTTGTGCCGCCAATCGTTTATACCCATTCAGACGCCATTGGGCATTTTCCTGAGTTATTTTGAACAATTCTGCTGCTTCGGCAGGATATTGTTTCGTCAACGAAGAGAAGCGCACTTCGCTCTTCAAGAAGTCTTGGAACTTCGTCCAATCCGGTTCTTTGGAATCCAATTGGAACGGATTTTTACCTTCTTCTTCCAAACGCGGGTCGAAACGCCAGAGGTGCCAGTAGCCACATTCTACGGCGGCTTTTTGTTCGGCTTGCGCGTGTCCCATGCCTAATTTCAAACCGTGAGCGATACAGGGCGAATAGGCGATTATCAATGAAGGTCCGTCATAGGCTTCCGCTTCGCGAATGGCTTTCAGCGTTTGCGCCTGATTGGCTCCCATCGCGATTTGCGCTACATACACATAACCGTAAGTCGTGGCAATCATGCCCAAATCTTTCTTGCGAATCCGTTTTCCGGCTGCGGCAAATTTGGCGACAGCGCCTACCGGAGTCGATTTGGACGACTGTCCGCCGGTATTGGAATACACTTCGGTATCAACCACCAAGATATTGACATTCTGACCCGAAGCGATTACATGGTCTAACCCGCCGAAGCCAATATCGTAAGCCCAACCGTCACCGCCGATAATCCATTGCGAGCGTTTCATAAAGTAATGTTTCAACCCGTACAACTCTTTGCAGAGGGTGCAGGCGGGACAACCGCAAGTATCCAAACCAGAGGCTAACTGCATTTTTACCAATTGAAGCATTTC
>JAISKT010000051.1 GCA_031261295.1 Candidatus Symbiothrix sp. | reverse complement strand
CCCTGAAATGTATCCTTATTATGCCGGATATTCAGCGGATTGTTGTTTCTTAAACCTCTACTCGTTGCCATTTTGTTAATTATTTATTGTTTCATTATCAGGTAATACCGCACTTAAATCGGTTCCCAGTTTCTTTTCCATTTCCCCTTTCAACTACAGGCGGAATAAGCGAAGGAAAGGCATATCCGGCTTTACTATCAACATCAGAGCAGATATACTCCACAATTCGCATCCGGCAGCTATGGAGCAAGCTATTTTTGTAGCAATAAACCAATCATCATGTAACCCGCGTTCGATTGAAAAGATCATAAAAAGCGCACAACCGTAGATGCTTACTTTTTTGAACGTTTCCCTTGCTGCTTCGGATAGAATGAATTTACCTTGTTTATGTGCCACAATTATTCCCCAAATCAAATCCATGAGTACAGCCAACCCAACAATTGAAAAAGCATAAATTTCGGGATGAATAAAGTTCCAAAACAAAGTGAGCAAACTCAATACGTATCCATAAATTGTCGAAAAAATGGATTTTAGATGTGATAATATAGATAGCATTTGCCTGTACATTTTATTTTTTATTCAAATTTCGTTGATTATTTATTTTTTCAAAAGGACATGAATCCGGTGATTTATCTCCAGGAGTGCAGCACTCCGCATCGGAGTCATATTATGAATCAAACCAGTCTTTTGATGATAGTTGATGACTGTCTTCCAAACTTCTGCTCCCGGCGTTCTATCAAACATCCTTTTGATACAGACAATCAGACCGGACATGATGCTGCTATTACTCCAACCATCTACGTGTAAACAGCCGTCCACTATTTCAGCACGGAAACAGGTCTTACTTTGGCAATTGTCAATCCGATACTTTGTAAGAGATTCCGGTACTTCTCTCGAATGAGATACACTTTCATGTTCGCTAATCAGGTAATCGAATTTATCTTTCCAATCATCAAACATTGCCATATCTTCAATAAACCGGTCTTGTCGTTCTCTGAGTGTCATAATATTGTTTTTGAGTTTTCAAAAATAGCCGACCAACCACCACGGCCGTAAAAAGTTACCGGATCCACCGGCCGGATGTCCACCGGATAAGTCACCAATTCCGAACCGCCGCAAAAGTCTAAACTTCCTTGCTCTTCATTCATTGTCTGAATGATTGAATCCAAGATGATCCAACATTCATTCATCAGCAGAATTTCGTTCAGGTTATCATTGTCAACAATTGAAAAATCATTGACAACCGTCACAGATAGCGCCTGCCTGACTCCGTTCGCTTGATCGTGATTCAGGTTTATTTTACCGTATTCCACAAAAAGAATGACACCCTTGGTATTCTTTACCCGTTGTGAAACAAAATTTTCATTGATGGAAACGACAAAGGCTTCAATGGCATCTATTCGATTCTCATCACTTTCGGCCAATATTTCCGACCGGACTTCGTCATATCCTGTATCCCGTGTGTCGCCGGGCTGAATAAACATATCTTCCAAAACCGGTTTAGGAACAAATCGGGAAAAATACTTGTACAAATCAATAATAATATCCATAATTATGATAATTTTTGAATAGTTGAATAGGGAATGCCTGTCTTTTCGGAAAGCTTTTCCGGCTTGATACCTTCACCAATTGCCTTGTTAATAATGTCCTTGAGATACTTTATTTGAGCATCAAAATAATCGTTCAAATTCATACTTTCCGAATTTCCATAGCCTTCTTTTTGCAATGCAAGGGAAATTTCGTTCATCCCGATGCTGATTTTGTTTTCGGAATCGGATTTTTTATTTCGTTGAAAAATAAGGCTGTAAACCTCATGTTCGGTATAAAACCGGACGACCCCGGTAAACCAATAGACAATACCGAATTTGATTACCGGAGGAACAGAACGCATCAATTTATGATGTCCGGAAACTAAATTTCGCTTATAATCGTTGGTCCTTGGATACAATATGGAACAGATTTGATTGACACATTCTTCACGATCAGCATCGGAATTTAAGTTTTGTTGGGCAGAAAGCAGATCGAAACAGTCGGCAAATTCGCGGGCGGTAATATCCGTTTTGGCAGTGATATCCAACTCAAATATTTTTCCATAATATTTGCTTTTCCCTATTTTGATATAATGAATCGGATTGGTCAGGAATCGGTGATTGGGAATGATCCGGTTTTCTTCAACGGAAAAAGCGAAAGTAAGCTGTTCCGAAAGTTTCAGGAGATTGAAGTTAATTATTTCCCGCTGTTCGGATTCCGATTTTTTTAATCCTTCCCGGAACAATTGCCATGCCGATGGCTTGTATCCGGTATATTCAATCAACATTTTCAGCCGGGCGACTTCCGGACTGATCGCGTTGGAAAACAGTTCACCCAGGATACCGAATGTAGCAATTTTTTCCTTGTATGATAAATCTTCCCACGATTCGGGAAGTTCAATAGCCAATTTATTCAATTGTATTGTTTTCATGTCATGCAAAATTTATCGTTTTCACTGAAATACGGACGTCCGATTATCGGTTGATCAGTAGCAGTCTTCCGGTTTTCTTCAATTTCGTTTTTCTTGATTTCTATGTCAACCGCTTTCCAGTACGTTTCAGCTTTAGCCAAATATTTGCCGGAAATGCGTTCTTTAATGTCCCTGTCAGCTTGTTCCCGGTGATTTTTACCCATTTCGTTGTCAATATCCTTACGCACCGGTTCCGGCAGGATGGAATAAGCGAGAATGCTGCAAGCGCGTCCCATTACTTCATAACAGACAGCGCGGGCAATAGCATCCGTTTTCACCGGTTCCACGATACGGGAGCAAACACAATCTAACCACACTTCCCGGATGATCCAAGCAATGTAAATCATAAAATATTCGCCTCCGGATAGTGAAACTCCTACCCACTTGTTAAAATCAGACAAATCAACCGGAAGATTATCGGAATCTTGCTTTTGCTGACTTTCGGCCCATTTCGGAAAATCCTTGATATGTTCGTTCAGGTATTTGATGAGTTGATTGATCCAAAACCATGCGGTTGTGATCAGCTTATTATCCAATGCATCGGTTTGGTATTTGAAAGCCGTGGTTTCATTATCATTCTTCTTTACCGTAATTCCATCGTTGCTAATATGGGTAATCAGGAAGATGGCATGTTCGTACAGGGCAAAATGCAACATGGCACGTCGCAGATAATCAATGGCCGTTTTATCCGGTTCGGCAGGATCACCGGCAATAAAAGCATCAACCAGCCGGTCATAAATTGTTTGTGAAATAGTATCCGGAATTTCGGCAGCTACTTTATACAAACTACTCTCAATGTTCTGATATTCGAGATTGAGATTGTTTCCGGATATTTTCGGCTTCATTTCGCGCGCAAATTCCGCTTTGTCCGGTCGGAAAGGTACTTTAATCATTATTCGCCTCCTTTTTTTGTTCTTCGTTTTTCGGTAAATTGCTTTTAGTATCGGCAGTAGCCGTTTGATTCGGACGGTCAGCCGGTGATGTTTCCTGAAGCTTAGCAGGAATATCAATCCAAAAGCCCATACGAACGCCGTCTTTCCAATGTGCCGGGAAATTCAGCCGGATATAGTTATTCATATCCTTCATGATGAAGTATTCGTCCCACACCAGGGATGCAACATATATCAGATAGTTGTAATATACTTCTGATCCTGAATTACTCAATTTTCCATCTTCGGCTACATTGGTAATTGCAGGACTAATACCTTTTCCTGCTAAAATAACCTGATCTGCCCGTTTATCATAAGTGATTACAGAATCCATGTAATCCTTAAATTTACCGGGAAATTCCTTAAATTCCCAGCCGTCATCTTTTGCCCATCGAGTAGAAGCCCAAAGCTTTCCTTGATTTTTTCCTTCGCCTGTCATTAGTTCGGTAATCTGCCGGAGTTCATTGGCTATTACCAGTTCAACCATGGTTTCGTAGAATGGAATAGCTGCATTTTTTTCATTGACCAATTTTACTCCTTTGTATTCGGATTGTACCGGCTTTCCGCCACGAATGTTTTCGTTGCAAATATTTTGCAAGGTAGTTTTTTGCTGATTAACCCAGCTTCCGGGAATAATTACGTGAACATGTGCATTCAGGGCATTTTTCAGGTATGAATTTAAATATCTGGGCGACAGATTGGAAGCCTTAATCCACTCCAACAAGCCTTTAAACCAGTCGTTGAAAGCGTAAGTCCATTTGGTGAAAGTTTTGTCTGAATTGAAAGCGATTGCAACGGGATATTTGAACGGTTCTGCGGGATCGAAACGGTTATAAACCTCATAATCATACCGGTTGATATTCATCCAGTCTCCAATGATGATATACCGGCAATCTTTATTTTTCAAACGCTTGGTTACCGGCGCCGAACGGGAAGCTAATCGCGCTTCATCGGAACCGACATAGCTCAATGCAAGTACTTTCAATGCTCCGGATGCCTGTTGTCCGGGAATGCGGCGGGCACGTGAGAAATGATATTTACTGACACATGTTTTGACATAATAATAGTCGATAATCAAGTTTTTGAGATAGTCCCAATAATGATCAAATCCTAAATCCTCCCAGTGCTCCAAAGCTTCCTGTATTTCCTGAATTTCGACCGGAATCCGGACACGCCGTTGCTTTTCTTCGGTTCCTTGTACAATTTCTTTGAATAATCGCGGTCCTTTTCCGAATAAAAAGCGAACCTGCTTATTGATAACTTCCGGGAGCAGCTTGTTTTCAGAGGTGGTTGAAAATACTTCTTGAGGATACAAGTTATGACCTTCGCCCCAGAGAGGTACTATAAAATCATCAAGGTGCATGGTTGCATGTTCGGTCATGTACTTAGAGTATATTTGCTCGTATTCCCGGTGCCGAATATCTTCCCGTTCGGAAACTCCCTGTACCTCGAATGTCAGCACACCTACGCCGGGAACGGGAGCATACCCGCGCCCGGCTTCTTGCATCACTATTGAATCTTTATGTTTCATCGAACCAATTTATTCTTAACAGCTTATAATCGGGTGGAAATCCGATATAACGCATCAATTTTTTAAAGCACATCTTCGGCTGATTAGTATCCACATCTTCGTATGTGAAGTACAAATCACCGTCTAATTGAAAGGTATCTTCCTTGAGCGCCGGGCGAACGCGGCAACGCTCTACTTTTACTCGTCGCCCACATTCTTTTGTTTTCAGGTTGCAAGTCAAATGGATTAGGGTAAAAAAAGCATCGGGAACGAATTTCAGATTTCGCGCCCGCCGAATGGCTTCCGATCCGGATATGATATCTTTGTTTTCCACAATACAAAAAAAAGGAATTATTATAATCCTATAAAGGACAATATATCAGGGAGACGTATAAGTTCCGGCTCCCCAAGGGGTATTCTGATTATGATCACTGTCCGGAAGTAACTTGCCAAATTCACCCCACAGCATCTTTATTGCTCCAGGAATCCCGGACTACCATGACCGTGCTTTCCTTTTGTTTCCCTTCAAAACGCCGGATATCCAAATCCGTTTCCGGATCGTATTCCTGTACTACGTCTAATTTCGTGAAATCTCCGGTACCGGGATATTCGGGCCACTTCCCGGAAATGACACATTTTTCGTTCCCGTTCTTATCGCGTTCGCTCAATCGCCAAAAATAGGCGTTCAACGGATTCAAGCCCACTATTTTGCTGCCGTCTTCATTGGGAAGAAATTGTACGGTACCGGAACCGAATTTCAGATAATCGCGGAGCGTTCGTTCCATGTACCGCCGGATCCGCCGGCTGGAAAGCAAATCGTTAATCCCTTTGTCTGGGTGCGGCTCTAACATTTCGTTTCCTTTGTCATCGTATCCGGTGATTCGGCAGGCGTATATACCTTGTCCCAAAGTCAGGTTACGGATGAATTTCAATCCGGTATTGAGCACGCCGGTACTGGTAATGATTTTATCCGCCCATTGGGGAAAATCGTTGTTGCTTCCCCACGACAATAATCGAACGCCGGCTGCTTCCGTAAAATTACGGTCACTTTTCGTGTCCGTTGTTTGGACGGCAATTTTCCGAATATCTTTGCCTTCCTGAATCGGACCGCCGGTTGTATTTCCGAAGGCGGTTTTGCCTGCGAAAAGCAAGGGAACGCCTTTGTCGTTAAATGTTATATCCATCTTTTAAAGTATTACCTCCATATTGTTATACATGATCATTGCATCTATGCCGACAGGGTAAACGTGCCCTTCCGGCTCTCCCTTGCAGTTGCAGGGTTGAATACCCCGCTGCCGTGCATCCCGGACATTGTACGGAAGTCCACGGGTGAAGCATTGCGGGATAAACCGGACTTTCCCTAATTTGTCCACAAATTTGATGGAATAGATATTCCGTTTCCCATTGGGAAACCAACGGATATCCATTTCCTTGAGTACCATATTCCGGCGTATGTGAGTTGCTTTTTCCATATCAATTATATGCTTTATCATACGTGAAATCGAATCTCCGGTATTTCTTCGGATTGAACCGGTATTGCGATTGATTTTGTCCGGATCGTCGGTATTTGAATTCCACATCTACCAGTTCGTCCCGGCGGGATGTCACTTTGAATGTTTCTTCTTCTATGGATACCGGATGCCATCCGTGTTCATCCATAAGGGATATTTCTTTGGCATTCAGTAAATCTTCCAAAATTTCGGTTTGTTCCTGGGTAAGATAACCGCTGTTTGCAGTGTATTTCAAGGCGAGTTCCCGCGTTACTAAATGCTGATGCCGGTTGATTTGTCCGTATTCCCGGGTCCATTTGCGTTCGCTTTCCCTGTCTCCGGTGCAGGTGAATGTTTCCTGAGCGCCGAAAGTGTTATGGAAAATAAAGGTGGCTTGAGGTCTTAGATACGGATTCATCGTGAATTTAATCCGGCAATTTATATCCTTGTACAGGAGATAATAGACTATCCGGGATTGTTCGATATCGGCAAGACCGGCAATGACTTCCGGCGACACATCCAGTCGGTGCATGGTATCGGCAGATTCGGGAAGTTCGGTCAGTGTAAGGATGGCAGACTGGTCCCTGGTAGTTCCGGTATAGATAACAACTGCTGTTATCTCTCCGGTACCATAGAATGAAAGATATTCTTTTTGTCCCGGACAAACCGTTTTATTAAAGCACCGGGTTAAGGGTATATCCTTCAAAACATCGGATATCAATGTTCCGGCGGTTTCCGATTCGCAGGCATACAGGGTGATGTCCTGTGTGTCGGTTTCAACAACTTCATCGTCTGCATCTTTTTCCGTAAATTCCAAGCTAAGAGTAATTGAACCGGCATCGGCAATGACGTTATCCGACAAATCATTTACCTGCCGATACATGTCTGCAAGCAAAGAAATGTCCCGGATATAGACAGAACCTGAATTGTCTGGATAATAGGTTTCCGGCAAGATGATTTCTTCATTATACGTTATTTTGAGATTCATCTTTTCGGAAATATCGGCGACAATGATATCGCCGTAATCCGCACTTAATCCGGTTTCCGGGCACCTCGTTATTGTCATTTCTTTTTAGGAATGCCGAGAAAGATTAATATTCCAATCACGATTACGGCTGTGATCCACGTCCAAACGAAATGTTTTCCGCCGGCAGCTTCTGCCGAAATATCCGTTTTTTGATCTTCGTTGACGGTGTTGTTATTTTCTTCCGTGTGTTTGCCGGTTTGGTTGGTTGCTTTTTTTGTAGAGTTCGTTACGTTTGTTTTTTCCTTAGTCTTTTTGCCGGTGGTGCGAAATTCCTCCTCCGCTACAGGAGGTTTCCCGGTTAGGGAATCCACCGGCAGGCTGGTATCGTAGCGAATTATATATGATTCTGAAACTTCATTCGTGTTTTTACCGGTAAAAATAGTCCCTTCTGATTGGGATATTTGATTAGTTACCAACTCGTTGGTTTCCTTAGAACTGTTGGAAGATGTAAGATGCTGCTCCGATTTCTTCTGTGTGGCACACGAAACAGCAACCAGGAATAAGATGCCAATGATAAGATATTTATTCATACGGAAATTTTATTGCAAATTTCCGTAGAAAACGGATTGGGAAAAAGGACAAAAAAAGCCCCGGCAAATCATGCCGGAGCTTAATTATTTGCTGATTTATTCCGCCGGTTTGTTTTTGGAATAGAGTACCCAGTGGGGCGCACCTTCCAAAAATTGAATTTGATACTCAAGCCCGGTCAGAATCTTGTTCATCGCACTAACGCTGAGATAAACCATTTCACGAAGTTCATACAACAATTCCGTAGTGGTCTTAAATTCCATGTTTTCCGGATTGCCGACAGGGAGATAGTTATCTTTAAAAAAGCGGATAACGATTTTCTCATTGGCGTTCGGTTCTTCGGGCGCGGAATCTTCCGGAACAGGATTTTGAGAGACATTGAAGCCGATTACTTTATGATTTTTCATGATTGTCTCCTTTCATTCTGAATGAAGTATTTACGATTTCTCCATTTAAAGAATACACCAGATAGATTTCAGATTGCCCGGCAGAACGATACCATTTACAACTAAGTACTGAATCCTTCCGCGGAAGGGATTGAAGGAATGATCCGATAGGATCGGAGCCGATGGGCGCGAGTTGTTTTGTTTTCATTTTTTTACAGAGTTTGACTTTTAGCACAGAAAAACGGCTGTACATTTCCCGTCGTCAAACTCTGTTTCAGCGCAAGCGCAAAAAACTGGAAATAATACAGCCGCTATGTGTTGGGCATAAAAAAAGCCCGAATGGGCAACTTTCGTTGCGCTTAACAGAATTTGACTCAGCAAATATAGGTAGTATATTTGAGATGTGCAAATTAATCTATAAGGATTTTCATAAAATCTTCTTTATTCATTTCAAAGTATTGTGTTTCTAATGATTTTTGACTCGCATTTGAATTGTTAGGCAATAAAAATCGAACAATAGAATCATCGCCATCAACTTTTAATTGTATTGGAAAATGGCAATAAAAATTTTCTCTTTTATACTTATAATGACGTTCAAGTGCCATTCGAATATCATCTATAGTTTTTCCAGATGTATATTCAATTGAACATAAAGAAACTTCACGACTATTTGATTTTATTTTTTCATATTCTTCTTTTGTATAAATATAACTCCAACAAGAATTTTCAGTTATTACCCAATCTTCAAAAATCTCTGGATATTCATAAAATCCACCAATATAATAAACAAATAAAACATAGTAAATTTGCGACTTATAATCTAATCTTTTGAACTGAAAATAGTTAAATTTGTTTGTACAATGCGAAATGATTCGCTTCAAGTTCCAACCTTCAGGATTTCCAGAATAAATAAAATTTTCATTACTATACCACTTTCCACTATACTCAGAATATTCCCATCCTGTTGCATTTGTTATTTTTTCAGATTCAGATGTAAAAGATAATTCTTCTCTATTGATTCTTTGTTGTGAAAAAACAGAGAAAGAAACCAATGCTATAACGGCTAATACTAATAATTTTTTCATGACTAAAAAATTAAATTGAACGAAAGCATAAAGATAGCATTAAAAATAAAAACCCCGCTATCAAATGAATAATAGCGAGGCGCCGTCAAACAAAGAGTCAATTTAAGCTATTGACCGAGCTGTATTTTGTAGCATAATACCAATATCATCAAGAGAATCAGATAATATTTTAATTTCTTTATCTGTAAAAGAAACAGGAACTCCATTCACAAGATGTCCGTTTAATCGTTGAGAAAACCACGATCGACTTTTTTTAAAATAGGTTTCCGCTATATAGGAAATTGAAACAACGTCTAATACTTTAGATAATTTGCTTTTAACATTTACGTAGCTATACAATTTTTCGGCACGGTCTATGGCTTCGTTCGCGCTTTCCGTGTATGCCTTATAGATGTCTTCTTTTTCTTCTTCCGTCCTATTTTCCAGGAAGGAACCTATTTTTGTCCTAAAATCTAAAATTTCAGTTTCGGATTTTAAAGACATAAATTCTGTCTTTAATTTTTCAATTTCATTTTTTGCATTCATAATCGTTTCATTTTTTTTGTTTATAAATATCAGCCCCCGAAGGGGCTGATTCTAATCTTTCAACTGTCTTAACAAATTAATCATTCTGTCTAAGTGAAAATCAATTCGTTCTTCAAGTTTCCTTTTTGAGAATGTCTTTGAAAGTTCTTCTTCAAAAAGGACATAGAACCGAAGATTCTGCTTTTCGTGTTCTATGAGAGCCTTTAGCTCTTCTTCATTCAACATATTAAATAACTCGTTTGTTTAACGATACAAAGTTAATAACGTTTTGTTTATTATCCAAGCGTTTTGCCAATTATTTTTCAAAAAATGCGAAAAAAAATTATGTTATAAAACATGTCGGAATGGATCTGATGAATTACTTCGATTGAAGCAAATAACGGGTTTAGCAGTATTATTTAAGGATAAAAATTTTCAGAATCATGGGAAAACAATCACAAATCTTTTGTGTAAAACTATTCAAAAGTGATAACGAATACCACCAGTAGGCGTTTCTTTGCTACTTTCTTTGCGCCCTCAAAGAAAGTAGCGCGAGCGAGCAAACCCTTTACGGTTCACTCTCACGCCCTACACAGGAATTAAATCAAATTCCTTTATTAATACGGATAAGGCAGGGTTTTTATTAACCATTCGGGAAATTTCCTGACTTGCATCTGTTTTTGTGATAACTATTTGATTTTCTTCCAGTACAACCCTGACAAAGTCACCATTGACAAAACCGAACTCTTTTAAATATTGACCTTTCAAATTAATACCCGGCACATATTTTGCTCCTTGGGGTAAATTACAGACTTTCAAAAACTTTTCCATTATTGCACCTCCTGTATTTGTTTATTTGAAAATACGAAGCAAATCGGGTAAAAATTCATTTCATCTTCTTGATTTTCTGGGTTGGTTTGGTTTTTCGGGTTAGGAGTGATTTTTTTAGGTTGCGCCCATAATAACAGGGCGGTTTCGCCTTTCTTTATTCGTTTTCCGACTTTGTTCCATTGATTCAATGTTTTCAACTCTAAATGTCCCCGTTCGGCATACAAAGCCTTTAATCCCTCGTTGATGGTTTCTATGGCACCCTCTTTTTTTAATACTTTTAAACCTTGGCTTAAAGCCTTTAAATAATCTCTTTTTTCTTGGATTTTTGATTTTGTTTCCATACTTTTGTTAAACTAAAAAATAAATTGTTAATCAATTTAACCCCTGCAAGGTTGCAGCCTGTACAGGGGTTTTTTATTACTCCCTTATGCAAACATTGCCTTTATTTGCGTTTCATTTTCGGCAATGGCATCGCGGAACTCCTCCGACCAAAATTCAATCAGCTTTTTAATCGACTTCGGAGAACTACTCATGAACTCTTCGCCTTGTGCATCCAAAACGGTTATTTTCGCATTGTTTTGGTCGTGAACAATCGCAAAGCGTTCCAAGCGTTTCCGCTTTTCCGTTAAATCATCATGCTTTTGATTTAGCTAGGTAAGAGCTACAGCCCTGTTTTTCAAATCTTCAATGGGTAAATTTCTAAGGGAATCAGAAGCGTTTTTTTCTTCTGTTTTTGCACTTTCTTTGCTTGTTTGCAAAGGAATAATTTTCACTTCGTTTTTTTGTTCTGCGATTGCGACAACCGCACTACTGTTTTTTGACATAACTAAAAAATTAAATTGTTAATACTTGGGGTGGCAGCCTGGGGTGGCATAAATCAAAGAATAAATCAAAAAAAGCGCCATCCAATAAATAAATTTTAGTATCTTTACATTTTTCAATTTACAAAAATAAATATAAAATATGCAAGAAGAAAACTACTGGAAAGAATTGGCTTTAAGTCGCCGTTTGGAGAATAAAGCATTAAAAGCCCGCATAGTGGAAATCATAGATGGTCGCGAGAAATGGAAGGTAAAAGCAATAAAATATCACGAAGAAAATACAATTCTTAATAAAAGTATTGCGGTTATAAAAAAAAATCTTCAACAGATAGAACTTTTATAAAAAAAGAAAAGCCAAAGTTGTCTCATTATAGCATCACTATAATAATGCTTTTTCTAAAATCT
>JAISKT010000035.1 GCA_031261295.1 Candidatus Symbiothrix sp. | reverse complement strand
GAACGCTGTTCCGTGAAATCGCGAATCAGTATCTCATAAATTACCAACTTAGCCGGGTCGCTTACCGTATAATTATTTACTTTCCAATTATAATTGTCCTGTTTGGTAGAAACGACCATGGCAATTTCCGTTTGTCCGGCCGGATAAGTGATGAGATTCGGATAGATAGACGATGAAATGGCTTTATCGTTCCAAGGGTCGGATATTTTGTTGGAATAGGGGTCAGCGACACGGATTCCATTCCCAATTTTGGGGTCAATCCAATATTGGCAAACATATTCTTTATTTTTATCTAAATTTCCGATTTTAATCCAAAAGCGGTCGCCGTCTTTTGTCATTTTGTATGTTTCCGAAGTTGTCCATTGGTTGAAATCGCCTATCAGATAGACGGATTCTTTCTTCGGAGCAAAGAGTACGAAAGCCAAGGAATCGTCGCTGAGGCGGGTAATGCCGTCGCGAAGTTGTAGCGCTTCCAATGTCGGCTTTTCTTCGGGATTGACCTTTGGGTCATCGTTTTTGCAAGCGATGAAAAAAAGCGGTAATAATAATAGGTAGAATATGTTTTTCATTGAAATGATGTTTTTCCCGTAGGGGCGCACCTGTGTGTGCGCCCTTTTTGGGTAATTATGCCATATATATAATTGCATTGAATGAAAATGTCACATGTATCGAAAATGATGCACACGCATTGAAGGGCGCACACGCAGGTGCGCCCCTACGTGTTTATTTTACGGCCCCTCTTTTGGTGTTGAATTCAATAATGACTTGTTTGTTGGCATCTACGGAAACGGCTGTTTGGTCGTTACCTACGCCTCTGTACCTCAGGTGTCCGTTGATGGGAACAAATTCCATTTGCCACCAATCTACATCTGCCGGTTGGATGGTCGATGCGGCGTACATGCGAACGTTTCCGGAAGCTGTTGTGTTGATTACCATGGCTTTTCCGGCAACGGTGAGCGGGAATTTGCCTTTATCCCATGCGCCGAAACAATCGCCGATACCATATACTTGTGCCGGTTCGACGGAAATCTTTTTGGCATCCGTATCTACGTAAATCATATACATGCCGTCTTGTTCTACAAAAGCATTTCCATCTTTGGTATAAAAACCAAGGTCTTCACCCAAACTGTTGAAATCTTCGCCGTTCCAGTCTCTGGCAGGACACCATTTGAATCCTTCTCCGGCAGTGATATACCGAATCGTCCAGAAGTGACCGGGATGTGAATGAACAGGGGCCATTTGAGCGATGCCGTCGCTACTCCAATCCCAACCGCCAAATTCGCTGCCAATCATAAACAGGGTCGCTCCTGCAAAACCGAGCGCTTCGTTGGCATCTTCCGTCGGGTCGGCAGCGGGTACAGGCAGCGGGTCAGGGATAGGCTCTTCGTTGATACCGGTTACTTCGATGTATACCGTATTGGAAATGACCGTATTTACTGCCGTCCAATTTTCCGGAATGGCTGAAATTCTGAAATAAAGCGCTACAAGTGCGTATTCGTCATTTATTGCATCATAACCGCCGTAAGTATTAAACGCCCAATCGGCCAATTGTTTGGCAGAAAGCGCTTTCAGATATACATTTTCGCCCAGCGGCAGTCTTTGTACGTTGCCTGTAAATGCTTCATCATTAGTTACCTCCAAAGTATAAGTCACATCCACTCCTTTTCCAAAATTGGCTCTATTCCAATTCAATAAAGCCGGATAAAGTTCCAAGTTGTCATTTTCTATATCAATCACAAGCGTAGAGGCTCCATCTGCGGTAAGGACAGGGGAAGTTGGTTTTCCCGCTTGGTCAAAAAGTTGTTCTTCATCGCTATTGCAGGCAAAGAATGTCAATGCAAAGGCGAATAATAGGAATATATTTATCTGTTTCATAATTTTAAAATTTATTTTATTGTAGCTGTTCCGGCGTTAAAATCAAGTGTAACCACTTTTCCTGCACTTACGGCAACACGTTCCTGGTCTGGGCCTGTGCCTCTGTATTCGATAATTCCGTTGATAGGAACAAATTCCATTTTCCACCAGTCTGCATCAGAGATGTTTGAGGTAGCGCAGATACGTAATTCTCCTGCTGCCATAGTTGTAATTTGCATGGTTTTTCCCACCACTTCAAACAGATGATTACCGGCTGTCCAATCGCCGCCGAAGGCATCGCCCATTCCGGATACTTTGGCTGTTTCCACAGAAATGGTTTTAGCGCCCCAATCAACATAAATCATATACATGCCACTTTGAGCGACTACGGCATTTCCGCCGTCTTCCGTAAAGCCGAGGTTGGTGCCCAAATTCCAGAAATCGCCTCCCCATTCGGGTTTGGTGTTCCATTTGAAACCTTTACCGGCTTCCAAGTATCGTACGCACCAGAAATGACCCGGATTGGAATGTACCGGAGTCAGCGCAAAACCATTGGCTGCCCAGTCCCAACCGCCACCGCTGACACCTTCGCCAATCATGTAGACTTCATCCGGAAATTCGGGCGCGATAAAATGAGGAACGACTGAAATCGCTAAGGCATTTGAATAAACAATACCTACCGGATTGGTTACATTGGGATTTTCCAAAGCGGGAGAAGCCGCGATTCGTAACGAAAGATTTACTTTTTGCGGTTCATCTTTATCATTGATTCCATTGAAATTGTCAATAACCCATTTACTTATTTCATTTCCAACAAGCGCTTTCGCAAAAACGCCATTTCCCAAAATTTCGGTAAATGTTTTTTCACCATTGGATAATTCGAGTGAATATTGTACCAATACATCCGTGCCGAAATTGACGGGTGTCCATTTGAGGATGGTGGAAGTCCAGGTATAAGTTGCTTCCGTAACCACTATTTGGTCGGTTCCTTCCAAGGAAAGCGTTGCCGCCGTTACCTTATCGGTAGGAATTACATACATCTTTTCTTCGTCGTTCTCGCAGGCCATAAATACCGGCATGAAAGCGAACAACAAAATTATATTTTTTATTATATTTTTCATATTATTCTATGTATTAATAATTTGGATTCTGAGTTAAGTTACCATTCGCCATAATATCCGAAGAGGGGATGGGGTAGAGGTTATAATGAGAACTTACCGAAAGTCCGTTTCTCATGCCGCCTTTCCATTCCCACATATACGCTTTACTCGTGAACATGCCATAACGAATCAAGTCTGTTCTCCGATGTCCTTCCCAATACAATTCTTTTCCTCTTTCGTCCAGAATGTCTTGCAAATCAAAATCAGTGTAACTGTCATACGTTTTTACTCCGGCTCTGCTACGAACGGCATTGATATAGTTCTTCGCATCTTCGGTAGAGCCGGTTCCGCCGCGTTTTACCGCTTCCGCATAAATCAGGTACATTTCAGCCAAACGGAACAAGGGGAAATCATTGTCGGCATAAGTGGCATGTTTCCCGAAACTGCCGTCTGTTTTGATGTTGCGCCATTTGTAAGTGGCCAATCCGTTTTTATAACTGACCGGATTATCGATGGCCATATTTTCACCCACAAATAAATTGCGTTTGTCGCCGGTGGTAAATTTTTCGGAAAATTGCGCCCTTGCGCGGTAACCACTCCAGTTTGCATTGTCCAAAATACCATAATGGATAAGAATATCGGCATAATCCTTTTGATAATCGCCATTGGAACCGCAGTTGATAAGGAAAGTCGTTCCACCGTAATTGCGGGTGTAGTCTCCATCGTAATTGATACTTAGGATGACTTCGTTGTTATTTGCATCATTGTCTGCAAGGAATAATTGTTCGTAAACGCCTTTCAAACTATAACCGGCGCCAATTACTCTTTTGGCATAATCGGCGGCTTCCGTATATTTAACCGTTCCGGTATATACTTGTGCATTCAGATAGATTCTTGCCAATAGCGCATAAGCGGCGCCTTTGTCGGCACGACCATATTCATTGCTGCGTGCATCCTTCAATAAATTATTGTCCGTTAAGTCTTTTAATTCTTTTTCAATATAATTGAATAAATCAGCCCTTTTGATTTGTTGTGGTAATACATCTAAAGGCGAATTTTCATCCATAAAAGGCGGGTTTCCATACAAATCCATCAACACCCAATATTGAAAAGCGCGGAGAAATCGGGCTTCTGCGATAAAAGCATTCACTTCTTTTACCTGTTCGTCTGTGAAACCTTTTCCACCGGCATCTGCTGCGTTCCGGATAAATTCATTGGCATACATAATTTGCATGATGCAACGGTTGTACATTCCTTTTGTAAATGGATTTTCGGAAGAGAAATTGATGTTGTTCAATCCCGGAATACCTTCATCTTGCCAGATACAATGCGCTTCATCGGTAGGAAGTTCCTGGTGGTTGAAAAACATTCTTAAAAAGTCGGCATAACTTCCTTCATCCAAACCGTTGATGTCGGGTTTTCCGGAAGGGCCTTCATTTCCCGAAAGGGCATAAGCGGCATATACTTTGGCAATGGCTCCTTTATAGCCATCAAAAGTGCTATATACTTGGTCTTTTGTATAATCATTTTCCGGAAACCGGTCGAGGTCGTCCAAGCAAGCCGTAAACAACACCAAAGACAGTGTCATAAAGCTTATTGTTTTGAAAATATTATTCTTTTTCATATTCTTTTTTATTTATAGATTAAAAATTAAGTGTTACTCCCAGACTGTATGTTCTCGGATTCGGATAGAAATTGTTATCAATACCACCGGCAATTTCAGGGTCAACGCCATCATATTTGGTAATGGTAAATACATTCTGCACAGAGAGATTCAACGCTAAATCCAGCGTTTTGGCGATACGTCCGAAATGATAACCTATGTTCAAATAGTCCATTTTCAGGAAAGAAGCGTTTTGCAAATAATAATCGGACATTAATTGACGATTATAAAATTGGGTGTTTTTAATATCTTTGACCGTATTCATTAAGAAATTGTTCGGATTGAACACCTGCGAATAGTTTCCCAAATCGGAAAATGTATTGTTGTACATATAGTTTCCGATACTGGCGCGAAGCGAGGTGCCTGCCGACCATCTTTTGTAGGAAAAGTTCGTGTTGAAACCCAGAAATACATCCGGCTCTGGTTTATGAACGAAATATTTGTCTTGTTCGTTGATGACACCATCGCCGTTCAAATCAGCAAAACCGCCTTCTACCGGCGTTCCGTCTTCAAAATACAGTTGTTTGTAGAGATAGAAAGTATTGGGCGCATGATTCACGGAGTGCATTTGTATGGTATTTCCCGTACCACCGGAAATTCCGCCGGTTGGGGTTCCTACATAATTTGACCCGGTTGCATTATCCAATGTCAAGCCTGTAATTTTGGTATGATTGAAGGTGGCATTAAAGCCCAAATCCCATTGTATATCTTTTGTGTCAATCGCTACAATGCCCAAAGAGACTTCCACACCATTGTTTTCCATACTGCCTATATTCTTGGTAATACGATTCGTAAAGTTTACGCCCATCGGAATATCAATCGTATTCAGCAAATCTTTTGTTTTCTTGAAATAGTAATCCACGCTACCATTCAAACGGTTGTTAAAGAATCCCCAATCCAAGCCCACATTGGACGTAGCGGTTTGTTCCCATTTGTGGTCTTTGTCATACCCGCTGGGTCTGTATCCCTGATAAAAATTATTTCCGAACTGATATTGTGCGCTTAAATCGCTTTTACCATAAACCGGAATGTAGTCATAATTACCGATACCTTCTTGTTGGCCGGTAATACCGTAACCCAAACGCAATTTCAAATTCGACAATGCGTCAATTTCATTTAAAAAGGATTCTTCATTGATTCTCCAAGCCAAAGCTACCGATGGGAAAGTTCCCCAGCGATGGTCTTCACTGAAACGGGAAGAGCCGTCTTGGCGAATCGTTGCTGTTAATAAATACTTGCTCATCAAGCTATAATTCAAACGACCATAGAATGAAATCAAGGTGTTTTGATAAGGATTTTTAGGAAAAGTCGGCTCGGATACTACATAACCTCCGGCATAATCGGTCGTGGTGTAATTATAATCGGTTGTTTTCCAATCCTGATAGGTATAACCGCCCATCACTTCTAAACGGCTGGTAGTAAATTCTTTTGTGTAGTTCAAATAGAACTCCAACAAAAGATTTCGTTTGTCCTGTTTGCCTTTACTGTGTTCACCGCCTTCGCCCTGTGTAAACCGGTTGGGCGCCCAAGGAAGATAATAGGTGTCTCCTTTACTGTTGGAAATATCATAACCCAAATTCAAGTTGGCTTTTAATTCGGGTAAAAAGTGCATTTTATAATCGAACTGGATATTGCCGATACTGCGTAACACATC
>JAISKT010000003.1 GCA_031261295.1 Candidatus Symbiothrix sp. | reverse complement strand
GACGGCTTTAACCCATCAACTTGTTGCAAGCCGATAGCCGTTTGCCAGATTTGGCTTTTCTCTATTTTGTCAGGCTCGCCTTGCCTGATATATTCATCAAAATCGTTCATAACTGTTTATTTTTGTTTACTCTTGTTTATTTTCAATCATTTTCATTGTCCTGTCAAAATCCGATTCAAAAAGCTGGTCTTGAATGGGACGGTATTGTTCAAATTCGTTTTCGGCATGCTGTTTGGCAAGTGCAGCAGTAATTTTGCCCGCATTTTGTAGCAAGTCCTTACCGTTTGCCTGCAAAATCAAGTTCAAATGTTTTGCCCAAT
Organism: Candidatus Symbiothrix sp.; assembly: GCA_031261295.1. Lineage (GTDB taxonomy): Bacteria > Bacteroidota > Bacteroidia > Bacteroidales > Azobacteroidaceae > Azobacteroides. The sequence goes on along the minus strand of JAISKT010000003.1, from coordinate 5,988 downwards.
CTTCCATTCTGAGCGGAATATGCTGTTTTGCAAATTCTTCGGCAAAATCCAAATAACCATTGACAATACGTCCAAGCGATTGCAATTCGCTTTCGGTCAGATAGTTCTTTGCTATTGACACATCCGTTCTCAGAATTTTTCCGTTGGGTGATTTTTCCCAAGCAGTTAGTCCCATATTTTCTTTTGTGTGGTCGGCGCGTTGGTAAATCAATTCGGCGGCAGTATGTTTATGCACCGCATAGTGCATTTTGTTCTGAATTTTCGCAAAGAACTCTTTGGTGGTATGAGATTCAGGATTATAATCCATTGCCGTAGCGTAAATATCGGTAATTTTCTGGTAAAAACGCCGTTCCGACAGACGAATTTCGCGAATTTCTTCCAAAAGCCGTTCAAAATAATCATCGTCAAAGAATGTCCCATTTTCCATTCTTTTGCGGTCAATCACATAACCACGCAAGGCAAAATCGCGCAAAATGCCTGTTGCCCATTGCCGAAACGCCGTTGCCCGCACGGAATTTACACGATAACCAACGGCAATAATTGCATCAAGGTTGTAGTGTTTCACTGTTCTGCAAACCTCGCGACTGCCTTCTTGCTGAACTACCGAGAAATCCTCGGCAGTTGAAATTTCGATTAATTCACCTTCGGCATAAATATTTTTTATATGCAAACCGATATTGTCGATAGAAGTATCAAACAACAATCCCATATTTTTTTGCGATAACCAAATTGTGCCGTCCTGCACACGCACCTCCACGCCATCGCCTTTCGACTGATAGGCAAAAGTCAGAAATTCGGCTGTGCTGTTGCGAATTTGCAGTTTATTTGTATTTTTGTTTTGTTTATTCATTATTGATTTAATTGTTTTTCAAGATAATGCGACCAACTCAATTGGTGCGGAGCTTTCGCACCAATTTGCTGTACCAATTCCTTGTAATCCTTATTGGGGACTACTTCTTTCGGAATGTTGCTATTGGGTGTTATATTATTCATTGTGCAAAATTAATTATTTTTGTTCTATTTCTAAATGAGTATCTATTTTGAGGGTGTTTGATTCGTGAAAAAACATTCTATCTCTTGTATCCATGCTGGAATATCTCCAATGCGCGGAATTTTAGAGTATTCACTTGCTATTAATGGTTTGTTGTTATCAATAAACCATTTGATTCTTTCTTTGTCTTCTCGTAAAGACCTTCCCTGTCCATTATGGGAAAGAATACTATAATCTCCTATAATTTTACTATTGTTTACTCCATCATCAAAATTAAAAGCTAAGAAAGAGGTTTTTTCTTCATCATTTCCGCATTGTTCGATTGCAACAGATAATGCTTTATAAAATATTTCAGGATTCAAAGTTTCTTCAATTTCCGTTGCTGATTGAGTTGGGTCATTTACTTTAAATAATCCAATGGAATGATCATTTTTTTCTTGTAGTCTTCTTATTTGTAATAAATGATTTTTAGTTTCGGAATCTACATTTATAGCTACACATGCTAAATCTGTATCAATTAAGCAAAATACCTTTTGTTTCTTCCCATTTACTTCTTCCGATTTTTTAGTTGATGATATTGGAACAAATAAATATTCGTATATTTTTTTGACGTTTCCGCAACCTCCTAAAGGTAATATTTTTAGATTTAGGGCAGATGCATCAATATAATATTCGATATATTGCTTATCCTCTTTTCCCTCAACTAATAACCAATTATAATTTGCACTTCTTAATGAACTAAGAATAGAACTAGATAAATCAAAGAAACTTTTGAATTGAATATCATCTGGATGTTCTCTTCTTTCTTCAAAATAGTTTGACAAACTGAAAATTGTAGATTTTGAATCATCATCTATATGCATTAATGTTCCTGATTTCAGAATGGGAAGAGAGCCATACCAATGAGTTGCAACAAAAACTGTTTTTTGATGATTAACGGAAATGTCTTGAATTCTTTCGAATTGTTCATAACATTTTGAAATATGCAGTGAAGATTCGGGTTCGTCTATGGAAAGAATTAATTCTTTTTCCATGTTATTTGATTGAATTATAAACGCATATATAATATCAATCAAAGCTCGCCTTTTTTCTCCAGACGATAATGTGCTGATTGGTTTATCTCCTTTTTTTAATTTCCTTTTTGAATAATATGACTCTATGATGACATCGGTAATATGATTCGCAGTCAAATTTGTGTTTTGTCGATAACCTTTCTTGAAATTATAATCTGGATCTATTTTTTGTATTTGTTCTTCTACTGAGGATACATAACTTTCAAGAGATTTGTTGATTATGTCCAAATAGGCAAATTTTTTCTTCCCGCCATTTCTTGTAACCCTTTTTTCATTAAAAGTCGTAGCAATAGTATCTTTTATTGTCTTATCCATCAATATCTGCATTCCTCTCGCCTCAAGTTTTAGAAATTCACTGACAGATGATTCTACCGGAATATATAAATATGAATAGTGATTTTGTATATTGTATGCAACTAACCCTACATTATATAGTATACTTTGTTGATTAACAAGCGTTTTAAGATTGTCAAATACAGTAGTATGAAATGTCAAAAAGGTTACATCCTTTTTATCCATATCTTTACCTAGCATAAATAAATAATGAGTACCTTTATAAGTAGGCAAAAGATTATCCCTTAAATTAAAAAAATCGGAATAATATTTTCCGTAGTTAGAGTTTTGAGAAACATTTAAACTCCAAAATGTATCACTTATATTAGATAATATTTCTTCATTCCCCAATCCTATTATTGATTTAGCTTTTTCTTTTTCCATAAGGAACAAGATGCCAACAGCCGCATCGTTTTTCTTGGGAGAATCCGTATGAACAATCCATGGCGCATCATTAAAATACGAATCCATAGCTTCTAATAGAGCACTTTTCCCTACACCATTATTTCCTATAATTAAGCGTAAGTATTCTGGATCATCCTTCACAAAAGGGATGAAATTGATTCCCTTATAACATTTGTAATTTCTCGCAATTAAACCAATTATCATTATTCTATTATTTATTTGTTTTTACCATTTTTGCCAACAATAATTCTTTAACCATTTTCGACCCAACGGGTCGCATATTTATAGCAATAATTTTGCATCCCATTTGTTCGACCTCGAAGGGGTCGAATGGTGCGTTATATTGTTTCATTGCTATAAATATGTGAATCCTTCGGATTCGTTTACATTCCGTCCCATACGGGACGGAGAGAACGTGTGGATTTGCGTTTTCTACCAACATAATGTCTCTAACGGGACAAAAAAATGATTTTATATTATCCATATCTTTTATCATAATGCCTCTATATTAGGAAATAATTGTTGCATCAAACCCTTTTTATGCGCTTTGAGTGTGTCAAGTTTTTGACTTTGCGCACTAATAAGGTCGTCAATGGAAGAAAGACAATCGGCGATTTTTTGCTGCTCTTTTTGTCCTTTTGGTATGGGTAGTCTTAATTTTAGAAAACCTCCTTTTGAAATATTATATCTTGTAACTCCTTGTGCTAAAGGCTTTATTGCTTGCCTATAAATAGGACTACGAAAAAGATAACAAGAAAATTCAGGTATAAGCATATCTAAGTTATCTGGTCTAAAAGCAAAACAAAAACTGTTTAAATAAAGTGGTTCAGGAGGAGAATCAAGTAATACAGAAGCAAAACCAACTTCTTCAGGTGTTTCAGAAGAAGTCGTAATAAGAATATCGCCTCGTTGTAATGTGTTTTGATTTTCGTTATCAGCAATCAATACCTTTGCACATTTAGCAAAATCAATCCATGCGCAACTGAAAACTTGCATATAAGTAACAAACGGTTTTCCTGTTCCAAAATCATCACCAGACTTACCACTTAATCCACTAAGTGTCTGACCCAAATTAACTAAAGACTTTTCTTCCCACTCCCCAGCATCCCGAAATTCAGGAAACCGCAACTTAGGCACCATTTTTTTTATTTCTTGCTTACTCATAGGCATATTGTATAGTTTTATCATAAATTTTATGCAGCAAGTTTCTCTATCATTTCAGGTTTATGACGCTCACTCCATAGTATTGTTTCTGCTCCTTTGCTATGTAACGCTTCTATGTATTCGCTCTTTATTTCTTTATCCAAGTCATTAACAATTGCCAGCCCTTTCAATTCTTTGCCGGAAACTTTTTCCCGAGCAGGCTTTATATCTTCCCATCCAAATAAAAAATTAGGAACATTAATTTTATTTAGAGAATTGAATGATTTGATTACCAATTCTTTTTCCCTCCCCGCTATTTGAAAATCAAAGTTAAATTCGATTCCGGTGCTTCCCTTTGCAATAAATTGTGGGGTATAAATAATATTTTGCTCATCAAAATATAACTTTACATCTTCTTTAAAAAGAGATGAAACGGTATGCTTCGCCATCATTGCCATATCGCTTATTTCGGAAATGGCACAAATGAGGTTATGTTTCTTTTGCGGAAAATTCTTTTCATTGCCGACTATTTTCAATTCGTTGTTTTCTATCGTAACTCCATAATTCAATAATATCATATCAAGCCATTCTTTGCGTTTTGAGGAACGCATAACAGGAGCTCCGGCGAGTTCTAAATTCGCAAATGTAGCTCCGTCATCAGATAAAATAATTTTGTCGTTTTCTAATTTGGCATAAATTTCAATATTATCGTTGAATAAGCCGAGAAAAGGTGTGATTATTGTGTTCCATGCAGTACCTTCATCTTTTGTTACAATGGTTTTATTGCGTAACCAATTGTAGTATTCCTCTATACTTTTATCTATCCAATTCATAATAATAGTGTATTAATTGTGATTTCAGTTTCAATATTAATGGCTTTTGCAAACAGTTGAACGGCATTAGCCAATGAGTTATTAAAATCAGTGCCTTCATTTAATTCTTTAACTTCAAATTCATCATCGATTAGAGGGATTGCCCACGAAAGAGATTTGTAACCTTCTACATGGTAATGTACATGATGTTCGTTGTTTAAAAATACTTTTCCTGCATAAGGATGAAATTTTTCAGGAACAGAGTCTGAAATAGTTTCAGGATTGATGTGCCCACCATTATAATCGATACGTAAAAGCCCTGTTTTGCTATCATTTTCTTGATAGTGTAAGCTGATACGGATTGTGTTCTTCTTGCTCTGTTGAATTTCCCATAAAAATGTAAATTCGTCATCGTTTTCAGAAATTAATTCAAATCGCTTGTCGAATGGAAACTCCTGATTAATTGTTATTGTGTTTAGCAAATTATTGTTTTCAATAATTTTTTTTGGCAAACTCAACAGATATTGGGATTGTTCATTTGTCATATCTTTTATTTTTTGTTTTTTGCTTATTCATACGCCGATAATCCTGAAATGTCGCGCCCTGCGGCTAATTTTTTTAACAGTGGCATCAGGTCGTCCATCAATGCCAATTCTTGTTGGGTGCGGGCTTTCCAACTTAACTCCAATGGCGCCAATAAATCGCTTAATTGTTCGCCATCGAATATCATACGGCTCATAATTCGCTCTACAAAGTTTTGCAATGCGGTAGTTTCCAATCCGTATTTTTGGGCGGTTGCCGATAACGCGGCGGCAATTTTCTCGTCTTTAAAGGTTTGGTAACCTTCGCGCAATTTTTTTTCATTTTGACCACTGTTCCAATCCAAACTTTTGATATAGTCAGTCAGGTCTTCCTGTTCGTCCATCAGGTTAGAACTTGAAGACAGTAAACTGATTACCTGAGATTTTGTCATTTTTTGCTTGGCAGGTTTCTTTTTTATATTATTGGCAATCAATGACATAATATAGTCGTAATCCACCAGCGTAGAGGCAAAAAGAACAAATTCAAAATCAAGTTGTTTGACTTCGTCAGGTGCGCGGTCGCCTTCTTTCTGCTGTATTTCTTTGAACTGTTTAGCCGTTTCTATGTAAGAACTTCTGAACGAACGCAAAATATCATCAGGCAATATGACCTCTATTTGGTTTTTCTGTTCTTGGTTTAAGTCTGTATA
>JAISKT010000331.1 GCA_031261295.1 Candidatus Symbiothrix sp. | reverse complement strand
CCCTACACGACGCTCTTCCGATCTATCTTGCATCATTGGTGTTTAACGGACATCTTGGGATTGCGGGTCAAGCCCGCAATGACAGACTTTTGGACTTTTAGACTTTTGAGACAGCCTCTTCTGATTTTTTTAAACGAGTTCGATGCTTCGCTTGATGAACTTGCTCAGCGCTTCGCCTTTCAATAATCCGTTGGATAATAAAGCCAAATCTACCAATTGACTGACGGTGCTTTGGGTGTTTTCCTTGTCCGCTTCGATTTTCTTCACTGCCGGTGCATCCAAGTTGACCGTCATCGTGTAAGAAACGGGCATTTCACCGTAAAAATTCATTCCCGGTTGCATTTCCGCCATCTCTTTCATCCGGCGCATAAATTCGTTTTGAGTGATGGTGACCGGATTGCTTTTTTCGCCCAGATGTTCAAAACCAACCACAAAATCGGTCTTTTCTATCGATGGAATCGCCGATTTAAACACTTCAATCAAGGCGTTGCGTTCTTCTTCCGTCAGCTTCACTTCCTTGTTGTCGCCTTTTTTGATTAAGTTGTCCACCACATCCGCATCCACACGCACAAAGCGGGTTTCTTTCAATTGTTGCTCCAAGGTATTCATGAAATGGTTGTCCAACTGACCGTCCATGTTCAATACATCGTAACCTCTTTCTTTCGCTTCGTCGATGTAAGCGTATTGTTCTTCTTTGTTGTTGGTATATAAATAGATAACCGTTTTGTCCTTGTCCGTTTGATTGGCTTCTACCAATGTCCTGTATTCATCCAGAGTGAAAAATTTCTTATCCACCGTTTCCAACAGGACGAATTTCAACGCCCGTTCGCAGAATTTTTCATCGGTAATCATACCATATTCAATGAAAATTTTCAGGCTGCTCCATTTTTCTTCAAATTGCGGTCGGTCGTTTTTGAAAATTTCTTCCAACCGGTCGGCTACTTTTTTCGTGATGTAAGTAGAAATCTTCTTTACATTGCTATCCGATTGCAGATACGAGCGGGACACATTCAACGGAATATCGGGCGAATCGATTACGCCGTGTAATAACGTAAGAAATTCGGGTACGATTCCTTCCACCGAATCCGTCACATATACCTGATTACTATACAGTTGGATTTTATTTTTCTGCAAATCAATGCCGCTTTTTACCTTCGGAAAATACAGGATTCCGGTCAGGTTGAACGGATAATCCACATTCAAATGAATCCAGAATAAGGGGTCTTCGCTGAACGGATAGAGTTCTTTATAAAACTGAATATAATCTTCATTGGTCAGTTCCGAAGGTTTGCGCGTCCACAACGGATTGGTATCGTTGATGACATTATCTTCATCTGTTTCAACAGATTTACCGTCTTTCCATTCGGTTTTCTTTCCGAATACAATCGGAACCGGAAGGAAGCGGCAATATTTTTTCAAAAGACCTTCAACCCGTTGTTTTTCAAGAAATTCCTTGCTTTCATCGTCAATATACAGGATGATGTCCGTACCGCGGTCTTCTTTTTTTGTTTCTGTCAGGGTATATTCGGGCGAACCGTCGCATTCCCATTTCATGGCAGGCGCATCTTCTTGCCAGGATTTGGTGATGATTTCCACTTTTTTGGAAACCATGAAAGCCGAATAGAAACCCAATCCGAAATGGCCGATAATGGAATTGGCATTGTCCTTGTATTTATCCAAGAAATCGTTAGCGCTGGAAAAAGCAATCTGGTTGATGTATTTGTCTATTTCTTCGGCGGTCAAACCGATACCACGGTCGGAAATAGTCAATGTTTTTTTCTTTTCATTCAGGCTCACCCGAATACTTAAATCGCCCAATTCGCCTTTAAATTCACTCACCGATGCGAGTGTTTTCAGTTTTTGCGTAGCATCTACGGCATTGGAAATCAATTCACGAAGAAAGATTTCGTGATCGCTGTATAAGAATTTTTTGATAACGGGGAAAATATTTTCGGTCGTCACCCCGATATGACCGGTTTGTTTTTTTGTACTCATAAACTTTTTTAATTATGTTAATGTGTTATTTTCTGTCAATGCATGTGACAAAGTGACAATTTTTTGATTTTCAGCATCAAAATCAACGGTTATTGTGTCACCCTCTTTCACATTGGATTTGATGATCATTTCAGCCAATTCATCTTCCAAATACTTCTGGATGGCCCGTTTCAGCGGTCTGGCTCCGAATTGTACATCGTATCCTTTGGTTGCAATAAAATCTTTCGCCTTGTCGGTAATCTCTATTTTATATCCTAAGTTTTCAACCCGTTTGTAGAAACCTTTCAATTCGATGTCGATAATCTTGTAAATGGATTGCTTATCCAATTGGTCGAACATGACGATGTCGTCCACGCGGTTGAGAAATTCGGGAGCAAACGCCCGGTTCAGGGCTTTTTGAATCACACCGCGCGTATATTCCTTATCCTCAGCAGCGGATGTGCCGGTATTGAAACCGATGCCGCGGCCAAAATCTTTCAACTGGCGGGTACCCACATTGGAAGTCATAATAAGAATAGTGTTTTTGAAATCAATCCGGCGGCCCAAACTGTCGGTCAAACGGCCTTCATCCAATACTTGCAACAACAAATTGAATACATCCGGATGCGCTTTTTCGATTTCATCCAACAGCACGACCGAATACGGTTTGCGGCGGACTTTTTCCGTCAATTGTCCTCCTTCTTCATAACCTACATAGCCCGGAGGCGCTCCTATCAAGCGGGAAACCGTGAATTTTTCCATAAATTCCGACATGTCGATGCGAATCAACGTATCGGCCGCATCAAACAAGTATTCTGCTAATTTCTTTGCCAAGTGCGTTTTACCTACACCGGTCGGCCCAAGGAACATAAAGGTGCCGATGGGTTTATTCGGATCTTTCAAACCAATCCGGTTGCGTTGGATGGCCTTCACAATTTTCTGAACGGCTTCGTCCTGGCCTATCACATTGGATTTAAGGATGTCGTCCATCTCCATCAACTTCTGGTTTTCCGCTTTCGCAATCCGTTGAACAGGCACGCCCGAAATCATGGCCACCACTTCAGCCACTTTGTCGCCGTCCACTATCTGGCGGTTTTCCTGCAAATCTTCCTCCCATTTGGCTTTGGAAGCTTCCAATTTCAGTACCAATTGCCTTTCCTGGTCGCGGTAATTGGCGGCCAATTCAAAATTCTGAGATTTAACGGCTTGCAGTTTATGTTGTTTGGTTTCTTCAATTTGCGCTTCCAATTCCTCAATCGCTTTTGGAACCACAATATTGGCGATGTGCGTCCGGGAGCCTGATTCGTCCAAAGCATCAATCGCTTTGTCCGGAAAATTGCGGTCGCTGATGTAGCGGTCTGTTAATTTGACACACATGTCCAGCGCTTCGTCCGTATAAATCACGTTGTGATGATCTTCGTATTTCGGTTTGATATTTTCCAAAATCTGGCGGGTTTCTTCAGCCGTAGTCGGATCGACAATGACCTTTTGAAAACGGCGTTCCAAAGCGCCGTCTTTTTCAATATTTTTGCGGTATTCATCCAAAGTGGTCGCTCCGATGCATTGGATTTCGCCTCTGGCCAAAGCCGGTTTCAACATATTGGCGGCATCCATCGATCCGCTGGCGCCTCCGGCACCCACAATCGTATGGATTTCGTCGATGAAAAGGATCACATTCGGATTTTTGGACAGCTCATTGAGGATCGCTTTGATGCGTTCTTCAAATTGCCCGCGGTATTTGGTTCCCGCCACAATCGAAGCCATATCTAAGTTGACCACCCGTTTGTCAAACAATACCCGCGATACCTTCCGTTGGACAATCCGAGCCGCCAAACCCTCTACGATAGCGGACTTTCCGACACCCGGTTCGCCGATGAGAACGGGATTATTTTTCTTCCGGCGGCTAAGGATTTGCGCCAGCCGTTCGATTTCTTTTTCGCGGCCCACAATCGGATCCAAGCGGTTTTCTTCGGCTGCCCTTGTCAAATCCGTTCCGAAACTGTCGATGACCGGCGTGTCAGTGCTTTTATTACTTGGGGCGCTCTTGTAAGTCTCTTTTTTCTTGGCGCCTGACAATTGTTCATCGTCCTCATCTTCTTCATCTTCGCCAAACTCAGCGCCCATCTGCGGAAGCGGTTGCTTTTTCTGAATTCCCTTACTGTCCAAGATGGTGTTGTACACCTTTTGATAATCCAGGTTGTATTCTTTTAAAACACGGCAAGCCAATGAATTATGGTTTTTTAGGATGGCCAAAAGCAAATGTTCGGTATCGGTTTCAGAACTGTTCATACTGATCGATTCCAATAAACTCAACCGCAACAAATTTTCGACACTCTTATCTATAGTCAATTGCGTTTCCGAAATATAATTACCTTCTTCGTACATTTCCCTGTCCAATACGGATTTCAATTCTTTGGAATCCACTCCCAGCAGCTGGATAATGGAAGAAGCGGCATTCTGCGAATCCCGCAGTATCCCCAGTAGAATGTGTTCAACCCCAACATTTGTATTGTGTAGCCGGCCGGCTTCTTCCCGGCTGAACAGTAGAATTTCCTTTACGTTCTTCGAAAAGTTTTTTTTCATTATTACTCCTTTCATACTATTTCACCTTTTAATCTGTCAAATAACATGCCATTCTCAAAATAGTGTCCAAAATGTCATATTTTCAGATTTAAAACCATTTTAAGAGCCTGAATGTTTATATAGAAAAAAACCTATTCAGAAACTCAACTTTATTTAGGTTAAAATTAAAAGGTATAAGCGACTCCAACGTTCAACGAATGACCTATTAGATGAAAGGTGGGTACAAACGGCAAAATATTGGCAACCGGCTCTGTTTCCAATTCATAATTGAATGAAAACGAGAAACGGTTCTTCCCGGGTATCAGTACACCAATCGAATAACCAGAAACGAATGTAAAGTAGTCATACATATTAACGCCACCGGATAACGTAGGCCGGATTACTCCTTTCGGATATACGTACTCTATTTGTATCGGAATTTTTAGTTTGTAATCAAACTCTTTATCCGGGCTATTTAAGAATAATACTCCGGTCTTAAAATAGAAATTTTCATTGGTTCGAGGCATCCAAAAATAAGCCTTTACGCCATAAAGGCCATATTTCATCTCCTGATAATAATCTTTGGAAAGAAAAGCATAATATCCGGCAACGGCTTCTAATCTCAGTTGGAATAAAGGAACTTTTCTTTCAAAAACGAGACAACTCTCTCCATCATCACATACGGCATCATGGTACTTTTTAGCTATTTTTATCAAATTAGCATGATCGGGCTTTTCTATATGATTGATATTCGTTTGTAATTGAGGCGTATCTTGAGTAAAAAAGTTCAAAATTCCAATATGTGCAGTAGATTTATGAAGGTATTGTTTTCCATCTTTCTCTTGGATGGTTTCGTCATAAGGCAATTCCATAAGCCCCTTCTCATCGTTGTCTATGTAATAGTGATCGCCGCTACCATTTCGAAGATAATACACATTCAGTCTTCCTTTAATCAAAAATTCAAGGAAGTGTTTTTCTCCTGTTATCTCTCGTGAAACAAAATATTTACTGTCTGTAAAACGATAAGCAGTAATATCGTAAGGCGTAAATTGCATTTTCGTTCCATCTTCCGACAAAAACCGGCAAATACGTCCCATCGTAAAATCGTTCCGGTAATCAATTTGACCATAAACCGTATCGTTAGACAAGGTAATAATATACCCCGGACGATAATCTTGCTGTGCCATCATTGAGGTTGCCCAAAAGCACAAAATATAAACTATACGTAACTTTTTCATATCCAATATCATAATTATAAATATATATATTATTTTATTCATTACCACCTGATGAATCACTTTACGCTTACACCCGAAGCATCGTAACTGTACAGGGCCTCCTGATCACCCAGCGCTATTTGATCAGGCAAATTTAATACATTATATTGAATACCGGAAATATTACGATGGTAATCGGTCAAAGCGGCTACAGTAAAATTAAAAAAATAAAAAAGCAGCGAATTGGAACTATCTGTTAAAACCGATACTACATCTATCACCGAAAAATACCATTCTTCGGATTGTTCGTCCCAATGGGTGCGAATTTGTTTTTCTTCAAACAATTTAATTGCTGTTTCTTTCGTCATAGTCTTTATTTTTTGTTAACGATAAGCAATGCAGAATTACTAAAAGATTTTCACATTTCGGGTGAAAAAATCTTATCAAATACATTTTTTTCTTTCCGTTCTAACTTTTGACATCTATGGGTAATAAGAATGAAGAAATAAAATACGGATTTTGTCAGTAACAGGGCATCGAAAGCATCCGAAGAATTAAGCCGTAAAAAATGCATCTATTTCATTACACACTGTTGTGATATGGTCAAGTCCGTACAACAAAGACAATTCGTCAATATTCATCCATTGAAATAACTGTAAAATAAGATTATAATGTTGTCGGGCGTACGTTGTGTCAATTACCGATTGATTAGGCAAAAAACATACAGGCTCGTGGTGTGCTATTCGATTTCGTAAACTATTTATTTTTTCTAATTGATTGAATACAAAAGAGTGATTGTACTGAATAGCTTGAGTACTGGTTGGCTTAGAGGGAAATATGCGCAATAAAGTTTGTCCGCCTGCGTGAAATTGCGGTTGTGCAAAAAGATACCGCCAAAAACCAAAATCCATTTCTGATAAAAGTTTTGTATGTGTATATCTCTCAGCCAGTTTTATAATTGCTTTATTGATAACTTCTTTGGCATGCCTGCAATTTGGAGTATCAAATATACCCCCGGTAAAAGCTGTATTTCGTAGCCAATCGCTACCATATTGGCTTGTATATTGATTGTTGATTGCGTTACGAAAGGCGACTTCAAAACAACTGATAATAGTGAATAATTCCTGCGAAAGGTGTAGATTTTTACGGTATAAAGTCATTGCTTTCTTTGAATTATTATGCGAAGCAAGCAAGTAACGATTCATGCGGGTGGCTGACATTATGTATTCAAAATCAGAATATTTCATTTTTTTCTTTGCATTATTCGATTATTTGTTTTACCTTTGTATTCGGAATTATTCCCGTCAGCCCCTGAAGCAATTGGCTAATGCCGAACGCTGTTTCAAGCTGGCGGGTTTCGTTTTTTTCTACAAAAGGTTCAAATGCTTTGCAAATTTACAATTTTATTGTCAAACGGCATAGCAAGTAACGTATCTATTTACGAATCATATTCACTCATTTGTCTAATTTCTAAATCACGATTTATAAATAAATGGCTCTTGTCAGAATAAAAGACATTACAATAAGAATTGTGATAATTAGCAATCCACTGAAATTT
>JAISKT010000177.1 GCA_031261295.1 Candidatus Symbiothrix sp. | reverse complement strand
CCGGCGCCGATTTGAAAGGTCTGGTCGTGTACAATACCAATGACAGTTTTGCAGCCGGCGCAGGTCTTTATGTATGGGATGGAAGTAATTGGAACAAACTGGGCGCTCCGGCAGTGCACCTGGAAGCCGTGACCATCACTACCCTCGGAACCGGCGATGATTTTTGCGGAGGTGTCACCTTTAAGTTGACAAAACCCGCGAGTTGGTCAGACGAAAACTGGGCCGGTTTGTCGGCCGGTAATGTAACAGCTACGCTTGCCGGTGCGGATTATCCCGGTACGCTGACTTTCAATGCCGTGGACGACAGTTATTATTACGCAATCACGGCAGCAGCTGTAGGCCAGGCAGCGGTGATAACCGTGGATGGAACAATCGGGACAAGCGTCCTCACGGAAAGCACAAAAACAGTGACGGTCAATTTGAATACCGACAGCAGTTTTGCCGTAGGTGGAGAAAACTGTTTTGACATCAAACGCAGTAGCGACACCGACCCGGATTGGGATGACCGTGTACAGGCTGATTTTACAAAGACGTATGAGTATGGGTTGAGCGGAACGGTAGGCAGTGGATTTACGATTACCTCGGTCACCTGGAGTTATACCAACCCGGAAGAGGCAGTGGAAACATTTACGCCGGCAACTTTCAGTACAACACCGGCAAGCAATAAGGTAACGGTAAAATACAATCCGGCCAATTTGATTGGCAATACCAATATTGATGCCACCGGTATCCAAGTGGTTATCACGGCAACGATTGTGGCAACGAGCGCCGGCGCCTGTCCGACCGCAGTATATACGGTATCGCGGACAGTGACAATACATGATGCCGATTGCTGTTCATCAGTTACGGATGCCGAAGGACATTTTTACTATGCACACCAATTTGGTGATGCCGGTTGCTGGATGACACAGAACTTGCGTTCGACTTGGACAATACAAGACGGTACGTTTAGAAGTATTCCAAAAGGAATAAACCCAGATAACGGTAATTCACCTTATTATTACTTTCCCCATGCCACGGTGGATACTATCAATCATCCGGAATACGGTTTGCTTTATACCTGGGCGGCTGCTAATATCGGGACTTCTGCTGTGGAAGCGAGTGATGCTTTCAGTGGGACGGCTTCTACCCGTCAAGGAATTTGTCCGACCGGTTGGCATTTGCCGAGCGATTATGAATGGAACCAATTGGAAAAAGAAATTGCAACGAATCCTGCTCCTTATTCTACTCAAGTGATACCTATTGAATGGAACTCTACTTATGAAGACGCGGGAAATTATCGCCCGGCCGCTGGCGTAATTGACACCTATTGGGGTCGTCAGATGAAAAGTCAGGACGCCGTTGCCGGTCAGCAGTGTAACGGAAGTAGCCTATCGAGGTCGAATGGAGGGTTCGACGTGCTGCTTGTGGGGGAACTTCATACCGGTGAATCATTGGCTTTTCCCGGTGTAGGGGTAATATGGTCGTCGAGCTCGACCGCGAGCCACATCGCCCATACAAGAACGATGGGGTACAACTATAGTGGGGTGCGACGCAACCCTGCTGCGAAGTATCGCCTCATGGCGGTTAGATGCGCGAGGACCCGTTAACGCGGTAATTTGAACATATGTTAAATAGAACCCGAGCGCTTTAGCCACCCTCCTTGACCAGTCCGGTCTGTGGCCGTTAGGGATTAGGGTGTCGGCGTTCAACCCTTGAATCAGGCGAAATAGGCAGGGTTGCGTTTCTGTGGTAAGAAATAAAAATAAAACACACATGACAATAACAGGGTTAGACAAGGGTATGATTAGGACGGACCGGTTGCATAAAACGACCCCGAAGGGGTCACATATTTATAGCAATGACACGCATCGTTCTGCATTCGACCCCGAAGGGGTCGTACATCTGGAATTATGAACTATTGCTATAAACATGCGACCCGTTGGGTCGAAAACGAACAAAAATAAAACAATTAAATAAATAAAAATAATGAAGAAAATTCTTTTGGTAGGATTGGCGCTCCTCGTTTGGGGCGTCACAACAGGGAAAGCGCAGGTCAGGATCGGGGATAACAACAACCCGACCCAGGGTGCGGTTCTCGATTTGAATACAAGTGTGTATAAAGGGGGGCTGCTCTTGCCCCAGGTCGCTCTACTAACAATAGACGACGTAACGGATTTGACCGCTTCACCGGTATCGGCCGGCGACTTGAAAGGACTGATGGTTTATAACACCACTCCTGCTACGGAAGGTGTATATGTGTGGATTTGGGATGAAACGGAGCTGACCGGTGAATGGGTAGCGCTTTGGAAAAAATGAAAATAATGAAGATAATGAAGAAAATGAAAATAATGAGATTGGGGACAGCCGTTTTGTGCGCTGTCGTTTGGTTGTTGCAGCCGGTAACATTACAGGCGCAAGTGCATATTGGGAATGTGGCCGACCCGGCCAATCATCCGGTGGGAGGCGCTCTCTTGGATTTGACGACGAGTGATCAACTTGGATTGCTTCCGCTTCAGGTGGATATCGAATACCTGGATAAAATACCGGAAGGGTTTAGCGAACGCGGCGGCGACGGCCCGGCCGCCGACCTGAAAGGTCTGGTGGTATATAATACCAATACCGCTCTTGCAGACGGTGTCGGTATTTATGTGTGGGATGGCGCAAATTGGAATAAAGTGGCGCCAATAGTAGCAGGCCCCTTGGAAGCAGTGGAAATCACTACCCTCGGAACCGGTGATACTTTTTGCGGAGGCGTCACTTTCAAATTGACAAAACCGGCAAGTTGGTCGGCTGCCGATTGGGGCGGTTTGTCGATTGATAATGTAACAGCTACGTTGGCAGGCGCTGATTACCCCGGCACACTGACTTTCAATGCCGTGGACGACAGTTATTATTACGCAATCACGGCAGCAGCAGTCGGCCAGGCAGCGGTACTGACCGTGGATGGAACGATCGGGACAAGCGTCCTTACGGAAAGCACAAAAACAGTCACTGTCAATTTGAATACCGACAGCAGTTTTGCCGTAGGCGGTGAAAACTGTTTTGACATCAAACGCAGCAGCGATACCGACCCGGATTGGACTTACCGTGTACAGGCTGATTTTACAAAGACATACGATTATGCCTTGAGCGGAACGGTGGGCAGTGGATTTACGATTACCTCGGTCACCTGGAGTTATACCAGTCCGGAAGATGCAGTGGAAACATTTACGCCGGAAACTTTTAGTACAACCCCGGCAAGCAATAAGGTAACGGTAAAATACAATCCTGCCAATTTGATTGGCAATACGAATATTGATGCCACGGGTATCCAAGTGGTTATCACGGCTACGATTGTGGCAACGAGCAACGGCGCTTGTCCAACGGCGGTATATACCGTATCACGCACAGTAAAGATAAAGAACGCCGACTGCTGTACCTCTGTTTTCGATGCCGAAGGGAATTTCTACTATGCACACCAATTTGGTGATGCCGGTTGCTGGATGACGCAGAATTTGAAATCTACTTATAATGATATTATGCCTTCGGGTACGCTGACAGAGGCTAATAATGCAGGGACTGATTATACTAAAAAATATTATTATTATCCGAATAATGACATTGCTAATAAAGCGGCTTATGGTCTGTTATATACTTGGGCGGCTGCTTCTGACCGTACGGGTGTAAGCTCTAATGAAGTTGGCAGTACTTCTCAAGCACAAACGCAAGGTATTTGCCCTTCCGGCTGGCACTTACCCAGTGATGTTGAATGGAATCAATTGGAAAAAGAAATTGCAACGAATCCTTTAGCTTATTCCAGCCAAACTACTCCACTCGCATGGAAGACAGCCTATGAGTCGAATACCGGTTATCGGCCAGATCAAGACTTTACAGCAACCTATTGGGGTCGCCAAATGAAAACCAGCAGCGCCGCAGGCAGCAGTAAGCCAAGCGACGCAGGGGGCTTGGACGTACTTATGGCTGGCGCCCTTGCCGCTAACGGTACCGTCTCAGGATACGGCACATACGCGTACTTCTGGACAAACACGGGTAGTACTAGTGCAAGCGCATTCACACGCAGGTTGATCAGTACATACCAATCGGTGCACCGCGGTGCGACCACAAAAGGTGTGCAAGAAGCCGTTAGATGCCGGAAAGATGTTTGATTCGTTGACTTGACCATGTGTCAATTTGAAAACGGGCGCTTTAGCCGCCCCTTGAACCGCCCGGTCTATGGCCGTTAGGGAATAGGGTGGAGGCGCTCAACCATTGATTCAGGCGAAAAAGGGAGGGTTGCATTTCTTAAAACCTGTTAAGTTTTAAAAACTTAACAGGTTTGTTTGCAATATATTCATCTTCCCCTCTAAATACTAATTTAGCGCATTTAATCGCGGAGCGATTGCATTATTGTAGCACATAGTAATTACAACCGGCACCGGCAACCGCGGAGCGGTTGCATAACGTAGAGACGCGATGAATTGCGTCTCTACAACCCGAATGCAACATCTCCGATGTTGTGGTGGCTATTGTGATTATTTGTATCTACAATAATGTAATCGCTCCGCGATTGGCGTCTTTGCGGTAAATTAGTATTTAATAAGGTTGAATACTACTTTGTCCTGTTGCGTCGGTGCCGGCCTGCCGGAAACGCAACTTTTTTATATAATCAAATCTAAAACCGGCTTTCGGGAGCGCCCAAATAACTCGGTTTCAAGCCGCCGGTATCAATCAGGATCTTCTCCAAAACAATTCCCGGTTCCAATACCCGGAAACGGAGGGTGTGCTTGCCCGGCGCAGGAATCAGATGTTTGGTGGATGATTTGATAATGCTTTCGCCTTGCCAAGGCCCTAATTCGCCGCGGTAATGCCCGTTGAAATTGACAATTTCTTCTTTTCCTCCATCGAATGAAACAGCATAACGCAATCCTTTGTTGGCGTTGAAATTCAGTGTCGGCGCCAGAAGCAGTTGCACCTCAACGTTACCGGCTTTCTCCAATATCATATCGTATTCGAGGAAAATGGATTCTCCTTCTTTCGGGTAAACGTTTTGAGGGAAAGTGGTTACCGCAGATTTTGTTTTCCCCAAATCCGGAATCACTTCCCAATGAATAGTTGGAGTCCCTTGAGAGCGGGCAAAATTTTCCGCTTCGATGGATACATAACCGTCGTTTTCAACGAAGATTGGTGCACGGTACACGGTACACGGTACACGGTCCTTATCATCGCTTGTTTTCGTGCATCCTGTACCGTGTACCGTGCACCACCTATAAACAGTTGGCATCTTGTTAACAGGCGGTTGCTGCCAATAGATATAACCGATGTGCGTCTGATCCATGAAATGATTCCATTTGCCGTTGGCTATTTCTTTATTATAATGTCTCGTCAGCAACGAATCCTGCTCATAGTGTTTTTTCGCTTTGTCCGCCCATTCATTGGCTTGAATGTCTTGTTGTTTGGCGTAATAGTTGTTTTTCGCTACCGCAAAATACATTTCATACAAATTGGAACAAGCATTGACGGGGAACAACACCAATTGGTCGAACGCATCTTTGTATTCGTTGGGAAGGCGGTTGTAAAGCCGTAAAGCATCCAATGCCAAATCCTTGTAATCGTTGACCACCGTTTCAAATTCGTTGTAATTTTCCAAACTGTAAGTATTTTCATTCAACAATTCAGGCGTTACGCGCCGGTTGTATTTAGTGTAGAGGTTAATTAAGCGGGCGGATTCCTTGGCATATTGTTCGCCGAATTGTTGGGCGCACCATTCTTCTGTGTGTTGCAACAAGTTGCCGGCATTGAATTGCTTGGGATTCCACGCCATATCCAAGAAAAAGCTGATGGGGTATTCCATCGGTTTCAAATCGCCGACATTTACCACCCACAGTTTATCTACGCCATGACTGTAAGCCAGGTTCATCTGTTCCCAGGTGCGTTGTATCGGAGTGACATTCAGCCATTTGTAATTGCGTGGACCGCCCACGTAGTCGAAATGGTAGTACATCCCGTATCCGCCTTTGTGTTTGGGTGCGTTGAGGTCGGGCAATTTGCGTACATTTCCCCAATTGTCGTCGCAAAGCAAGAGTGTCACATCATCAGGCACACGCATGCCTTTGTCGTAATAATCCTGCACTTCTTTGTACAACGCCCACACCTGAGGTGTTTCCGATGCTTTTTTGCCGGTGACTTTTTCGATGATTTGCCGTTGGTCTTTTACAATTTTTTCGAGCAAGGCAATGTCGGCGCTTTCGCTCATGGCTTCGTCTCCATCGCCACGCATACCCACCGTTACCACCGTTTCAAAGTTTTTCATCCGTTCCATACCGCCCGTCCAAAAATCGGTCAATACCCGGGGATTGGCGCTGTAATTCCAGGCGCCCTTGCCGTAGCGCCGCCATTCGTCGTGGGCGCGTCCCAGCGGTTCGTGGTGCGAAGTGCCGATGACCACACCCATTTCGTTCGCCAATGCGCCGGTCAAGGGATCGTCGTCGTAAAAAGCGTTGCCCCACATGGCCGGCCAGAGGAAATTGCCTTTCAGACGGAGAATTAGTTCAAATATATGTTCGTACATCTTTGAGTTGACACCGCCGAATTTTTCCACACACCAACCTTGAAAGGCCGGCGCTTCGTCGTTGATAAAGATGCCTCGCAATTCGACAGCAGGCTCTCCATCGGTGTAAATTCCCGGTTTTACATACAAATCGGCTTGTTTCACCACCGGAACATCCGCCCACCAATACCAGGGCGATACGCCGATTTGTCCGGACAGTTCATACACGCCGTAAATCGTTCCGCGCTTGTCGCTACCGGCAATGACCAAGGCTTTTTCTATGCCTCTCGTCGGATTATCAACGGTGGTAATAATGTATTTTTCCCGTTTGGAAATCAAGGATTGATCCTCTATTTTTCCTTCTTTTATCAATTGGTCAATGATTGCAGATTGTCCCACCGTACCGATAATGACTGCATTAGACAAATATCCCTGCGCCCAATAGCCGGTCACTTTTTTCATATCTTCATGCAGGTCGTTCACCGCACGTAAAACACCTTTGTCGCTGTCATCGCTTAGGATGCTTGCGGGCATTCCATCTACAGCCAACGGAAAATAACCGGCTGTTTTCTGTGTCACGATAAACGGCTCGGCTGCGAAAGCGGAAGTGCTGCATACAAGAGCCATGATGAGGCTGGCGGTTAATATCCGTAAGTTCCGCTTCGCTACACATACGGTTAATAAAGTGTTGTCCCTGCGGGACTTTATCGGATTTTTCATTATTTTGAAGTATTTATTATTTATAATCATATAATTTTACCTGCTGAATATTCCATTCACCTACCGGAATGCGCAGGTGGCGTCCTTGATGATCCTGATCGCCGTTCAGCCGGCGCAAGGGAATCATTTTGCCGTCTTTCCATTCGATTTCGTCAATCGAACTAATTCCGGTGACTGTTCCGTCTTTCCATATATTATCAAAAGTGACGACAACACCCGAACCGGCGACAATAAATTCTTTTTCCGACAATTGAATCAATATGGCTCCTGTTTCGCTCCAAGAGGCCGTATCTTTATTTTTCTCCCAAGGCAAGGATGAATAATGGGTGAAGGTGAATGTATAATTTCCCCTGCTAATCACCTTTTCCTTTGTTTCTCCGTTTAACAGTATGCCATTGGTTTTCCCTTTTCCCTGTATTTCCGTTAATAAAGGAGATAGTTGTTGCAACATCCGGTAACTGTGCGTTAAGGGATATTTTTCCGGATCGGCTACGTCTTCGATGGAAAAAGGAGAAAATCCCATAGCATCATGCGCACCAAAAGCATATAAAGCGCGAATGGCATTCGCTTCTTGCAATTGAATTTCAGGAATAAACAAGGGATTGCCGTTGACGTGATATTGGGCGAGCCAATCTTCAAATCCCGGATCGTAAATATCGGGCGAAAGAAAATCAATTGCCGGCGCGGCCACCCGCCAAATATCCAGCAGATGCGCCAAAGGTCCGGCGCTGGGATACTGACCGGCTTTTCGTCCGCGACTGTTGAGAGCGGCATTGAGATACATCGGCAAGGGATAGACCTGCTTCCCCGACTGTGCAATTTCTTGTACATAAAGTCCGTAATGCCAAGCCATAAAAATTTCTTCCGTTTCCAAACCTTCTCCAAAAATCGAAGTCCAGTTCCCTTGGGTTTTGAACCCATTGGCGCCCCACTGTCGGAGCAATTGCGGGCGCAATGATTTTTTGTTTTTCAACAAGTAGTCCATCAGTTGTCCGGGCGCTTCCGCGTTGAACCATTTGTTTGCTTCGGGAGTATATTCCCTGGCGCTGTCCAACATGCCTATTTCGTTTTCCACTTGCACCATAATCACCGTTTGCTGTTCGTTATCTGTTGCTGCCAAGTGTTTCATGAATTGTACGAAAGCGTGTTTATCCGCTTCCAAATTATTGCGGTGGAATGCCGACATGATTTCAAGCGGTTTGCCTGATTCGGTCACCGCCCTCGGATATTTTTTATAATTTTCTTTTACCCACGCGGGTGCATAACATGACATGCTGTTTTTCCAGGAACCGAACCATAGGAAAACAATTTTTAAGTTGTGAGTGCGGGCGGCATGGATTGCCGCATCAATAGACGTAAAGTCGAATTTTCCTTCTTCGGGTTCGATAAGCTCCCAGTAAGCAGGTGTCAATACGGTATTCAGATTCATTTGTTGGAGTTTGGCAAAAACAGTATCCAATTCCGGCAAAGCAGAAGCCGTAGAGTTGCCCAATTCACCACCCAGCATCAAAAAAGGTTTATCCGCCACCCTCAACTGTGTCGCGGCGCCTTGTTTGACGAGGTAAGGAATGTGGGCTTGTCCCTGCAAGGAAGAGGAACACCCAACGATCGCAATGATATACCCTAAAGCAATAATTCGTTTCATTCATTGTCTGATTTTGCCACGCAATCAATTATTTAAAAGATTATCGACTGCATTGACTAAGAAAATATAACTAGCTCCCAAATTCACTACATATTCGTTTTCGCCCCAAAAGAAAGGATAGTCTTCTTTGTTTTCCGGAAAATCCGGTTTCAAAATCAATACTCCGGGAACAATGCCGCCGGCCAGGAACGTAAAATCGGCCCGGTTATTCCCATAAGCCACTCTTTTAGAGGAAGAACCTACCGCAGAGACAAAAGAAATATCGCTGTCGGGATGCGTTCCGTAAATGTAGTTCAATCCTCTGAAAACAGATTCCTTATCCACTAATTCGGGAAATTGCCGATGCAACAGGTAACAGGTAATCGCACTCTGGATGACACCTCCGTTGCCCGCCCATCCGCCGGTGGAAATAAAAACGCCGAAAGGATTTTGATTGAAGGCAGCCATATTATCCATATAGGTTTTTACCTGCGGTTCCACTTGTTTCTTAAAATTTTCGTCCATGAGGGGAATCGCTTGCGCAATCAATCCGGCAAACCAACCGAATTTTTCCTGTATTCCGGGATACATTTCGTTGATACGTTGTTTGTAACGATCCTCTCCCGTTGCTTGCAATAATTCCACAGCGGCGCGAAATTCTTCCGACTCCAAGGCGCCTCCTATGGTATTCAGCCCTTTATAGACAAACAGATCCGGTTCGTGACTGTGTTCTTCCACCCAGATTTTTTGAGCATACCGCAAACATTCGGCAGCCAAAGCGGCATTGTAGGTTTTCAGCGCCCGGCTTGCGGAAGCCAATGCGGCGGCTTGACCATAATTCAGCGGAGTGGATTTGTTGGTAAACGCCCAGCGGTCGTCCTCATTCCCCTTGATGTTGTCCGTCTTATTCACCGCATCGCCCAAATGGCGGTATTGCTCGATATGCGATTCCACGATACCATTTACAGCATAACCTACTGATTTTTGTTGCGCCAGCAGTTGAAGGACGCCATGTTCAATTTGTTGGAGAATATCCGGTTGTCCATCCGGTACGTGTATTTCCACCAACCGGGTCTTTTGGTTGATAGTCGTTTCGTCCCGGTCGATACCAAACTGTTCATAGATGCGCACCAAATCCATAATCACTGCATGTTGTGTTTGCGTGCGAATATCGAAATCGCCGGCATCATACCAGCCGCCCACGTTCAATCCGGGAATATGTTGCAAAGGTTTGTATTTAGTACCGGTAGTTGCACCTTGCGCATACAAATCAAAATGGTGATGATTGACGGGGGCTTGCAAGGCATCGTCCTGATGGGAATCGCCATGCCAAACCCTGTATGCTTCCCGCACGAAAATATGATCCATCTGAATGGGATAATACACATCGAGCGTTGGATGCCAGGCGGTTTGATACACGTTGGCATCCACGCGGAAAGGAGCAGTTATCACATCGCCGTATTGCAAGCGATAAACGCCCGGCTCTTTGATCGAAGAAAAATCAAATGTCAGGTAATTATATCGTAAATACCGGCCCCAAGGTTTAGCTTCCTGGCTCAACACCTGAGTTGTAGCGCCATCTTCGTTTACCTTAATTAATTGGACGGGATAGCGCCGTTCATCATTTTTATCCAATTCAATGACCGCCGTTTTTTGTTGATCCGGATGATAACCTACCTGCGAATGGGCAATGACCGGCTTGCGTGTCCAGTCTTTCAATGTTTCAGCGGAGATAAACCATTCGGCTAATTTTCCGGATTTTCCGGCAGGCAACAAGCTGCGAACGACAAACCAACCGTTTTGAGCTTTGTTCCGGCCATCGAATAAAAAGAGTTCATTTTCAGGACTGTAAATCGTAATATGTCTTTCCGTATCATCCGGAGCCAGGTCAATCTTTTTCCCCGAAGCCAGGGGCAAAGGTTCATTTTCTCCGTTAATCGTTGTCATGTTGCTGCTTGGATATAAAGGAAAAACGCCGGTGGTTTCGTCCATTATATATGATTTTCCGAAATAAGCGGAAGGCAAAAATTCGAGATTAAAGCCGGCAATGCCTTGTAGGGCTTCCGGAACAGGTTGATCGGAATATACGCACACATAAATACTCTCTCCACGGGATTCGCCTGTTATGCTGTATTGAAAATCATATTTGGGATATTTCAGGACGGCTTCGATGCGTTGGTTTTCCCGGTCTATTTTCCGTTCCACAAATTCGGGAATGGCATCCCATTGTCCCGGAGTCGGGTTCAGACGGACATCGCCATTGGTAACTGTGCGGACACCATGATGAATGATTTCCACGCCGGCTATTTTGGCATCATCGAACGATCCGTCGTACCAGTTGCTGAAAACCATGACGTTCAAGCCTCTCGTTTCAAAATAACCGGAATCGTTGAGAACAATTTGTTCTTGATTCGAGCGGGGTGCGGAATGTTGGCAGCTTGGCAAGAGTAGGGCGAGTATTCCTGCCAGACATAAGATAAATTCCTTGTAATGAAAATGTTGCGTATTCATTTGTTTGTTTTTTTATATACTGTTTTTTTAACCTTCTAAGGGTTCTAAACCTTCCAGGTTTTTAAAACCTGGAAGGTTTGCGGGTTGTTTTGAAAACCTGGAAGGTTTGCGAATTAAATCCGTTATTTCGTTTGAAAAGGCGATGCGGGCAAGCCCTCTTTATTATATAAATTTGCCCCCTCCGGATTATTCGCCCAGGCATAGCGAACTTTTACCGGTTGGGAAATTTCGTCGTTCCAAACAATGACCTGATTTCCGTTAACAGTCGCTTTTGACAATTTAAAAAGGCCATCGGCGCCTGCTACGGCAAAGCCTTTGAGTTCGTCCACCGGCCTTAAATCGTTAGTACCTTCCTTGAACGAAAGGATGACTTTATTTCCTTCTATTTTAGACGATTGATAAACCGGTCCATCGGCTATTATCTTTTCGCCGTAGGCTAATTTCCGGGCTTGTAGCGCAAGCCGTTTTCCCACATCTTTTTTGTTTAGCGGATGAATATCGTTCCATTCACCTATATCAATGGCAACGGCTAAACCCGTATGGGGTATCGTTTTTGAAAGTTCCAATTGTACGTTCCTTAATTCCGCCCAACCGCTATTTTGTTGCAATAAAGCCGGTTCCATGAAATTCGCCAACTGAACAATCAAGAAAGGAAATTCGCCTTTCCATAAGTTGCGCCAATCGCTGATAAGCGTGGACATCAAATCGTAATATTCAGCTGTTCTTCCGGTATTCGATTCGCCCTGATACCAGAGAAATCCTTTGATCGCATGATTTTGCAGCGGGGCAATCATCGCGTTGTAAAGTCCCACCGGTTTGTATTGGAAGGTGATTCCACCGCCGCTTGCCGCAGGCATCAAAGCGCCGACATTGTATTTCCATTGTCCTTCGAGACTGATTTCCTGATTGTTGAATACTATTTTGTAGGGCTTGTTTTTCACAAATTCGGGAAAACCGCCTTGGCTGATCAAGCGCACCGTAACCAGATTTTTGCCGGCTTTTAATACTCCCGCAGGAACCTGATAGTTGCGCGGAGGATACTGGTAGCCGGTTGTCCCGACAAAAACACCGTTTACAAACACAGAATCGGCATCCACGATGCGTCCCATGAACAACAATGCGGATTGATTGGCCCAACCGGCAGGAATTTCTACTTCTTTCCGGAACCAAAAAACACCATTGGCAGGATACAATCCGTTTTTCCCCCAGGCGTTGTCCAATAGATCAGTCGTGGGCCAGGAATTATCGTTGTAGGCGGGCGAAGACCATTGGATTGCTTCGTTCAGCCCTTTATCTTGTTCGTTTACTATTGTGTGCCAACGGCGCCCCGGCAGTGAACCCAAGCGTTGCATTTCGGCCACAAATTCATCCGATTGGCAGATGCGCATATCGTTCAACAAGGCGGGAAAAGGTTTCAACGCCTCTTCGCTGATCCAAGCTTCGGCAGGCGAACCGCCTACGCTGGAATTAATCAATCCGACCGGAACGCCTGTCTTTTCGTACATTTCTTTCGCAAAAAAATAAGCGACAGCCGAGAAGTCCTGAGCGGTTTCGGGTGTCACATCCACCCAATTACAAGGAGGCACATCGGCTTGCGGCCCATGAAAATTGTAGGTTAAAGGTATTTTGACATAGCGGATATGGGGATTGGAATAATTATTTATTTCATCACCATACAGGGACATTACCCGGGAAATGGGTGTTTCCATATTGGATTGTCCGGAGCAGAGCCAGACATCGCCGATCAACACATTTTTCAGTTCAATATCGTTGATTTTCAAAAGATAAGGGCCACCTGCTTTTTGAGCGGGAAGGGTTATTTTCCATGTTCCATCCCTGTCCGCTGAAGTTTGATATCCGGAGCCGTTGAAATTCACGGTAATATTTTCATTGGGCGAAGCCCAACCCCAAATTTTGACAGGGGCGTCGCGCTGCACAATCATTCCGTCGCTAACGAGCTGAGGCAAGCGCACTTCTGTCCTGGCAGACAGGGAGAATGCCAATAATAAAAGTAGTACAATATTCTTTTTCATGATATCTATGTATATTAAAATTATTCCTACATATTTTTTCAGGGTTGGGCATCGTTGGCAGAAGTAGCATACAATCCAATCAAACTTCCGGTAAATCCTCCGGCTACGTCGGTTGAAAGAATATCGCCGGAAACTACACCGCTAATATTTTTAAAACCATTATTATCAATAGCATAACTGAATATGTAATCATCCCCTTTGGCTTCTACTTTCAGCTGAACAGGATTGCGTAAGTCTATTTTTTCACCGGCAATAATCGTTGATTTGCCGTTTTCCGTTCGTTCCAAAATCAGATAATAATCATCTGTTTTCTCAGCCTTTTCTTTTTTGGTTACCCCGAATACATAATTAAATGTTTCCTTTTGATAACAAACAATGCCGGCCAAATCTTTTTCGGATTTAGGTTTGTAATCCATTGTCACTGTGGCCTCAAACTGTTTGTGTTGTTGCCTGAAAAAAAGCGCCGATGCCGGTTTGGTTTCCTTTATATGGGTTGGATACGGATTGATTTTCAAGCCGTTTTTCGATCTTTCCACAAAATCTTCTCGCGGACCTCTCACGCCAATCCATCGGTCATCCAATTTTTCAGTTGTAAAAGGATCTGTGAACGTGAAATTGCCGTTAGAGGAAAATCCCTCTTTGCCGCTTTTATTTTCCACTCCCGCGGGCATTTTCTGCTTGGGCAAAAGAGGCGTCAAGCCGTTTTCAAAAACGGGAAATTCGCCTGTCCAATCTATGGGCAAAAGAAATGTTTCCCGACCGGTATTTACCCGTCCTTTTTCGTTGGGACGAACGGCCAGAAATACGCCGTAATAGTTGCCTTCGGGCGTTTCTACAAGATCGGCATGTCCCGCCCAATCGACCCGATTTTTCCGGTCGGCCGGAAAATAGCGTTGGGTAAGTATCGGATTGTTTTTTGCCGGAATATAAGGCCCTTTGGGATGGTCGCTTACAAAAATTACTTCGCTGTGCCAATCGCCGGTGCCACCTTCGGCGCACATCAGGTAATAACGTCCGTTTTTCTTGTAGAGATGAGGCCCTTCAATCCATATTGGTTTTTGAGAAATATCCACACCGCCATCCACAATAATTTGGTCGGTTCCGGAAATTACCCGGTCGTTTTCCGTATCATATTCCCATAGTTTAATCACCCGGTGACCTTCATATAAGGCCTTTTCGGGAGCGTCATTATGTACCAGGCAGGCTTTTCCGTTGTCGTCGAAAAACAGCGAAGGGTCAATCCCTTCGAAATCAAGTTTGATCGGGTCGCTCCAATCGCCGGCAGGGTCTTTGGTTTTGACAACCATATTTCCTATTCCGCCTGCAATTTGCGTGGTGATCATATAAAAGGTATCATTATTCGGATTATACTTAATATCAGGTGCATAAATACCTTTACTCATTCCGGCATCCTGAACTTTCAACTGCGAAGGTCTGTCCAATACATGTCCGATTTGTCGCCAATTTACGAGGTCTTTGGAATGGAAAATAGGTACTCCGGGAAAAAAGGCGAACGAAGAATTCACCAAATAATAATCGGCTCCTTTGCGCGTGATACTCGGATCGGGGTAGCAGCCTTGCAAAATGGGCGAATAAAACTCGTCCGGCGCTAATGGATTATTTCTATATACTTCATCGTTTCCGGTATAAGTAAAATGGGTAAAAAGCGGAGCATCATCCTTTGAGATTTTACCTTTTCCCATCATTTCCGAATAAGGAGACAACAAGATAAAAACCAGTAATAGATATAACTGTTTTTTTTGTCGTAAACCGGATTGATACGGTGTTTTCATGAATAATTTTTTATTTAAGAGTGTTCAAAAATACATAAAAGCGAAATAAAGTAACCATTTATTTGTATCCTATCCTTGTGTTTTGGTCACATTTTGGCTAAAGTAATTCGTGTTTTCATTTTTGTCCGTAATTTGCTTTGACTATTCTTGTGTAATCGAAAGAATCGTTGTATGTTTGCATTCAAAATTTAATTACTGACCTGATGCAGCATTTTACATTATTCAAAGCCTTTTCCAATGGAGGACGTATTGAAATCATGGATAGATTTGTCAAAAAATCAGACTATGAAGATTTACTTGCGATAGCGCTTTTCTTTGCGCAACAAGGTAACACCGTGCTGATCCCAACTGAAGTTCACTACAAAGATGCAAAATATAAACAGATATTTGGAAATCTGATAGGAACAGTTTATGAACGTAAATGTCCTGATTTGATTATTGCCGGTGAATTTTATGAATACGAGAGTTTTGTGCCACCGTTTAGCAAAAAAAAGATTTCTCACATGTTGACACAAGGAACTCAACAAGCATCACGTGTGATTATCAACAATAATAAAGACATCGAAGATCGTTATATTCTGAACAATATTTTGAAAAGATTATCTGATAAAACATTCAAATATGATATTGATGAGGTTTGGCTATATGAAAATGGAGACGTGCGATTAATTTATAAAAAACAATAGGAAACCGAAGTTTCCTATTTGTTTGAATGACCAGTAACGGTACCAATCCGTCCCGCAGCGACCGAGCCGTAGCACTGCCTCAATATCATCTCTGTTTCCAGTCCGAATCATAATTGGCTATGATTTTACCTTTCCGATATCTGTTACAAAGATAGTACATTTTTATGAATATCCAAGTGTTTTGAGGACTATTTTGCAATATAGACTTTTTACTTGACAATTACCTTTTGCGTATAGCTACGGCCATTGCTTTTAATACTAACTATATAAACGCCTGCGGGATGTACCGAAAATTGCAAAGAGGAGTCGGAAACAATACTCTTTCCTATTTTTCTTCCGAGAAGATCCATTATTTGCACTTCCGAATGGTTGGGTGCCAAGACATCGATCTTTCCTTTTTCCGAAGAATATATTTTTCCCGTCCAATCCACATAGACCGGTTTGATTCCAACGTTATCCGTCATATCCGTATCATCGAAAATAATATCATCAATGTAGTACGCTTTATCTGCAACGTATCCCATATCGAATGCTAACTTAACGGTAGAGCCGTTTGCAACCAAATTGGTATAGGTAATTTGTTGCCAATCACTGCCTACTTCAAAATCACTCCAATAGGTTCCACCCAAGGCTCCGTTGCCGGCTGTAGAAATTCGACCTTTTCCGCCGCCGCCTACTGCACGCACCCAAAAAGTAACCGTATAGGTATGTCCTGAATGGATTTCAACATCCGGAGTCGTTACCTGAACACTCCAAGCGCTGGTACTGGATCCGTTTACCATTTTAAGTGCATAGCTTCCTTCATGTTTATCTTCTTGCGTAATGTCGATACCTGCTCCCGGATTCAGTTTTGACCAGTCGTTGATATTTCCATTTTCAAAATCTAATTTGATATATTTTTGCGGAGGCTGGCAATCGTTTTCCGCTCCGCCAAAACCGGAAGTCGGGATGGCGGCAGGATCGTTCGTAATCAGAATCCGGTCTAATTTAGCGCCGGCCTTAGCATAAGCGATCGTAAGTATGTGAGTACCTTTTGGCAAAGGCCGGTTGGCAATCAAGGGAACCCATTGCCATTGTCCGTAAGTATCCAAATAATCGTACAGTACAAACTCGTCGTCATCTATTTTTGCCCAAAAAGCATTGGAATTGTTTGCACAATTGGCGCGCAGGATAACATAAGCTTCTCCGTTATTCTCCGTATCAAACGTAATTCTTATTTGTCCGTTTGCACCCGGCGCTTCCGTAAGGCTACTCAAGCCGCTACCTGCCGTTACATATTTACCACCGGAAGCGTTTGCGTCACTCTCTATAACGAAATCACTTCCCAAGGTTCCACAAGCCGTTGTTTCCGGTTCATAGAATAAATTTTGCTGTGGTACAGTCGGTTGGGTTACGTTAGCCCAGTCCTTGATCCAAAATTGATAATCTACATCTTGGAAGGGTGATGTTAAAATCTCCGTATTCGCTGTGTTGTCGTTATACAAAAACCGTTTGATAAACTCGCCTGCAGCTTCCGTTTGGCTGGCGGGGGCGGCGCAATGGTCGTGTCCACCTGTAAAATCCCATCCCATCCGATCTTCAACACCAAATTTTTTCCATACTTCGCGAGCAGCCACAGAGGAAACGTATCCGGACGGATCTGCCAGCCAATCGATGGTAGCATTTCCCAAAATCAAAACGGCGCGGGGCGCTATCATTGCAATCAATTCGTGATGGTCGTGCGGCAAGCGGTCCACTTTTCCTTTAAAATTATCCCGCATCGCCGGCAAGAACCATGAATAATCTGTGTTGTCTATTTTCTCCACATTACCGATTGATTCCGAAACGCGCCAGGCAGCTGCACCTCCGCCACCGGGTTCCTGAGCAATGGTGAGCGCAATACGTTCATCGAAAGCGCCGCCAAACAAGGCCAATTTCCCGTAACGGGAACAGCCGGTGATGGCAATATGCGCCAAATCGATTTTCATTTGCGACTGTACTAATTCCAAACCGTCAATGAGGCGGCTTACACCCCAAGACCAGGCAGAGTAGTGACCGGCTTGGATTCCGTACATCTCGTAAAAGGCGCCGGTATTGGCTTGGCCATCTACAGCCACTTGACCGGGATTGTAGTTAATTTGGATGCAATTGGCAAAAAGTGAAGCAGGCAAACTGCCGGTAGCGCCGCTAATACCTATCACAGCGGGAAAAGGTCCCGTTCCGGCAGGTATATTTACCTCGGAAGACAAGGTAAGTGTTTTCCCGTTTTCAACGATTGTTACCGAAAGAAAATTCGCCTTGTGTTCTACATTGGTGTAATTATCATCGGTCAGTTTAAGATACCATTCCGGGTCGGTAAAATCAATGGTTGACCAATCCAGTTCTTGCGTGTAATACACCGAATCGGGCGTAAAAGTCGCCGCGATATTGGCCGGGCGGGTAGGTCTAAAGCCGATTTCGTAGTTTTCAATTTCCAACTTGATTTCGTTGCGCCGGCACGACCAGTCGTTCAAGGTATTGACAACGCTTTGCCCGTTTGAAAATTCAAATGGATTGGGCAAACGAATGATGGAAGGCAAATCAGCCGGAGCGGGTAAAGCCGGAGCCGTACAGTTTGCGCCGGTATTCTCTACGCTATACACAAGCGGAGGAGAAGTTTGAGCGAATACACCGGCTGTCAGAAAAATGCTTACCAACAGCAATAAAAAAGTAATTTTTGTTTTCATGAATTAAAAAATTATGTTTAACAATCAAAGTATGTCTGAATTCACAGAAGTAAAATTACGAACAATTTGTGTGTATCAGTGTTTCAGAATGTAACAATAAGTATCATACAGGTCATATTTATTCTTTGTAATGTTACAATAACTTTTACGCAGGTCACATCGCGGCCTCAATCCTATCCAATGCATCCATTTGTCCGTAATTTGCAGGAATAATGATTAACGGTTTATCAGCAGATGTCTCCATGCGCTCGCAAGCTCGCTTAGTCGACAGGACGATGCCACTTGTGGGGAGCAGGAGGAGGATTTGGGGTGGCGAAGCCACCCCAAATCCTCCTCCCCCA
>JAISKT010000143.1 GCA_031261295.1 Candidatus Symbiothrix sp. | reverse complement strand
GGGAAAATTTTGGACGCACCCTTGTAGAGAATGTTCGATTTGGGATCCACCTGGTCTTCTTCGTTTGAAAAAGCCATTTTCCAAGCGGTATAAACCAAAATGGCGCCGAAAATGTAAATTACCCATTCAAATTTTTGAACGAGCGCCATTCCCGCCAGAATAAACAATATCCGCAACACGATAGAAATCAAAATACCCAATTTCAGCAGTTTAGGCTGATTGTGAGGGGCGATAGCCATCATCGAGAAAATCATTATAAACACAAACAGATTATCGACCGAAAGCGAATATTCGGTAAGGTAGCCCGCAATAAATTTCATTCCCATTTCGTGCGAAGTAATTACCTCACTATCTGCATTTTGTGGAAAGAAAAAGAAAATTGCCAAGCCAAAGAGCAGCGCGATAGAAATCCAAACGCCTGTCCAACTGAGCGATGTTTTAACGGAGATTTCGCCTTCGCGATGATCTGTTACATACATATCAACAAAATAGACCACGATGAAAATTGCAATAAAAGCAATCCACCAAAAAGTTATTGTTCCCATAAAGATAGAGTTAAAAAATGAATTTAATGTTAACAAAAGATGTGTTCAACGTACTAAAGAATCCCATGATTTTATCCAATTACAACAAGATCCGCACCTTCTAATACAGAATCTCCTTTGTTCACGATTATGGCCTGAATTTCTCCGTCGCGGTCGGCATTGATGGCGTTTTCCATTTTCATGGCTTCCAAAGTCAATACTTTTTGTCCTTTTTTCACTGCATCACCCACTTTGACATTGATGTCAAGGATGATACCGGGAAGCGGCGATTTCAAGGCGGCAGCCGAAGCAACCACTACCGGTTTAGTAATCGGTTTTACCGGCTCTTGAGCAGGACGTTGCACCACCGGCGCTGCTTTTTTCTCAGGTGCAGGAGCGGCTACAGGCGCAGGAGTGTCGATTTGCACTTGGTAAGACTTGCCGTTCACTTCCACTTCAGTGATGTCGCCTTCTGTGTTACCGATCACAACTCTGTAAACGTTCCCGTTAATTGTATATTTGAAACTTTTCATTTTTAAAAATGTATTTAATTATTATTTATTATTTTTGTTCTACAACTCAAGTTGCTGAAAATTTATCTCCTTATCGGCAACTCTCTCAATGTGTAAATTTTAGAACTCCATGGCGAATAATTGTTTACTACGTTGTGAATGGTTAACACGTTGCTTTCCAAATCATGCCATTCGGTCGTTCCGGACAATGCCAATGCAATGGCAGCAAAGATTTCGTTCGATTGACCGGTACCTTCATACAGCGCTAACGCAATAGCGGCGGAAATTTCGCCCGATTGATTGGTTGCCTGTTCTGATGTTTCCTCTGTATTATTTTTTTTCCAAAAATTCATAATTTATAATTTATAATTATTACAAAGGAATATTATCGTGCTTTTTAGCAGGATTTGTCTGTTTCTTGGTTGACAACTGTTGCAAGGCGCGAATGATACGGAAACGGGTGTTACGCGGCTCAATCACGTCGTCAATATAACCGTATTTCGCTGCATTATAAGGATTTGCAAAAGCTTTTGTGTATTCTGTTTCTTTTTCTGCAAATACTTTAGCCGGATCTTCAGACGCTTTTGCTTCTTTCGCATACAGTACTTCTACGGCACCCTTACCACCCATTACGGCTATCTCCGCCGTTGGCCAAGCGTAATTCATATCACCACGCAATTGCTTGCAACTCATCACGATATGCGCACCACCGTACGATTTACGCAACGTAATTGTTACTTTAGGCACGGTTGCTTCACCGTAAGCGTACAACAATTTGGCGCCGTGAGTGATTACGCCGCCGTATTCCTGACCGGTTCCCGGAAGGAATCCCGGAACGTCAACTAAGGTTACAATAGGGATATTGAATGCATCGCAGAAACGAACAAAACGAGCCGCTTTCCGGGAGGCGCTGATGTCCAATACGCCGGCCAAAGCTTTTGGCTGATTGGCTACGATACCCACCGAACGTCCGTTGAAATGGGCGAATCCGACAATGATATTTTTGGCATAATCGGCATGTATTTCGAGAAATTCTCCGTCATCAATAATGGCGCCAATCACTTCGTACATATCGTAGGGTTTATTTGGATTGTCGGGAACGATTTCGTTCAGGGAATCTTCCAAACGGTCAATCGGGTCGCTGGTGGGTCGAATCGGCGCTTCTTCCAGATTGTTTTGCGGAAGGAAACTCAATAAATGACGAATCAAAGCGAGACCTTCTTCTCCTGATTCAACGGCAAAATGGGTAACACCCGAACGACTGGCGTGTACTTGCGCTCCGCCTAACTGTTCTTGGGTTACATCTTCGCCTGTCACCGTTTTTACGACAGCCGGACCTGTCAAGAACATGTAACTCACATCCTTAACCATAAGGGTAAAGTCAGTCAAAGCCGGGGAATACACAGCGCCGCCGGCACAAGGGCCAAAGATACCGGAAATCTGGGGAACTACCCCGGAAGCCAGAATGTTGCGTTGGAAAATTTCGGCATAGCCCGCCAATGCGTTGATTCCTTCCTGGATACGTGCGCCGCCTGAGTCGTTCAAACCCACAATAGGAGCGCCCATACGCATCGCCAAATCCATCACTTTGCAAATTTTCAATGCCATCGTTTCCGACAAAGAACCGCCGATAACGGTGAAATCTTGTGCAAAAACATAAACTAACCGGCCTTCAATGGTACCATAACCGGTCACAACGCCATCGCCTAAGAATTTTTTCTTTTCCATACCAAAATTGGTACAGCGATGTTCTACGAACATATCCAATTCTTCGAAGCTGCCTTCATCGAGTAGCATCGCAATACGTTCCCGGGCGGTATATTTACCCTGGGCATGTTGTTTTTCAATGGCTTTTTCTCCACCACCTGAACGGGCCTGCACCCGTAATTCGATAAGTTCTCTTACCTTATCTAATTGATTACTCATAATTTATTTATTTTTTTAAGTTTCTTAAGTTACTTAAGACTCTTAAGCTCCTTAAACACTCTTCTTTTATCTCTATTGACAAAGCTCCGTTAAT
Organism: Candidatus Symbiothrix sp.; assembly: GCA_031261295.1. Lineage (GTDB taxonomy): Bacteria > Bacteroidota > Bacteroidia > Bacteroidales > Azobacteroidaceae > Azobacteroides. The sequence continues at coordinate 20,486 of JAISKT010000143.1, read as the reverse complement.
ACTCCTCCGGTTGATTTTGGATGCAGAAAGGCGATGCTCAGACCTTCGGCTCCGCCACGGGGAGCTTTATCAATCAGTCTGACACCTTTGGATTCTACTTCTGCCAGCGCATCGGCTACATTCGGAACGGCAAAAGCGATGTGATGTATGCCTTCTCCTCTCTTTTCGATAAAATTTGCGATGGTGGACTCTTCTGAGGTAGGTTCAAGTAGTTCAATTTTTGTTTGCCCTACTTTGAAAAATGCAGTTTTTACTTTCTGGTCAGCTACTTCTTCGATATTGTAGCACTTTAATCCCAATACTTTTTCGTAATAGGGAAGCTGGTCTTCGATGCTTTTCACGGCAATCCCTATGTGCTCGATATGTGATATATCCATTGCTAAATAAATTAATTATTAATTAGTATTAAATTTAAGGTACAAAGATAGTATCTTTTTTAAAAACCACACTTATGTTTAATTAATTTATTTTTAAAATTCAGCTATTAATTTAATATTAAGTTGGCGGCCTGTCAATTTATCGGGAACGGCTCTCTGCTCGCCGGTTACGTCTGTAAACCAGGAATAGGAACTGACATTTTTTATATCAAACAGATTAAATAAATCCACACCTACCCATATATTTTTGAAATTGCTCCAAAAAGAAGTCGTACGGGTTTGATCTTCCTCTCCCCAAAGAAGATAACTCAGACCAAAATCGACCCGGCGATAAGGCGGCGCTTGGTAGTCGGGTTTATATTCGCTTCCGGGAGCGCTGAAAGGCAAACCTTGCGCCCAAATAATTCGTAAATTACCTTGCAAACGTTCGTATTTCGGATGATAATCGCTGAGATAGAGTGTGAAATTATATAGCTGATCGGTAGGCATGGAAACTTTTTTTCCATCTATATACTGTTTGGCTTGCATCAAAGAAAACCCCAACCAAGAATCTGTCTTGGGAATCAGTTTTCCGAATAATTTAGTGTCGATTCCGGTAACATATCCATGCGAAACATTTTCACCATAATACCAAATGCGCACATTATTCACAGTATAAGGAACTAATCTGTCTAATTTTTTGTAGTATAGCTCCGTTGTAAATTTGAAAGGCCGTCCGTCTTGCATTTTGAAATTATAATCTCCTCCCCAAACGAAATGAATGGAACGTTGCGATTCAATATCCTTATTTAATGTAATGTACCCGTCTCCATTCTCATTCGTATTTACTACCTGAAATTCTTTATAAAAAGGCGATTGATAGTAAATGCCGGTTGCTAACCGGAAAGTAAAATTCTGGTTTTTCCCGGGAACAAATCCTAAAGAAGCCCGCGGACTGAAAAGGAATTCTCCGTTATAACTCCAGTAACTTCCCCGTATTCCGGCGGTTAATGAAAACAGTCCGGCATCCGTCCGGAATTTATAAGTATCCTGGATATATCCGAAAAAACGGTTGGACGCAATGTCGTTTTTAGAATACAAGCTGCTGAAAACCCGTAGTTTTTCTTCATTGTAAGGTAATGAATAGCCCATGGAATCCCTGCGTTCCCACTCGTTGATGCGGTCTTTAATGTCTTCTTTTTGAATGCCTAAAGCCCATCGGATCGTGTTCTGATTGAGTCCTGCGGCGCCGAGAACCGTGGCGTTGAATACTTTTGCATTCAGGTAATCACGGGCATGTTGATGAAACACTCCCGTACCGATATTATCCGATTCATCTTCCAATACATTGCTGATCCAATATTCGCCGGAAATGTCGTAGGTCGCTTCTTCCCGTGACTGAAATCCCGAAACTTGCAAAGCGATATCCGCATGTTCGGTAAGGTCGTATTTTAACGTGGCCGCGCCGAACAAAGTCCGGAAACGATCCTTCTCCATTCCATCATAATAAACCTGAAACTTTTGGATCTGATCATTTATTGACCCCATAGAAGTTTCCCGGTTTCCGGGATTGAAATCATAAATATTGTCGGAATAATTACCCATAAAACTCATATTCAGCTTTTTAGAAAAAGCATAAGTCAGATAGGTTTGCAAATCCAAAGCCGTAGGATTGTAGTCGCCTTTGGTATCAAGTGTATTTAAAAGGGAGGTCCCTCTTTTATAACGCACGCCGGTTATCTGGGTGAATTTTCCGGAGGCGCTGCCCACATAAGCACTTCCGCCCAGCATACTGCCCATGATTCCTCCTTCTAATTTCTCCGGTTTTTTGTAAGTCACATCCAGCACAGACGACATTTTATCGCCGTACCGCGCATCGAATCCGCCGGAAGAAAATTGAACGGACTCGGTCATATCCGGATTGATAAAACTCAAACCTTCCTGCTGTCCGCTGCGAATCAAAAGCGGCCGGTAAACTTCTATTCCATTGACATATACGATATTTTCATTGTAGTTGCCGCCCCGTACCGAATATTGCGTACTCAACTCATTGGTGGAAGAAACGCCCGCCCCGGCTGTCATGACATACGATTCGATACTTCCGCCCGTGGCATCCACCGACAACCGTCCCTGGCCCGTATTGATCTTTCCCATCGTATTGGTTTGGATACGGTTAGCGGTGATAACGGCCGTCTCCAATTCGTACGATTGGGGGCGCATCTGCACATTCAAAATCCGGTCTTCTTGCGGATCTTCGATGCTGACTTCTTTCCGGTTGTATCCCAAGCAGGTAAATACGATGGTGACGGAATCATTTTTAGCTATCGAAAGTGAATATTTTCCTTTTTCATCTGTCAGCGTACCGTTGATGGTGCCTTTCACTTGTACCACAGCCAATTCGATAGGAAGCCCCGCCGGATCGGAAACCGTACCGGACAATTTCACTCGTTGTGCATGCACCGAACAAACAGATAATAACAAGACCAGAATGAAGTGGAATTTCATATTCATACATACGTATTAACGAAAAACAGACCGTTTCCGTATAAAATACAAGAAATAAATTAAGTGTTGGATTATTTTTTGCAAAAAATGTTTACTTTTGTCTTATTAATATATAAAGGTAAAGAACAATTGATATGAAAAACATTAATCGAAGAAAATTTTTGAGCATTTCGGCTCTTGCCGGCGCCGGCGCTTTGGTGGCTCCTCAGGTAGCTGCGGCTTCTGTGAAAAGACAAAAAGAAGATGATACGATCCCAACCCGTATTTTGGGAAATACCGGAATAGAAATTCCTGTCCTGAGTATGGGTGTCATGCGTGCAGACAATCCGGCGGTGGTTCGCGCGGCCTATAATTCCGGGATTACCCATTTCGATACGGCTCATGGCTATCAAAACGGGAAAAACGAAGAAATGCTGGGCGTTTTTTTCAAAGATAAAGACCGGAGCACGTTTACGATTGCGACCAAAGGAAAAGCCAATCTCAAATCGGACAATTTTGAAGCGGAATACGAAGAATTGCTCAATACCAGTCTTCGCCGCCTGCAAATGGATTATGTGGATATTTTTTATACACATGCCATCGAAGATTTAGGCTCGCTGAATGATCCCCGTTTGCTGAAAATGTTGACGAAATTCAAAGAAGAAGGCAAAATCAAACACATCGGTTTTTCTACCCATGCCAATAAACCGGCGCAGATAGATGAAGCGATCGCTACCGGTGTTTACGAAGTTTGCCTGCTCAGTTATAACTTTAAATTGGGCATTCTGGCCGAATTGGATGAAGCCATCCAACGGGGAGTAGATGCCGGTATGGGATTTGTAGCCATGAAATCCATGGTCGGCGGTGTGGAAGATGCCGAAGGAAACAAAAAAGTGGATGGTTCCGCTTGCTTGCGTTGGGTGTGGCAAAATCCGAATATCACAACTGCTATTCCGGGCTTCACCAGCTTCGATTTATTGGACAATTGTCTGGAAGCAGCGCATTCTCCCGAATTGAAAGAACAGGATGTCAACTACTTGGCCGGTTTGAAAAGCAATGAAATGCTTTACTGCCAGAATTGTGGAAAATGTGTGGGCGATTGCAGCAAACATCTTCCGATACCCACCATTATGCGTGCCTATATGTATAATTACGGTTACAAACAGCCGGCTTTGTCCAAAGATACGCTGATGGGACTGGCGTTGTCCGGCAATGAATGTTCGGGATGTACTTCCTGTGCTGTGAAATGTACTTCCGGATTCAATATTGCAAATAAAATAGCTGCCATCACTCCGATTGTTAATGTACCTTCTTATTTCTTAGCATAATAATGAAACAAATTATTTATACTATTTTAGGCCTGTTCTGCATTGCAGGACAGGCTTTTGCCCAGTCTCCCGAAGAATTACGAGCCGATTTACCGGAAGTGGAAGGTTGGGATATTTCACCGGACATTGAAGTTTTCAATCGCGATAACTTATATGAACGCATCAATGGCGCTGCTCCTTTGTTCCTTGAAAATAATTTTCAGGAAATGACCAGTTTGGTATATACCCAAGGCGATGATTATATCACGATTCAGGCGTATCGCCATGCAAGTCCGGAAGATGCTTTCGGTATGTATGCTTCCGAACGTTCATCGGATATGACTCATTATCAGGGAATTGGCGGGGAAGCTCAAGGGGATGAGTATGGTTTGTTTTTCTTCTCCGGAGATATTTATGTGAAAATGGCGGCCAGTAATGAAGGAGAAGCCATTCAAAATGCAATGCAGGAAATAGCCCGAGGTTTGGCCGGCAAAATAGATCCGGATGCCAATTATCCGGTTATTTTCGACGCTTTTCCGGAAGAAGAATTAATTCCTTATACGGAAGCCTACATCACACAGAACTACATCGGTCACGAATTTCTGAAACCGGCTTATACGGCGAATTACCATTTGGAAGGAAAAGATTTTCAAGCATTTGTCATTGACGGGAAAACGGTGGAAGGCGCTCAACAAATCCTGAGTGATTATTTCAATTTTACCAAACAAAAAGAAGATTTTGCAGAAGGTGATTTATTGGTAAAAGACCGCTACAATGGCAATATTCCGGTAGTTTGGAAAGGCCAGTACATTATCGGCGCATTCAGTGAAAACGGAGAGGATTTCTCAAATGAGATTTATGCTTTCCTCAACCGGTTTGAATTGTAATTTTTTTTAAGGAGCTTAAGATTCTTAAGAATCTTAAGCTCCTTAAAAAAATAAAGAAGACTCAATTATCTCTTATTAAAAGCTGACCTTAATTTGATACTTGTAAATATTTTTTTGGTGTGCAGGGTAAAGTCTCCACCCATGATCCAGCCATAGTAGCCGGGGTCTTCGCGCAGGATATCTACCACTAAACGTCCTTTGTACTTGCCGAAATTGATTACTTCCTGTTTTTTATCGTTATAAACGATTCGCCCTGCAAAATCCACATTATCACCGTAAGCGGAATATTCGGCTAAGAAAGCCATATCATTTTGTAAATCGGGATACCGGTCTAACTGGGCTTTCAGAATCTCGTAAGTAGCTTTTGTGTCCGCTTCGGCTGTGTGTGCATTCTCCAAACTCAAATCGCAATAGAATTTGTAGGCTGCCGACAATGTCCGTTGTTCTTTTTTATGAAAAATCGTTTGAACATCAACGAATTTATGTTTCATCATGTCTATTTCCACACCTGACCGCAGAAATTCTTCGGCCAGCAACGGAATATCAAACCGGTTGGAATTATAGCCGGCCAAGTCACAACCCTCAATTTGAGCGGCTAAGGATTTGGCAATGGCTTTGAATGTCGGAGCGTCTTTCACATCCTCGTCCGAAATTCCATGAATTTCTGTTGATTGGGGAGGAATCGGCATCTCCGGATTGATTCTCCGCGTTTTAGATTCTTCATCCCCGTTGGGAAATACCTTTAAATAGGAAATCTCCACAATACGGTCGGATACAATGTTGGTACCGGTTGTTTCGAGGTCGAAAAAGACGATGGGGTTCTTTAAGTTTAATTTCATTCGTTCAGCATCATAGGCATTAAGAGCATCAATAAATCTTCTTTGTCTTCGTTTTCTGCCGGAAGAACGAGCCCTGCACGGGAAGGATCCGCCAATTCAAGAACCACTTCTTCCGAAGGAATATTATTCAAAATTTCGATGAGATAGGTTCCTTTGAAACCGATATTCATGCCAACACCGTCGTAAACGCAGGCAACGGTTTCTTCAGCAGAAGTAGAGAAATCAATATCTTGTGCAGAAATAAAAATGCTGTTCTCAGAAATATTCAGTTTGATCAAGCTGCTTCCCGGATTCGAGAAAACAGTGACCCGTTTCAAGGCATTCAGGAAAATCAAGCGGTCGATATTTACTTTATACGGATTATTTTGCGGAATTACTCCGTTATAATTCGGGTAACGGCCTTCGATCAGCCGGCAAACGACTACAAAACGTTCCATTGTAATGTAGGCATTGTTCGTATCAAATCCAATCGTTACATTCCCTTCTTCGCGCGGAAGAATGGTTTTCAACAGGTTCGCCGGTTTTTTCGGAAGAATGAAAGCCGCTTTATCATTGCCTGCTATGCCCAGATTTTTGAAGCGAACTAATTTGTGTCCGTCCGAAGCCACAAATGTAAGGCTATCCGGATCTACATCGAAGAACACGCCATTCATTACCGGACGCAATTCATCATCGCCGCTGGCAAAAATTGTGCGGGAAATCCCGGCCAACAAATTGGGCGCGCTCAACTCCAACCGGGCGGCATCTTCGCTTAACGGCTTGGACTGGGGATATTCGTCCCCTTTTTGTGCAATGAAATTATATTTACCGTTTTCGTAATAAATAAACATTTCGAGGCTGGTGTCATTGATGTCGAAAGTCACCGGTTGTTCCGGAAGCTCTTTCAACGAATCCAGCAAGTTTTTGGATGGAATGGCAAAGACGCCTTCCCCTTCCACATCCTGTACTTCGATCGTAGTAATCATCCGCGTTTCACTATCAGCAGCTGTAATAACCAATTGATTTCCACGAAGTTCAAATAAGAAACAATCCAGGATAGGAATAGAATTTTTAGAAGCAATCACTCTGCCCACTGTCTGTAGGTGGCTTAACAATAAATTACTTGATACGACGAATTTCATACGATATATGTGATTTTATAATTTAATTTTTAAGCTACAAATGTAAGAAAAAAAAATCAACTACAAGCTTTTCTTTTTGGAATTATGATTATGAATTACGATGTCAATGCCGGATATGTTAAAAATTAGTGAGTTGTCAGATACGAATTGCAATGCCTTATCAAAAATAACAATTCATCCAATTTGCTTTCGACGTACATCCTGCATTTTAATCCACAGTCATAATTCATTAAAAAATCGGGGAAAAAGTAACGAATGGAACGATCTACATAAAGCATGATTATCTCTTTATGCCCGATACCACTTGGGGTTGTACTTACAGTCACTTCATCAATTCCCTCCATGCGGCAGATAATCAGGTTTCCGGTTTTCTTTCCACAGATATGGACCGGAAGATTCGGCGGAATAAAAAACATTTTTCCGGCAGGGATGTACCATTTTTTTTGTCTGGGGGAGGTAACATATACACTCCCTTCCTTCATGTACATGACCGCCCATTTCTCACAGGCAAAATCCAAGAATTGCTCGGTCGCGAAAGCCCATTTTTCGACTAAATTGTCTTTTTTGGGGCTTAAACATTTCATATTTTCCGGAAAATTACTCATGACTAATCACAAGGAAACGTTGAATTTGTTTAAGCGCAAAAGTAGAGAAAATAATTTGATTTAGCAAATTATCGTTTGCAACCGCAATTGCAGCCTTCGCATTTTTTATCCGAACACGCCTTGTCTTTTTTGAAAAACCGGATCAGCCGGGCGATTACAAATAAAACACAAAGTAACAGGATAATACCCACAATAATCGTTTGTCCGTTTAGATTCATAAAAACAGTCCTCCTATCTGATAAATACCGAATGCGACCAACCACGCCAAAGCGGTGGTGTAAACGGCTGTAAATACGGCCCATTTCAATCCGGCTTCCTTGCGGATGGTGACTAACACCGCGATGCAGGGAAAATAGATCAAAATAAATACCATAAATGAATAGGCGACTAAAGGCGTAAATACTTTTTGCCCGATTTTGTCGCCGGAAGTAAAGGTTTGTTCCCGGAGTTTTTCTTTCAAATCGGCGGAATTTTCGTTGGCATCCGGCCCGGATTGATACAAGACACCCATCGAACTTACCACAATTTCTTTGGCGCCCATGCCGGTAAGGATACTTACGCCGATTTTCCAGTCATAACCCAAGGGGGCTATCGCCGGCGCTATGAAATGGCCGAATTGGCCGATATAAGAGTTCTCCATTTGCGCCGCATAATCTTCCGGATTTTCATCATTCCGGGGGAAATAGCCCAATGCCCACACCAACACAGCGGCGACCAGGATGATCGTTCCCATTTTCGTTAAATATTGAACGCTTTTGCCCCAGGTATGCGTACCGATATTCCGTAAAGTCGGCCAGCGGTAAGGCGGCAATTCCATCACAAAAGGAATATCGCGTTTTTTGAACAGAATTTTGTTGAATAATATGGCCATGATTGCTGCGAGAGAAACGCCCAGGATATAGATGCTGAGCATAATCAATCCGTGGTTTTTATCAAAAAAGGCCGAGATTAACAAGATATACACCGGCAGGCGGGCGCTGCACGACATGAAAGGGATAATCAACATTGTCAGCAAACGGTCTTTCCGGTTTTCCAATGTCCGGGTGGCCATTACCGCCGGCACGTTGCATCCGAAACCCATCAGCATCGGGATAAATGATTTTCCGTGCAAGCCGATTTTGTGCATCAGTTTGTCCATGATAAATGCCGCACGAGCCATATAACCGGTATCTTCCATCAGCGAAATACAAAAGAACAATATCAAAATATTTGGAAGAAAGACAATTACGCTGCCCACGCCTCCGATAATCCCGTCGGTCAACAGGTCATGCAAAATTCCTTCGGGCATAGACGATTGGAGCCAACTATTCAGGGAATCGACTCCCGATTCAATCCATTCCACCGGGAAACTTCCCAGCGAAAACGTAATCTGAAACATCAGCCACATGAAAAAAATGAATATCGGAATGCCCCACCATTTGTGAGTCAGCAGGTCGTCCATCTTGTAACCTTTGATGGTTTCGCTTTTTTCCGGCGTCCGGTAAGTTTCTTTTAATGCCCCATGGATAAACGCATATTTGGCATCCGCGATAATCGTTTCAATCCGGGTGTTGTATTTGTTTTCCAAATTCGCAATCTCTTGCCGGGTAACTTTCATCAATTGATCCGTACCGGGGATTTGGTCTATTTGTTCCGCAAATTTTTTGTCGTCTTCCAGTAATTTAAGGGCGACATATTGCGAGTGGAATTTATCGGTAAGTATCTGATTCTTTTTTATTTCCGCTTTTATTTTTTCGATGGATGCGTTAATGTCTTCCCCGTAATTGATATGGATATGCCGGTAAACTTCTTCCTTTTCTTCGTATAAATCAATGACTTTTTCCATCAGTTCATCAATCCCTTTTCCTTTGGAAGCGATTGTCGGAATGATGGGAATTCCAATCATTTTGCCCAAATATTCATAATCAAACTGATCGCCTTTCTTAGTCAGTTCATCGTACATATTCAAAGCGATTATCACTTTGATATTCATGTCGATAAGTTGAGTGGTCAGGAATAAATTCCGTTCGAGGTTGGACGAATCCACTACATTGATTACAATATCGGGCAAGGTTTCGGTGAGGTGTTTGCGCACATACAGTTCTTCCGGCGTATATTCCGAAATGGAATATGTGCCCGGTAAATCCGTTAAGTCAATCCGGTAACCGTTTTTGGAGAAATGAGCGGTTTTAATATCGACCGTCACTCCGCCGTAGTTCCCGACCCGTTCCTGTTTGCCCGTAGCGTAATTGAAAAGGGTTGTTTTCCCGGAATTGGGATTTCCAACCAAAGCCACTTGGATGGTTTTCCCTTTTTCTTTGGCTATCCGAACCCTATCATCTCCCATAAGAACGCCTTCATACGCTTGGGATTCAAGTGATTGGATTTCTTCTTCGCTTACGATTTCAATCATGTGGGCTTCGCTTGTCCGAAGTGATACGCGGTAACCCATCAATTCGTATTCAATCGGATCCTGGAAAGGGAAAGGCGCTTTTTTGATGGCCTTCACGCGCGTGCCATAGACAAATCCCATTTCGGTAATCCGTTTACGGAAAGCGCCATATCCTTTGACTTTCGTAATAATAGCCGTTTCTCCGATGCGCAAATCGGATAAATAACGGATAGCCTTTTCTTGATCTTCCATACTCCTCAAATGTTAATTTTTAACCGTACAAATCCCACCAATGCATTCTTTAGTCCTCCATCCGTATTACCGGAAGGATTGATAATATATTGTATATCGGGTTGTATTTCAATGTTATCAGACAATGTTCGTTTGTAAAAACACTCAATGGTTGTTTCCTGTTTATACGACTTTTCATACGTTCCGGCATGGGCAACGGCGGCGCCGAAACTGCTTTTTTCGTCATAACTAAATGTCGCGCCCAAACCCAAATACGGATCAAATGTTTTGCTTGATTTCGAACTTAAAACCACTTGTGAAAACAGATTCCAGGTTTCATTTACCGAAAAGTCGCCAATAAAATAAGCGCCGAAATTTCGTTTAAATTCCGGTTCCGCATCTTTTGCACCGATATGATAATACCCTCCGGCCTTATATGATCTATTTTCCTTCATTACTTGCAATTCGGAAATGAACAAGAATCCCTCATCGGCATTCACATTCCATTTCAAATTGTGTGGATTGTGTTCAAACGGTGTTTGATAACCATCATAAATGGCTGTATTCCAGGAATAAACATCTGTAATATTCCATTTTCCCGAAATACTTAATCCGGTAAGCGGAAAAATAGGAAAAACAAAATGTTCGGAAGTTACCGGAGGAATTCCAAACGAGCTGTTCAGAAAATCGCCGGCGTTATCACCGGCCATAAAATATTTATTTAAATCCTGCAAGCCGACTGTCCATTCAAATTTGTTAATCTTTTGCCGGAACCACAATTCCTGTACATAACTGTGATTTCCCGCTTCAATGTTGGACGCTGTCTGGCTATCGCCGATATAACTTTCCGAAGGAGTGGCGCCGTGTGTCATGGCTCCCTTAAAGAACAATGTGCTTTTTTCACTGAAATCCAATTGGAAATTCAGATCCGCTTTTCCCAAATAACCGCTTCCCGTTTTTATTCCTCCGCTGACATTTGTAAAGAAATCGCCTGTATATTCACCTGAAATAGAATCTTTTATATTCTTAAATACCTCTATGGCATATACGCCCGGTCCAAATAAGATAATTGTGAATAGGATGAATACTCCTTTTCTCATATAGTTTATATATTTTGGATGCAAAAGTATAAAAAAGGGTGTAGTTGCACAATCCCTTGATGTAGGTAATTTGGGCGGAGGTAGTACCTACAAATGATGAAATGTGAAATACTCTGTCATTGACAGAGTATTTCTTCAATGACGGACATCAATCATTATACGTGGGAAGATGCGAATAATCTTTGGAATACCGCAACATTTGTTCTGCGTAGCCTTCCGTATAGGTAACTTTCACATCGGTGATATTTCCATTGGCATCTTTTACCGCTTCATACACCGGATTGACAAAGCCTTTGTAAGGAGCGATATTCAGTTTGGCGTATCTTTCCAGGATTTCCTTGTGCAATTCCGGATCCACTTTTACCGCGTATTGTTCCACTAAGTTTTTAGCTCCTTCAAAATCGCCTTCCGATTTCACCCGTTGTATTTCAGCCAGCAAATCGCCGAATAAGGTGCGCAGTTTAGTATAATCGTTGATAACCACATACGTTTTATCGTTTTCTTTGCGCAGTTCGATTACATTGTCTTTTTTCCCGTGTTCAAACGCCCAGCGGGCAATCATGGCGCGGTTGCGCATGTGCGATTCTTCGATGTCTTTTCCCAATTCGATGCGGGACAATTGCGTCAACAGGCCGTTCATGATGTATTTGTAATATTCGGCTTTGTAAGCGTCTTCATTATCTAACAAGCCTAATTCAAGCATTTTAGGATCGCCCATATAATACAATCCGAATAAGTCGGCGCGTCCTTCTTCAATCGTGGAACCATATACTTTCAGCGCATCCTGATCTACGCCCGGAAGCAATTGTCCGGACGCATGGCCCAAACATTCGTGCAAGTCGGTATGGAGATTGTCCGTTTGCGCACCGTATTTCTCCATCAATTCTTTTTCGTAAGTGCAGCAAACAAATTCGTCGTTGAATCCGTTTCCGGCAGCCGCTTTGTCGTAGGCTTCCGTAATGTTGGTGAGGGTAACGGACTTGGAACCAAAGTCTTTGCGAATCCAGTTGGAGTTGGGAAGATTGATTCCGATTGGCGTGGACGGATAACAGTCGCCGGCCAGCAGCGCGGTCGTAATCGTTTTGAAGGTAATGCCTTTTACTTCTTTTTTCTTGAAACGGGGATCTGCCGGCGAATGGTCTTCAAACCATTGGGCATTGTCGCCCAGTATTTTCGTCAGAGCGGTTGAACGCAAATCTTTGAAATTGACCACCGATTCCCAGCTGGCCTTGATACCTAAAGCATCGCCGTAGGATTCGGTAAAACCGTTGACAAAGTCCACCATCGATTCCGTATCGTGTACCCATGCGACAGCGTATTCATCGTATTTTTTCAAACTTCCGGTTTTATAAAAATCTACCAATAAATCGATTACCTGTTTTTGTTGAGCGGTTTCCGCATATTTGGACGCTTCCTGCAACCAATAGACAATGCGTTCGATAGCCGGAGAATATAATCCGCCCACTTTGTAAACTTCTTCTACCAATTGACCGTCTTTTTTCACCAAACGGCTGTTCAATCCGTAAGGAACAGGCGTAGAGTCGTTTGGATTTTTCATTGCATTGTAATATTTTTCCACATCTTTTTGTGTCACGCTTTCGCCGTAGTAGTTATTGGCGGAAGCCACAATGACATCCAAGCTGCTGTCTTGATTTACTTTTTTGGCATACAAATCCGGGGTGAAGATGACCGGCGTTATTTCCGTTAGAAAAGCATCCACGGATTGTCCTTCGCGTGTGGGAACGATAGAGTCGGGGAGGGCTTTCACAGCCTGAGCAAAAAAATCGTGGGAGAATCCGGGCAAGAATTTTTCTTCTCCGTAGTGGTGATGAATCCCGTTGGAGAACCAAACCCGTTTCAGGTAAACGACAAATTCTTCGTAATCTTTGGTCGTTTTATCACCTTCGTAATTCGTATAAATCGCTTCCAAGGTCCGGCGAATCGCCAAATTGTAGCGGTTATTCTGGTCGAACAGGATGTCACGGCCTTCCAAAGCCGCTTCGTTTAAACAGTAAATTAATTTTTTTTGATTCAGGGAAAGACTGTCCCAATCGGTTACCTGGTAGCGGAGAATGCCTAAATCGGCGAATTTTTCTACGTTGTAATCGAAAGGGTCTTGTACCTGTACGGTTTCTTGTTTTTGATTTTTACAGGAAAAACACAATAAAGCTGTTACCATAATAATAAATACCTTTTTCATATAAATATATATTTTATTAGACTTAATAGAGTACAAAGGTAAGATATTTAAATAAAAAAAGGTAGAGAAATGTTTCCCTACCTTATTTATTATTGTGTTTTAATCTATTTTCTTAGAAATTTACGCCGATACCGATAGATAAGCCGAATGTGTTTACTTTGTTCTTATCTCCAAAACCTTGTTTGAAAAATATAGCCGGTTCAAAAAATACATTATCCGTAATGTAATAATCATAACCTACTTCAATTTTACCGGCGCTAAGAAAATCCGAACCTTCGCTTGGTGATTTCTCGCCTATATAAGCTAATCCACCATATAAAGCCTGCCAAAAATAATATCTTGCACCAACGGTAAAGTCAAAGCCTGTACCGTCAAAATCACCAAACTTATAACTATTGAGACCAACTCCAGCTGTTATCGCTAAATTATCAATAACAAAATAAGAACCATTGATGCCAAGATCAACATTAATTCGAGAATCGTCAACACCATCAATATTGGTGATTCCAAAATCAAAACCCGTTAGGCTACCTGATAGAGTTTTTCCACCTTTTAGGAATTGGGCATTAGCTGTGGCTACACCTAATACAGCAACCAACATCATAAGAATTACTTTTTTCATTTTTTTTTATTTAAGTGAATACTAATGAAAATAACTACCTGTAATTATTTTCGCCGCAAAGGTATATATTATTTATTAAATACCAACAAAAAAACAACTCATTCTGAAATGGCATCAGTTATTTTTTACTTTTTTAGACATAAAAACTTACAAATTGTCAAAATACAACTCATTTTGAAAATAAAATAGTTGCTTTTTATGACAAAAAGACATAATTATTTTCTTTTTAGTCTATTTTTTATGCTGTTTATGCCGAAATTCGCAGTGTTATTTCGTAGGATCGATAATTATATATCAAAAAAAAATAAATGTTTATGAAAACTAACTTATCTGTAAATTTTTTGTTGTTATTGGCTTTAATATTTGCCTGTTGTGTTGATTTAAAAGCACAAGTAACGATTGGAAGTCTTCTGGATCCTCAGGCAGGCGCATTATTAGAGTTTAAAGAGAGGGAAATAAGCGCTTCCGATTCTACCACGGCGACCAAAGGGGTTTTATTTCCTAAAGTGAAATTGGTTGCGTATGATGAACTGTCTCCCCTGTTTGCAACAACAGAAGAACCTCAAAAAACGACCTCCAAAGGGATGATTGTTTATAACATCAATAGAGAGGTTGACAAACTGAAGGCCGGATTGTGTATTTGGGACGGGGAGAAATGGGTTCCCGTTATGAGTAAAAGTGCGCCGGTTGTGAGCGACGATACCATTATGACTGCCTTTTCATTCAAATGTGAATCGGCAAATATTTCTCGCGCGAATTTGAAAAAAGGGACGCCTTCTACCGGATACATCACTATCCGTATTACAGCGCCAAAAAGTGCAGCCGGCGAGATGTACCATATTGAAACCGATTCGGTCAATGGCGTTCAATATGAAGGCAATGGTATGCTTATCGGCGGAACGCAATTAATAGCCCTTGAATCCAATGGCGGAACTCCTCTAAGAAGCGGAATATTTACTTATACGCTTTCTTCCAATAGTTCAGACCCGGATATGGGCACCTGCTCCGTTGACATTCCGGTGGTAGGGACAGCCATCAATGTGCTTATCTATGGAAAGGACAATGGCGATTTTGATATAGTGGGAAAAAACGGAGATCGCGGTGTGCCGCTTATCCTTCAAAACAGTTCCTTATTCGGACTCAATCAAGATCCCTTTCCTTATTGCCCCGTTGAGAAAATAAATGTTTTACGTTCTGAAAGTTCAAACGCAGTCTCCAATTTCATTGGGCAAGATATTATAATTATTTCCTACAATTTTCATATTAACTCCACACTTAAAGATTTACTTATTAATTTTGTAAACAGTGGAGGTGTCTTGATTCAATGTATTGAAGATGACGCTTTTGATAAAGAGCCGGTTAAACAGCTGCATGCGAATTTTTTTGGAGCCGCCTTCTCCGGAAGCAAAACGAGTTACGACATGTTTACTTTGCGAGGAGGTAATCCGTATGTAGATGGCATTTATCGGAATTTGACCGGTAAACAAATCGGACGGGATGGTGACTATAACGTTGTACTCAATTTACCGCCTATGGTAGCAGCTGTAACAGATACACTTGCTGTGGATGCTTTAAATCGGCCTATTGCCATCAAGCACAAGCAAAAACCTTATTTTGTATTTGGAGATGCCGGTGTATTTTGCGGAGGTAAATTTGATTTTACTTCAGGATCCAAAGAATACCGCCCGCTTCAGGTATCAACAGACGGAACGCCGGAAGTAAGGACAAACGATAAGATTTACAAAAATGCTTACAATGCGCACTTTTTTACCAATATTATTATGTGGGCTATTAACTATCGAATGTCTCTCTCGGCAGATAGTACAAACTGATAGCGCATAAGTCATACCGAAATGACGGATGTACATATTTTGAGAAAAGCCCTTATTTTTTTATAAAAATACCGGGGCTTTTTTTTTACAATTTTTTTTCGCTAAATTTGTGTCGATTTTTATAAATCGGAAAACAAATGAATCAAATTGTCAAAAAGGAGGCGCTCTCCGAAAACGTAGTCAAGCTGGAGGTAGAGGCTCCTCTTATTGCAAAAGCCAGAAAAGCCGGCCATTTCGTCATTGTGAAAGTGGGAAAATACGGGGAACGTATCCCGCTGACCATTGCAGCGGCGGATATTCAGGCCGGAACAATTACCTTGGTTATTCAAAAAGTGGGTAAATCTTCCCAAAAGATTTGCGCCCTGAATGAAGGCGAATACATTACCGACCTGGTAGGCCCTTTGGGTAAAGCCACCCATATAGAAAATTTTGGAACGGTTGTTTGTGCTTGCGGCGGCGTAGGTACTGCTCCCATGCTCCCGATTGTGGAAGCCATGAAAAAAGCCGGCAATAAAGTCATTACCGTTCAGGCGGCCCGTACCAAAGATCTAATCATCCTGGAAGAAGAAATCCGGAAATTTTCAGATGAAGTGATTATCATGACAGACGATGGCTCGTATGGCCAAAAAGGATTGGTAACCAATGGCGTAGAACAAGTTATCAACCGGGAAAAAGTGGATTTTTGTGTAACTATCGGGCCGGCGATTATGATGAAATTTGTTTCCCTCCTGACAAAAAAATACACTATTCCTACGGTTGCTTCTTTGAATACCATTATGGTGGACGGCACCGGAATGTGCGGCGCCTGCCGGGTAACGGTCGGAGGAAAAACCAAATTCGTGTGTGTGGACGGCCCTGAATTTGACGCCCACCAGGTAGATTTTGATGAAATGATGTTGCGATTAAATGCCTATAAAGACTATGAATAATGAAGGAAATGAAAAGAATGAAAAGAATGAAAGGAATATTATGACAAATACAGAATATTTGAAAGCCCAGCGGAACGAACCTTGGAGAGAAGAATTACGCAAAAGTTTGAAAAACAAAGAACGGGTGGCCATTCCCCGGGTAAAAATGCCGGAATTGGATGCCGGATACCGCAGTCGCAGTTACGATGAGGTCAATTTGGGCTTATCCTTAGAGCAGGCTTTGATGGAAGCCAAACGCTGTTTGGATTGTCCCGACCCTTCCTGCATCACCGGCTGTCCGGTAGAAGTGAACATTCCGAAATTCATCAAAAATATTGAGCGGAACGAGATATTGGAAGCTGCTAAAGCGTTGAAAGAAACTTCCGCTTTGCCGGCGGTTTGCGGCCGCGTGTGTCCGCAGGAAAAACAATGCGAAAGCCAATGCATTCACTTGAAAATGAAAAGCTCATCCGTTGCCATCGGTTACTTGGAACGTTTCGCCGCTGATTTTGAGCGGGAAAGCGGTTCGATTTCGGTACCGCAACTGGCTGCAGGCAATGGAATTAAGATAGCCGTAGTCGGTTCAGGCCCTGCAGGATTGTCCTTCGCCGGCGACATGGCCAAATACGGATACGATGTGACCGTTTTTGAAGCTTTGCACGAAATAGGCGGCGTATTAAAATATGGTATTCCCGAATTCCGGTTGCCCAACGATATTGTGGATGTGGAAATAAACAACCTGCAAAAAATGGGCGTGAAATTCATCACCAACTGTATTGTCGGAAAAACCATTTCGCAGGAAGACTTACACCGGGAAGGCTACAAAGGCATTTTCATTGCCGGAGGCGCCGGACTGCCCAATTTTATGAATATCCCCGGAGAAAACCTCGCCGGCGTTTTATCATCCAACGAATACCTGACGCGGGTGAATTTGATGGGCGCCAACCGGGAAGAAACCGATACGCCTGTTTTCTTCGGCAAAAATGTAGCGGTCATCGGCGGCGGAAATACGGCTATGGATTCGGTTCGGACGGCCCGCAGATTAGGCGCCGAAAAGGCCCTGATTATTTACCGCCGTTCGGAAGAAGAAATGCCGGCCCGGGTGGAAGAAGTGAAACATGCGAAAGAAGAAGGCGTTATTTTTATGAATCTCTACAATCCCATTCAATATACCGGCAACGAAAAAGGCCGCGTCCAACAAGTGGTTCTGCAAAAAATGGAACTCGGCGAACCCGATGCTTCCGGCCGGAGAAGACCGGTGGAAATTCCCGGAGCTACCGAAACGATGGATGTGGATCTGGTGGTGGTAGCCATTGGTGTTTCGCCTAATCCGCTCGTTCCAAGCGCCTTTTCAGGATTGAATGTCAGCAAATGGGGTACAATTGTGGTGAATCAAGACAGCTTGCAAACGGATTTACCGGAAGTATATGCTGGCGGAGATATTGTCCGGGGCGGCGCTACAGTGATATTGGCGATGGGGGATGGACGGAAAGCGGCGGCCGCAATGCATGAAATGTTGACAAAATAAAAATGAATTAATGTAATTATGGGATATTTACACTACAAAGACTATATGGGTAGCGTGGAATATAGCGATGAGGATAATTGCTTATATGGCAAAGTCCTTGGTATGAGTAAAAATGCTATTACATACGAAGGAACGAGTATTGATGAATTAAAAGCAGATTTTGAAGCTGGTATTGAAAGTTATTTAGAAGGATGTGCAGTATTGGGCATTAAACCGAGAAAAGCATTCAGTGGCTCTCTGAATGTAAGAATACCAAGTGATATACATAGCAAAGTGGCTCTAAGAGCAGAAGAAAAAGGAATTTCCATTAATGCCTTTATAAAAGAGACATTAGAAGAGCGCGTAAATTCCCATCGAAATTTGGTAGGAGTATAAAAAAATATCATAATGAAAAAAAGTATTTTCCTTTTAATAGCAGCAGCCTGTATGATTGCCTGTACCAACACTTCCCAAAAGACGGTCATTTCGCCGCAAGCCATTGAACAAGTGATTACAAGTTTGTCGGAAAAAGACAATACCAATAAAGCGCTGATTGAAAAAGGTGTCCGGCAGGTAGCTCGTTTGTGGCAGGAATCCGATGGAGGCGAAGCAGCTTTTATCCGGTACTGTCAGGATAATTACATTGCCGACCCGACAGAAAAAGAACAGGTTTTCCTGAAAATAAGCGATTATTTGGAAGCTGTATGGGGCCATTTCAACGAAATGTCACTGCAACTCCAACGGAATGTACACGAGGAAACCGGTCCCATGCATGATGTGGATGAAGTATTTGCAGCTTATAATCCCGGTACGCATGTCAGTGATGATTTTTATGACAATAAACTGGCTTTTTTCATTGCCCTGAATTTTCCCGCCCTCTCTTTGGAAGAAAAAGAAGCCTTGGGCGACAACCGTTTAGCTTGGGCGTATGCACGTTTGGGCGACAAATTTACTTCCCGTATTCCTGCGGCTGTGCAGCAAGCGTATTCAACGGCTCTCAGTGAGGCGGATGTCTATATCGCTGATTACAATATCTATGCCGGACATTTGCTGAATAAAAACGGCGACCGGATTTTCCCGGAAGACATGATTTTATTGGCCCATTGGAATTTGCGGGACGAAATAAAAGCGGATTATAATCAAGGGGCGGAAGGGTTGGACAAGCAGCAAACAATTTATGAAGCGATGAAACGGATTATTTCGCAGGAAATTCCAAAAGAAGTGATCAATTCCGGCGATTATGAATGGAATCCGTTTACCAATACGATGTATCAATCCGGAAAAGAAGTTGCCGGAACGGCTGAAAAGACCGTCCGTTACGAAAAATTTATCCATAATTTCAAGGCTTTGCAAGCCATTGATGCCTATACCGGAAATACCTACATCGACCGCAATTTTTCGGAAGATATGGAAGTTTCTGTGGAGGATGCCGAAGCTTTGTTTAAGCAATATCTCACTGCTCCCGAATTAAAAGAAGTAGGCAAGATTGTTGCTAATCGTTTGGGACGCAACCTGGAAGCGTTTGATATTTGGTACGACGGTTTCAAACCCCGGAGCAACTTGAATGAAGAAGCATTAAGCCAACAGACTCGTGCACTGTATCCGGATGCCGAAGCGATGGAAAAACAGTTGCCGGTTATCTTATCTAAATTGGGATTCACGAAAGAACGCGCGACTTACTTAGCCGGTAAAATCGAAGTAGATGCCGCTCGTGGCTCCGGACATGCCTGGGGCGCCGGTATGAAGGGGGCCAAATCTCATTTGCGGACAAGGATTCCTGCGGGGGGAATGGATTATAAGGGCTATAATATTGCTATTCATGAGTTTGGACACAATGTGGAGCAGACGCTTTCCATGTATGATGTGGATTATTATATGTTAAACGGCGTTCCGAATACGGCTTTTACCGAAGCATTGGCTTTTGTTTTCCAAAAACGGGATTTGGATTTATTGGGTATTGAAAACAAAGATCCGGAAAAAGAAGCGATGGATGTCTTGGACAAAGCCTGGCAATTGTATGAAATTGCCGGTGTTTCCATGTTGGATATTGCCGTTTGGAAATGGCTTTATGCGAATCCGGAGGCAAGTCCCGAACAATTAAAGGCAGCCGTTACCC
>JAISKT010000114.1 GCA_031261295.1 Candidatus Symbiothrix sp. | reverse complement strand
GGTATTTGAAATACCAATACCCGCTTATCGTCCTCAAACAATTCGGTAATTTTTACCCGAATAGACAGGCGTTTATATATTTCATCTTCTAATCCGCCAATCTTGTCTTGCGCAAAAGTGGTTCCAACTATTTCATGTGGAATTTCTTTCTTTTCCTTTACTCCCAAAATGAGAAATCCGCCCCCTTCATTGGCTAAGGCGACAACGTAACCAAGTACACATTTTCGTCTTTCTTTGGGGTCGGCATGACTACCTCCGGCAAAATTGAAATCCCTTTTTGCCTCTTTAAATTCTACTTTATGTTCGGTTTCCCGAAGCTTTTTTATTTCTTGGATAGTTGTCATGCCGACACCTTTTTAACTGCCACAAAGATACAACAAAATTTTTGAACGATACAATCTTGCTTCATGTCGCACTATATATTCTTACCTAACTATTAGCCTCCCGTGAAAAAATTAGTATCTTTGCAGTCATGAAGACTATATTTTCCATAATTATCTGTTGTCTTGCTTTTCAATTATCAGGCTTTGCCCGAACAAATAGAGCATTGGTAGTTGCTATTTCCAACTATCCCGATCATTCAAGCTGGAATACCATTCATGCGGATAATGACCGGAAGATTTTACTTCCGGTATTGAGAAAACAGGGATTTTCTGAAAAGAACATCTCGGTCTTAAAAGATGAACAAGCTACAAAAAAACAGATTGTCACAGCTTTGCAATTATTAGGAAAAAATGCCAAACCGGGCGATGTGGTTTTTATTCATTTCTCCTGTCATGGACAGCAAATGGAAGATGATAATGGAGATGAACCCGATGGATTGGATGAATCTCTTGTTCCATACGATGCAAAAATGTTTTTTAATTCCGGAAAATACGAAGGAGAAAATCACTTGAGAGATGATGAATTAGAAAAATATCTGTTAGCTATCCGAAAAAAATTAGGAAATAAGGGAAATCTTATTGTTTCATTGGATGCCTGTCACAGTCAATCCGGCAGCAGAGGTGATGAGGAAGAGGAAGAATTTGTGCGTGGTACAGCCGTTATATTTTCGCGAAATGCAGGATATAAGGGAACAAATACCAAAGAATACAAAGATGTACCTTTGGTGCAAACCAACGGATTGTCGCCTCTAACCGTTCTTAGCGCCTGCAAGTCTTATCAGAATAACTATGAATATAAGGCAGATAATGGCATTTATTACGGCACATTAACCTATGCTATTTGTTCTTTGGATAATCAGTATTTAATTTTAACGAATTATATCCAATGGTTGAATGAATTAAAAAAGAGAACAAAACAATTTATGTCCCGTCAGGAAGCCATTTTTGAAACAACATACCTTGAATAATATGCCGGAAAAGAATTTATATAATTCCAAATTGTTTGTGATTAAAAATAATGATCAGCGTAAAATAACGGAAATTTACAATGAACACAGGGATGCTTTCATTTCTTTTTCAATGAAAAATTATAATCTGCCCAAAGATGATGCAGAAGATATTTATCAGGAAGCTTTTTTGGCGATGCACCAAAATATTCAAAATGACAAGTTAGTAAATCTTACCGTTCCGTTGCGCAGTTATTTATTCCAAATAGGGAAATATAAAATATTAGATTATCTCAAAATAGAACAATATCAAGTTAATGAGGATTTGAGTAATTTTGAAAATATTTACAAAGATGCTGAATCCGACACAGAACGAAGAGACCTTATCATTTATAATACGGTTAATCAAATGGAGAGTCCCTGTAAAGAAATATTATCCTATTATTATTGGGAAGAAAAAAGCATGAAAGAAATTGCACAATTAAAGGAATATAGTAATGCTGATGTAGCTAAAACGCAAAAATCAAAATGTATGAAAAAAGTCAAAGCCTATATTTTGGAAAAACTGAAAAAAGCCGGTTTAATATAATTCCATCATGAAAGAAGTAAATAAAAATACGACAATAAACGACAAAGAGATTGCAAATGCAGTCCGGCAAGTTGGAAAAGATAAAGAGGCAATAAAGACATTTAAATCCATCTCAGAATTGGATTTAAGAAACTTGTTGCAAAAAGAACGGAATGGGAAAACAAGCAAGAAGCCTATTCGACTTGCGCTCTATTCAATCAGTTCTGCTGCCGCTATTGTAGCGCTGGTTTTTCTGCTGAATATCTTCCATAACAATCCGGATACAAGTCTGTATCAGGCATATTTTGAAGTTCCAACCAATGATTATTTTGATTCATCCGAACGTGGTGTTTCGGAAACAGCTCAATTATCACCCTCAGACCAAAATGTTATCACAACCTTTTTCAAAAACTATGAGAACAAGAAATATAATGACGCACTTCAATTACTGACATCTCGTTTTGATGAGAACGAATTGCAACAAATGCCAGAACTGCTCTTTTACGTTTCTATTTGTCAATTAGCAGATAACAAAATATCAATGGCAAAAAAAAATCTACTGTTTCTTAACGATTTCAATCCTGACTGGCAAGATGTGAATTGGTATCTATCTCTAACCTATCTGAAAGAGGGCAAAAAAGATGATGCTAAAACTTTATTGGCAAAAATTAAGAATGATGGTGGAGTTCATGCTGAAAAAGCGGCTAATCTTTTGAATGAATTGTAAAATTTACTATTCATTTACACAATGTAATATTCAAAAGAAACGCATTAGAAATAATATTTCAGTTTAGATAATATTTTCCAACAACTCTTGTGCCCTCCGTTCCATTTTTGAAAAAGCAAACAGTTTCTTTCCTAAATCTTTGAGCGATGCGCCAATATGATACGCATCGTTGTCGATAAAGAGAAAACGGTCATGCGCACGAGTCAGTACATGGATGTTTATGCGTTGATATTGCGCATTGTGCCTTTGCAAGTCGAGTTATAAAACGCCTTCTACCGGTGGCAAGGCTGTTCTTACAAAGAAATCAATTTTCTTTTCCGTTTCGGCAACACGCTGTTCTATCCGTTCAAATCGTTGATTGACAGCGTAACCTTTTAATATATATTCTTTTAGTATGTGAGTAGCCCACGCACGAAACTGAATGCCTCTATTCGATTTTACGCGATAACCAACTGACAGTATCATATCAAGATTATAATGTTCAACTTGGTAGGTTTTTCCGTCAGTTGCAGTTGTCGCAAAATTTGCGACAACTGAAAATTCCGATAGTTCCTCTTTTAATGCATTATTGATATGCTTACCTATCGTTTTGATATCTCTGTCAAAAAGGATGGACATTTGGTGCCTGTTTATCCAAACGGTTTCATTTTCCAATCTCACTTCCAACCGGATAGAATTGTCCGGTTGATTATTAAAACTCTGTAATTTTGCCGTAAAAATACAAATTTGGATTTAAAAAAGCAGCTACAACTAAATGTAACTGCCTAATTATAAAGAGCCACTAACCAGACTCGAACTGGTGACCTGCGCGTTACGAATGCGCTGCTCTACCGACTGAGCTATAGTGGCTTGTTTTATTGCATCAGATTTTTTAGAAAATCGTCTAATTCCTTGTCTAAACCCGACCAAAGGTTGCCTTCCAATTTTAAGGTATCATCGTCGATAAAAATCAATTCTTCTTCTACTATAAAATCGCTGTCAACCATACTGACCGTGAAAGGTTTGCAAATAAATTCGGTATCGAAAGCTTTTTCTTTTTCCAATTCTTTGAGGACGAATTTAGCGGTATGCTTGATTTCCCGTTGAAGTTCCGTTTCCGGAATAATGTCTTCATCGTTCAGATTGACCGTAACTAATTCTTTTTCTACATCGTCAAAGAAAGTAAGCGTTTGATTCTCTCCGTCATAATACAGATAAAGATCTCCCAAAAAATTACCTTCATTCGTCAGGTCGTAATTTTTCAGGCTTTCTAAAACA
>JAISKT010000129.1 GCA_031261295.1 Candidatus Symbiothrix sp. | reverse complement strand
GTTTTTTTCGGTTTCACCACTTTACATTCCCGTCCGTTTTGTAGAAACGTAGCACATTCATAACCGGCAAAATTACTCACTTCATAAGTAATATTTTTTTTATCCAAAATTTTAAAAATGTCGAAATTTTCGTCAACCGGGAACGTGATTTGTCGGAACAAACGCTTGGCAATGATTTCCGAGCCTTTTTCTTCCGGATGAATTTTGTCGGGAATCCAATCGGGGCGGTCAATCAATAGCGGGTGCATATCTACGACCTCCACTCCTTCTTCGTAAGCGGCTTTCTGCAAACGGGGCGCCACTTCATTTTTGCTGACCGGATCGTATATGCCGTTGGTGTCCGTTTCAAAGAAAACGGTAGGTAACAATACGATGACACGCGGATGAGTCGGCAACGCTTTGAACGCCCGGATCATATCGCGGCAATCCTGTTCCAATTCATTGTAAAACGGGCGGTTGACGGCTTTGGCATCATTCCCTCCCAGGTCGATGAAGACAATATCGGGATTGCTTTGCAAAGCCTTTTGATAGGCATCGGTTTTCCAATAGGGAAAATTCCCGTTTTTCAGCATGGTAGCGCTGCTCACACCGTAATTCTCTACTTTGTAATTCACCCCCAACAAGGATTGCAGTTGGCCGGGATACGAATTTTCCTTTGGATTTTCAATCCGGGCGCCTTCGGTGATGCTGGCTCCGATGCAAGTAATTCGTGTTTGCGCATTGATTTGCTTCTCTTTTGTTATTCCGTTTTCATTGAATGCTTCGATAGGGAAATCATACTCAGCGTCCGCATTAAACCAACCGCCTTCGTAGCGATTGTTGTGAACCATAACGGAATTTAATAACCGACCGGACTTGTCTGTAACGTTGACAAGGTATCCGTCGGCGTTTTTTTGTTTATCCCAGGAGATAGAAAATCTTCTCAAATCATCCGGATGGCGTGTTACTTTTACGCCGCTTACTTCTTGGGGTAAATCGCCGTTTCCGTTTCCGAATATCCGGAATCCGTAGAGTGAAAATTTGCCGGGCAATTCTTTGGTATTGGTAATGCGCAAATAACGGGTTTGTACGGGTTTATCCAATACAATCAATTCATGTACAGCATCGCGGGTATGGGTGGTTTTATCGACAATCGTTGTCCAGTCTGCTCCATTATCGGAAGCTTCAATTTTGTATTGATAGGCAAACAGCGGATGAGGCGCCCGGATTGTAAAATCCCGGTCTGCAAAATTAACCTGAATGGCGCGGACTTCCACCGGCTTTTTCAAATCCACCTGCAACCATTCGCCGGGGTTTCCGGTTTGCGCCGACCACCCATTTTCTACCTGTTCGTTGACGGCATACGAGGGCAAAAAACCAAGCAAAATAGAAGAAGCCAAGACCGGTTTATTGTACGAAAGCAAGTTCCAGCCGGCAGATAGATTATTCGTTTCAAAATCTGTTTTTTGGTCGGGAATACTGAACGGGTAATCCGTCCAAACCGAATGTTCCCGGAAGGTACCGTCTGCAGTGATGGTAAGCGGGAATAATCCCAAGCGCCGTTCAAATAGATGACGTTGGGATATTTTCATCGTGGCGACATGCCAATAGTTGCCGTATTTGTCCTGAAAGGTATGCCCATGACCGGCGCCACCGATAAATCCGCCGGGTTTGAAAGAAAACGGACTGTTTTCCCTATACGTGAAAGGGCCTAACGGATTATCCGCCACATACACACCATCGGCGTAAATGCGAAATTGCGTACCCGGAGAAGCATATTGCAGATAGTATTTCCCATTGTATTTCAATAAGGCAGGCCCTTCATTCCAACCGGCTGTACCCAGTTCATTGTTTTCGCCCTGCACTTCCCAACCGTATTTGTCCTGATGGTGGGTAATCAAGGTAAGCGGTTCGCCGATAGGGGCAAATCCGTTTAAGGGATTGACTTCCACACCCATAATAGGATCTTTGTCCGAGCAGCCCCAGTAGAGATAGACTTTGCCGTCTTCATCCTGAAAAAAAGCCGGGTCGGTGACATTCAAAGTAAATTTGGTATCAATTTGTTCCCAATCGTCTTTGTCGGGATGCGCTGTGCGGTAGATTTTCGTACCGGAAGCAATGTAATACAGCGAATCGTTCCGCACTAAGATACTTGGCGCATAATTTTCTATTTCGGAAATCGTTTGGCAAGGAATATAGTTCCAAGCTATTAAATCCGGGGAGCTCCAATAACCGCCCGATTTGGAGGCAAACAGATAATATTGGCCGTTGAAATATTCACAAACCGGATCGGCGGCTTCGCGATAACCCGGATCATCGAATTGGAAACGGTAGTTCAAATCCATCGGATTGGCTACAATGGATTGCGCATTGGTTTGTAGAGGCGCCCCTACGTGTGCGCTCAATAAAATGAGAAATAATATTACACTGTTTTTCATATTTTTATTGCATCAAGTAATTGATCATATTTATTAATAATTTTCCGGCAACCGGATCGGTCACCGCTTTATCCGTGGCCATGGTGGAAATCAGCGCCGACCCGTTGTCTTTAATTTCAATCAGCGGAAAACCTTTGATGTTTTGAATATATTGGGTTCTCGCTTCCATTTCGCCCTCAATATACGCGTGAATCTTGGTTTGATTCGCCAATGCAATGACGTGTTCGTCGCGATTGACTTTCAATGCGGCATAACAAACCGTCGGGATTTCGCGTTGATTATTGTTGAAATAGCGTAAATCCAAGAGTCCCAAATCTTCAAAAACAGGCGATTCCGGAATTTCCATATTGACAATATCGCCTTCTGTCGGAACAATATAGCCGGTGATGTATTCGGGGTAGAGTTTTAAAACGGTTTCTTTAGAGTGGAGGATCAAGGCTTTTCCGCCTCCGGCAATGAACTGCCTTATCTGTCGGATGTCATCAGCCGAGCAATGCCCATCCAGGCCGGAGAGGATGAGCGTTTTTAAGGGGCTTATGGAGCTTAAGGAGCTTAAATTTCTTAAGGAATAATCGAGCTTGAGAAAGTCTAAAACGGCTTGAGTACCGTCAAAATCGATGAGGACTACACTACCCTTTTCAGCCGGTTGACTCCACTCTCTCTGCGCCAATAAAAGCTCATATTCATTTTCAGAAACCTGCACGCCGTTTTCCACCAGCCGGAGTTTCAATTTGGCGTTGATTTTTCCGGTAAAATTAGCCGGGATACGGATTTGCGGTTTCACTATTCCGCGACCGTAATGTTTTACTGCCGGGATATTTTCTATTCCGCTGCTTCCTTTTTCGCCTGTTTCCGATTCGATTTCCCAGTGCAAAACCGCCGGCTGTAAATCGGTTCCGTCTTCCCGATCGTTCACGATGTAAATTTGGGTGGGAAGGAGTTCGCCTGCATAAAAATGACGTCCCCAAAGTTCGGCGCTGACCAATACCGGTTGCAAAGCCCGTTTCAAAGCGTAGTAAGTCGGGTAAGGTTCAATCATTTGTGCGTCATATACATTCCGGAACCAGGTGAGTAAGGCAAAATGCAAGATACCCGAAGCCTGATCGTTGGAACGGCGCAAGGCTTCCGCCAACTCGCCGGTGATGAAAGATTGTACTTTCAGGAAAGCCTCGGGATTGGCATATTCATACGATTGATAACCTACTAAGGTCTGCGGATTTTGATGCACGAGATTGTAAAAACGGGTAGGGTGTCCGGTTTCATTATTCGGGTAACCGGTGGACATTTCCTGACTGATCAGCGGACGTCCCGGATTTTTATGCCGTTGAAATTCGCCTTTGAAAAATTGGAACAGGCTATAATCATACCAGTTATAATAACCGTGAATATCATCCACATCGCCGTCATCCACGGTACGGAGAAATTCTTCTCCGAATTTACTCCCATTTCGCCGGTAATTGGAGTCGAAAGAGATCGGTCGGGTCGGGTCGATTTTCCGCATTTTTTTCACCACTTCGGAAATGATCCGGAATTTCTTCTTGGCCGTTTCAAAATCCGGTTCCAAATCATAGAATTTCATTTCATTATTGACTGTCCAAAACAAGATGGACGGATGATTCCGGTATTTTTTCAACAATCCCAGATATTCGTCTTCCCAGAGTTGGATGAGTTCTTCGGCGGGCATGGAGTCGTGAATCATCAGCCAGGGCCAGGTGCCTTCGTGGCTGATTCCAATGCCGTTGCGGTCGGCAGCCGTAATCCATAATTCATTGTAAGGAGTTGTGTGGGTTCTGGTGACGTCGATATTTCCCGCTTTCATCAGTTGATAAAAGGTATTTGCCAAGGTCAAATCGTTGGGAGCCAAGGCAAAAGGCGTATGATTACCGCCACGCAGCCAATAAGGTACGCCATTCAATTCAAACAAACCGTTTTTTACTTCAAACGTGCGGAAACCCGATACCACTTTTTTTGTATCAACAAGAGTAGATGTATCAGGAGTAGAAATGTTTTCCTTATATAAAGAGAATATAAAATTATATAAATTAGGATGTTGCGGTGTCCACAACTTAGGTTTGAGTCCATCAATAGAATAGATAATGACTTTCTCTTCGCCGGCTTTAAGTGCTTCTCTTTGTAGCACATCTCCTACGCGATTGTCGGTACTGTCTTCTGTTATTTTTGTATAGATATATAATTTCGCATTTTCAGAAAAATAGTTTTTGACTGTTACTTCAAATGTGGCTCCGGTAAGTGTGGGCTTGATATATACATCTTCTATACGTATTTGGTCGGTAATCACTAACTTTACCGGTTGCCAGATGCCGGCGGGGTCTTCCTGATAAAAACCGTGGGCAATATCTTTCAGCATTTTGTTGGTAACCGGAACAGTCACAGAGACATTTACCACTTTGTCCGCCTCTTCAATTTCTTTGACAAAATCGCGGGTTACTTTCACGACTATCAAGTTTTTGCCCGGCTTAAGAAGTTTGGAGGCATCTATCTTAAAGTCGCCGAACATCCCGATGTGACTGCCGGCCAAAGTACCGTTGATATACACTTCGGCTACTTTGGAAACGGCATCGAAAGTTAATTCCAAGTGTTTGGAGTCGATGTTTTCGGGCAATTCCAGCCATTGACGGTACCAGGCGGCTTTTGTTTTTTTATAATCGAAAGTGTAGTTGGCGCAGCGGTCGGTTTCCTGTTGGTAATATCTGTCGGACACGCCTTTGCGATGCCCGTAAAAAGTTTCCCCATGCAACCAGATGCGGATAGGATTCCAGAAGTCAGGCACTTGCATCACGTGCCAGTCGGTATCATCTGTTTGAGGACTAACGGCTTTGTTTACATCCGCCAATTGGTATTCGGGCATAAACAACCAATCACCGTCTAAAGAAATTTCCGTTCTGCCGCTATTTTGTAAAAACACAAATTTTTGCGTCTCTACTGCGACGATAGGCCTATAGGTTGCCCGTTCTGTTTGTCGTTTCCTTTCCTTGTCTTGCGTCTCTACGGGTATTGGTGTGATCGCCAAATCGTCAAATTCGGTTTTTATCCAACTGCCGCCCAGGGTCACTTCGCCGCGGGGAGCCCAATGAGCGTTTTTATCCGTCACATCAATCCGCGGCAGGGATTCATCATTCAAAAAAACACGAATCCGGTCTTGGCAAATTTCGATTTTGAATTGGTACCAGACGCCGGGTTCCGGATGAAAATCCAGCGGGGCCAAAGCCAAAAATTCGTCTGTTCCCATGTAACCCATGCGACTGAGGTACAATTCGTTGGATAAACCGCCTTTCATTCCGAAAATATACCGGTCGAAACGGTTGAAATGCCGGAAGCCCGCCCAGATTTGCACTTGCTCTTCCGATTGCGGCGTTCTTGCTTTAAATTCAACCGTATAATCGGTCAAATTGGAATTTCCCAAACAAACATAAGCGTCTTTGGATACCAAAACGCCATTTTCGATTTTATTTTCGCCTCTGCCAACGGTTTTTAATTCTAAAGAAGCATTGGAAAAATCTTGTTTATAAACTTCCAATGGTTGGGCATGGAAGATTCCCGGAATTATTAAAAACAGGCAGCATAAAATTGATTTCATAATTTAGAGCTTATCATCTTGTATTTTGTCACTAAACCGATCTCCCCTGAAACATCCGGAGGCAGTTCAAATTGAATTGTTTTTTCCTGTCCCGGATCCAATTCGTAATGATGTACTTCTTCCGCCTGCACGCCATTGACAAACAGATGCACTTTCCCTACATCGGTGATATTTCCCTTATTTCGTATGTTGACGGACACATTCTTGCCGGTGTTTGCCGGATTTTTTTCGATGCCGGCAAAAGAAATTTCAAAATCGGCTGCAAAAGTGTAGGGATAATCAATGCTTGTATTTACGCCTTCGGAAGAAGTAAGAAAACCGATACTGTCCTTGATCCGGTCTTGCGCTTTATATGAAGGACTTTTCCCGCCCACCGTGATTTTAAATTCGCCCGGCTCGACCACCCGGTCCATTTTTTCATTGAGCAACGAAAGGTCGTAAGGACTGAGTGTGAAAGTCACTTCTTTGCTTTCACCCGGTTGGAGCGAAAGGCGTTCAAATCCTTTCAATTCCATGACACGGGTTTTGACTGAGGCGTACATGTCCGTCACGTACAACTGCGCCACTTCATCGCCGGCACGATTGCCTGTGTTGGTGACCTGGGCGGTAACAATCACTTTGCCGTTTTCTTGGATATTTGTTTGAATATTAGCATATTCAAATTGCGTGTAACTCAATCCGTATCCGAAACGATACAAGGGGTAATAAGACAAATCGGTATATTCGTATCTTCTGCCGGAAGTTTTAAAATTGTAATACAAAGGCACTTGTCCTACGTGTTGCGGAAAAGTCATCGGCAAACGGCCGGCCGGGTTGTAGTCGCCGAAAAGGACATCGGCAGTAGCCGGACCGCCTTCCTGTCCGGGCAACCAATTGACCAGGATAGCGGCGGCATGTTCGGCGGCATACGATAAGTCGTAGGGGCGGCCCGATTGCAATACCAAAATGACCGGTTTGCCGGTTTCACAAACCACTTCCAACAATTCTTGTTGATGTCCCTGCAAGAGCAGCGTTGCCAAATCGCGATTTTCTCCCGAAGTCTTGGTCATTTCATTCATCGTTTCGCTGGTGGAGCAATCGCCCAACACCATCACGACTACTTCGGATTTTTTGATTGCCGCCAATACTTTCTCCAGGTCGTAATTCGTTTTATCAAAAAAATCACACCCTTTTTCGTACCAGACTTTCGTATTTTTTCCTACGGCCGCTTTTATTCCGGTCAATACCGATTTCAACTGCTCCGGCTGCAAGGCTTGCGTATAATCGCCCGGCTGCAAATCGTCTGCGCCCGGCCCAATGACGGCAATGTTGGCAATACTTTTGGATAAAGGCAGGATATTATTTTTATTTTCCAATAAAACAATGGATTCGCGGGAAGCCCGGCGAGCCAGTTCCCGGTGCTCAGGGCTGTTCCATCCCGGATAAATCGTATGCCAGTCCAAGGGTTTGGCCGGATTATTTTCAAATAATCCATTGCCGAACATCACGCGCAACAAACTTGAACAAACGCGGTCTAAGTTTTTTACGTCAATCCGGCCGTCTTTGGCGGCTTCGATCACCGCCGGATTTTTGTAAACATCCCCGCAATTGGTGGCGATACCTGCGGCTAAAGCCTGATTGGCAGCTTCCACATAATCTTTGGCGGTGTAATGTTTGCGGGCCGTAAGGTTGCCGATGGCTCCGCAATCGCTGACGATGAAGCCGTTGAACCCCCACTCTTCCCTCAAAATACCTTGTAATAATTCCCGGCTTTTGGCCACCGGAACGCCCAGATAATCCGAGTAAGCCATCATAACGGATTGGCAATCGTAGGTTTTAATGGCCTGGCGGAAAGGCTCCAAATGCACTTCCCGTATTTCCCGTTCCGAAAGACCGATATCGTGCGAGTCGCGCCCGCCCAAGGGAGCGCCGTGTATCGCAAAATGTTTGGGCGTTGTATATAAGCCTTTCGATTGGTAACCTTTGATCCAGGCGCCTCCCATTTGGGAAACCAGAAACGGATCTTCCCCGTAGGTTTCTTCACATCTTCCCCAACGAGGATCCTGCGCCACATCCAATACCGGCGACCAGGCCTGTAAAGTATGCGCACTCAGCGTTTCATCACCAATCGTTTCGGCTACTTTTTCGATTAATTGTTTATTCCAGGTAGCGCCTAAGGCAATGGATTGCGGAAAAACGGTTGCTCCGCTTCCGTAAGAAAATCCATGCAAGGCTTCCACTTTATTCATAAACGGAATATTCAGATACGGAATGCCGGGAATACCCCAACCTTCGCGCAGGAGTTCCATTTTGTCGGCAGGCGTCATGGCGGCCAATAACAACTTTATCCGTTCTTCCACAGGAAGATCCGCATTCATCCAGGGCTGATCGGCAGTTGTCGTAGTTTGCTGTGATTTTTCTTCTTGCACAACAATCCAATCAACGAGATTAAACGATTTTTTCGTTCGTATTTGGACGTGCGCACCGTACTTGGGAGGGAAGTTCAAGGTATATTTCTTCTTATCTCCCGAAACAGTATATTGAACGGCCTCGCCCCAATTCATCGGGTCGTAGGAAACATAGATGCGAATGTTGTCCGGAATGTCTTGCTTCGCCAAACCGGTTGTTTCGAGGATAAGCCCCTTTACATCGCCCGGGTCTTGTAAATTAAGAACTAAAGGGGTAGCAGCAGACAGGACTCTTTCCTTTTGAGCAAAGAGGGAGAGAGGCAGGAACAGGCATAAACTAACAATAAAGAGAATATGTTTCACGTTGATAATAGATTTATTATTCAGTGGTTACTTGCCCCAATCTTTGTTTGCCTTAGGGCCCATTACTAATACCAATTTGCCGCCTTTGCTCAGGTCTTCGTGATTAAAGAACGGTTTGTCCAAAACTACGCCGTTGAGCGTTGCCGATTGAATGTATTTATTTTCTCCGGAACAGCTTTGCACTTCTATTTCAAAGACGTTGCCGTTGCTTAATTTCATCTTAATGTTTTGAAATACCGGACTGCCTATCGTATAAGTTGGCAAGCCGGGTGTAACCGGATAAAAGCCCATGGATGAGAAGACTACAAATGCCGACATGCCGCCACCGTCTTCATCTCCGGGAACGCCCATCAAGTCGTTGCGGTACCATTCTTTCAACAAGGTGCGAATGCGTTTTTGCGTCATCCAGGGTTGGCCGGCATAGTTGTATAAATAAGGAATGTGGAACGAGGGTTCGTTGGCCATAGAGAATTGTCCCACATTGCCTGTCTGGTCGGGCAGTTGGGCATAAAACTCAAACTTGCTTTTGCCTAAAGGCGTCCGGTAAGTCTGATTCATATTCTGAATGAATTGTCCGGGCGAACCCATCAGTTGGATTAAGTCTTGCGGGTTGTGAGGCACATCCCAACGATACGTGTAGGCATTATTTTCATCGTAATAATTGCGTGCGCCCTGTCCGCCGGAAAAGATGTAGTCAAACGGTTCGATGAAATTCCCTTTTATATCCTTCGGATGAAAGAAGCCTGTTGCGGGGTTGTATAAGTTGCGGTAATTGTAGGAAGCCTTTAGGAAATACCGGTAATCTTCCTCGTGTCCTAACTCCTTGGCAATCTGCGACAAACACCAATGGTCGTAACTTGTGCCGAGCGTTACCGCAACCGGTTGCCTTTTTTCGCCCGGATTCACTGCTGCGATGTATTCTTTTTCGCCGTCTTTGAGTGCCGGATAAAATCCTTTTTCGTGGTAAAATACATCCAATTCCGTATTGGGAATTTTGGTCCAAGGGAGGAACGATTTTTCTGTTAATGCCGCTTTGCAAGCCTTGTAAGCCGCTTCCAAATCAAAACCTCTCAAGCCTTTGCAATAAGCATCCCAGATAACCGCCACAGCGTGATTGCCGTTCATGCGGTGACTGTCGCCGGTGATTTCGGGGAAAGTCGGCATCCAGCCGTCCGTACTTTGTTGGGCCATCCGGATGTAAGATTGAATCATGTTCGTTTCCATTTCCGATTCGATAAGGATGCGCAGGGGATGCGCCGCCCGGTACGTATCCCAAATCCAATCGTCTGTGTAGAAAGGAATTCCATTGTCTTCATGTACTTGCCGGTCGGTTGCGCTGTAATATCTGCCGTCTTCGGAAATATGAATCATTCGTTCATATACCCGGTACAAAGACGTATAGAAGACCGTTTTATCATTATCGCAAGCGCCGGTTATTTCTATCTTACCCAAAACGTTGTTCCATTCTTCCCGTCCGATAGCGGCTATATCGGCTACCTTATAGGTGTTGATTTCCCGTTTCAGGTTTTTCGCTGCTTGTTCGGCATCAATAAAAGAAATCCCGTAACGGAGATTGATTTGTTTACTATCAAAAGTGAGAACGTAAGCCTCATTCGTTCCCGTAGTTGTTAGTTGTTCAACACTTGTAGCGGGTTGTTCTGTTTCTAAATATACATAGATAGTGGTTGGCCCTCCGTCAATGAGTTGATAACCGGAAATTCCGGTGGATGTTTGTTTCAATTTGCCATTGCGCGTATTGATAACCAAATGGTTGACAGTTTCTTTTTCAAAAGTAAAAGTATAAATACCGGATTGGTGCGAGGGTGCGTAATCCACTTCTATATTGTCTTCGTCTAAATAAACGGAATAACGGTAAGGCGTAACCTTTTCATTGTCGTAAGTATAGCATATCACGGCAGAAAGACTGTCCGGCGTCCCGCTGACGGGACTGATATTGAATGCCGAGCTTCCCCGGTGACTGGTGACGGCTACCGGAAGTCCGGCAATCCGGTCGCTCGTATAATCGTTCCTTTCGGGATACACGCGCAGCATACTGTTGGGCAGATGCACGGTAGGATAAGTGGGCACCAACAAATGACTGATATTGCCCATGTAGGGATTCACGTAATCTACGGGCGATTTTACGGCTTCATCCGATGTCTTGTTACAGCCGCCTGCGCAAAGGGCCAGGACTAAAAGAATTGGGATTATATATGTTTTCATGATGACGGGGTGGATTTCACTTCTTAATTAACTTGCTTTGATACACTTGATCATTCATTTGCAGGGACAGGATATACATTCCGGCCGCTTGATTTGAAATATCAATGGTATGATTGGCGCTGTTCGTTTTTTCTTTTAAAACCAACTTTCCGCTGATATCCGTAATCAGGACGACTCCGTTTTGAGGGGTTTGAATTTGGAAAATACCATCCGATGGATTGGGAAAGATGGAAACCCGGGCCGCTTCAATTTCCCGGATACCGGTTGTATGGGTGAAAGTGAATTTATCGAAATTCAAATTTCCGGAAGGATAAAAAGTGACCGTATGTTTTCCTTCGGAAAGTTCGATATTGGGAACCGTAACTGTGCCCAAATCCGACAGTTCTGTGTAAGTCGCCGTATATCTCCTGGGATTGCTTGTTTTCTTTTGATCAAATTCCAAATAAAATTTCTCTTCTGTGCCGGAGGTAGTGGTGGCAATACTGAAATCTACATTGTAAATACCCGCCTGCAAGACTTCAAAAGAATAATTCAGGTATTCTTTCTGTTCGGTATTGGTGATATAATACATACTGTACCGGCGGTTTTCATTGATATCCACCCAGTCTTTGGTACGGTATTTTGAAAACGCATTTCCTTTTGTATTATCCCAATAGGCAATCCCTTGTCCCCCTTCGTTGAAATCTTCCGCCTCAATCGTTCCGGGCGCCGGTCTCCAATTATTTTGATAAGGAGTTCCCATGTCTTTTGTCTGGACTACGGTTTTGATGGTACCGTTGTCATTAAAAAACAAAGAGTCCACGCAAATGCTTCTCAATAAACCCGTACCGCTCAGGTCAGCCGTATGATAGAACGCCCACCATTGGCCTTTATATTCTACAACCGAACCGTGGCTGGTATCGCTCGTTGTCCCTTTTAAGTAAACGCCTTTGTACGACCAAGGGCCTAAAGGATTATTGCTTGTGGCATACCGCAACTGGTTGGCTCCTCCGGCGTTGTCGGCATAAGTCAGGTAATAGACACCGTCTTTTTTGAATACCCAGGTTCCTTCGTGGAAGTCGGTTAAGCCTGTCATTTGTTGGAGCGAACCGTCTATCTCGTCCATGCTGTCTTTCAATTTAGCGCCCATGCACTTGTTGCCGCCGCCGTAATAGAAATAGGCTTGCCCGTCATCGTCAATGAAAACGCAAGGGTCAATCATGCCTTCGTCCGGCAGGCCTTTCAGCCAATAATCCAATACGGTGAAATCGGATGCCGGTTTATCGCTGACTGCAATCCCAATCTTCCAGGTACTGTTCCAGGGATCCCGGTTGGGATGCGGGAAATAGAAATAGTATTTGCCGTTTTTGTAAGCGCAGTCGGGCGCCCACATAAACTTGCCGCCATTGGCTAAAGGTTCTCCCCAAGGCACATCGGCGGCTTCGACTATTTGTCCGTGGTCTGTCCAGGTCACCATATCATCGGTGGAATAGACATGGTATTTGTCCATGAGGTCGCAACCCCGTGGCGGATCCATGTCGTGGGAAGGATATACGTACAAGCGTCCGTCTGCCCACACATGAGCGGAAGGATCGGCGGTATAGATGTCTCTGACAAAAGGATTACCCTGTGCGAAACTCGTCAGGAAGCATAACAGGTTGCATAGAGCAATAAGAAAAATTCTTTTCATGATGAATCGATTTATTTTATTGCCCAAAAATAAACAAATCGCCTTAATATAAGATTAATTTAGGATTAATTGGGGATTAATTCCATCGGTAGCACTTTTTTTCTGCTGTATTTCACGGTCTTTACTTCTTTGCTTCCTATTACCTGCAGGTTGAATGTCCTTTCTTTGAGCATTCCCGGAAATTCGCCTTGACGTTCTCCTATTGTTAATGTCTTATTCGCATCGTCCCATTTGAATAGGATAGTAGTATAAGCTCCTTTTTCGTAATTATAATTGTCTTTTTCGTCTTCATATAAAACAAATT
This sequence comes from Candidatus Symbiothrix sp., assembly GCA_031261295.1. Lineage (GTDB taxonomy): Bacteria > Bacteroidota > Bacteroidia > Bacteroidales > Azobacteroidaceae > Azobacteroides. The sequence goes on along the minus strand of JAISKT010000129.1, from coordinate 32,947 downwards.
CCGCATCGGCTCCCGGATAAATCCGCAGTTCGAGGGTTTGCCAATCCTTTTCGGTGGCGTACTGAACATCCGGCCCGAAGGGGATAATGGAACCGGCTTTCACATACACCGGCAGCAGGTCTATGGGCGTATTCCGTTGGATAGTTGTTCCTCCTGCGGTTTTTTCTCCTGTCCAGAAATCGTACCAGTCTGTTCCTTGCGGTAAATATACCGGATAGGTTTGGGCGTTGGGCGAGGTGACGGGAATCACAAGAAATGATTGGCCGTACATATATTCCGTTCCCATATCCCATACTTTTTTGTCTTTGGAAAAGTCCATCGACAGCATCCGCAGAATGGAACCCGAATGGGAAGTTACATCCCAGGAAAGCGAATAATGGTAAGGCAACAGGCTATAACGCAGACGGATAAATTTTTCAATGGCATCGTAGGCCCAATCGCCTTTTTGTCCGAATTGCCAGATTTCACGCGGCGTGTTGGTTCCGTGGGAACGCATCATCGGACTGAAAGCGGCGAACTGCAACCAACGGACATACAACTCGCGGTAGCTGTCGTTGGCCGAACTATTGTCCCGTACCCAAAAGCCGCCGATATCGGTATTCCAGTAAGGGATGCCGCATAGTGAGAAATTCAAGCCGGCGGGAATCTGTTTGCGGAATGTTTCCCAATTGCCGTCAATATCGCCCGACCAGGAGTTGGAAGCGTAACGTTGTTGCCCGGCGAAAGCCGAACGGGTCAGGATATAGACTCGTTTGTCTTCTGATACAGCCCGTTGATGCTCATACACTCCCTTGATACTCATCAAAGGGAAAGCATTGCGGACTTTACTGAAAACGCCCAAGCCGGTGAGTTGTTCCCATTGAGATTCGTTGACATTGGAATACTCCGCTTCGGTGGCATCCAACCACCAACCATCTATCCCAATGGAGAATAGATACTTATTCATAAAATCCCAATAAATATCCCGCGCCTCCGGATTAAAAGCATCATATATCCTTACGGAATCCGGTTGGGGAAAAGATTCAAAGCTCAGGAGCATTCCTTTTTCCTTAAACACCTGATAGGGTTTTGTCTTGACTCCAAAAGAAGGCCATACCGAAAAAATAGTATGCGCGTTGAGTGTATGAATGTCTTTTATCATTTGAGCCGGATCCGGAAATTCCGGATTTTTGAATTCCATTCCATTCCAATAAGCATTGTCGGTGCTCCAGTATTGCCAGTCCTGAACAATTCCGTCCAAGGGCACCTTCAAATCACGGTAGTGTTCAACGGTCTCTATCAGTTCTTTTTGGCTGACATATCTTTCCCTGGATTGCCAGTAACCCCACGACCACAAGGGATATAAGGGCGCTTGTCCGGTCAGGTCGCGCAGGCAGGCAATTGTTCCGTCCATGCTTTCTCCGTACAGGAAATAATAATCGATACCGTCGCCTGCTTCGGAGGAAAAAGTAGTGCCGTCGTAATTGTCGGTGAACCGGGTAGCGGAATAATTGTCCCAGAAGAGTCCATAACCCTTTACAGATTGGAAGAACGGGATGGCGATTTTAGTGTTCTCTTGTTGTAAAAGAAATGATTCACCACGCTGATTCATAGCGCCCTCTTGCTGTTGTCCCAATCCGTAAACAGGTTCTTGTTTATCTAAAAGAAAAAATTGTTCAATACGATCCGAGAAACGTGTACTCTGTTCTTTTTCCGCCAATAAAGGCCGGCCATTCAATCCGTTGAAAGCGACATTCCCTGTCAGCAAATTGAATGTCACGCACAAGGATTGGCTTTTCAATTGGAGGATATTGCTTTCCTGAATGAGTTCCAAGTTCGTCTTTTCCGGTTGCTTGATGACGGAAAGGCTTTCTTTTTGGAAAGGAATTCCGGCAGGCGATTTAATTACCCGGACGATGCGGGGAGAATAAAATTGGATTTCTATGTCCGTAGCTTCGATAGTTGCTTTTACACCCAAGTCTGTCCGCTCGTAAGATTGAGCAAATAGTGAACAACCGACAATGCTTAGTAGTAATAGTATAATTGTTTTTCTCATTTTGTTACTTCTATTGTTTGACTGAGCTGGATGTCTGATGAGGAAGTTCCGATCATTATTTCAAATTCGCCGGGTTCGACCACTCTTTTCATTTCTGCATTGACAAGCGAAAAATGCTCTGCGTTTAATGTCATGGTAACCCGTTGGGTTTCGCCGGCTTTAATAAATATTTTGGCAAAACCTTTCAATTCTTTTACCGGAGTGGTCACGCTGCTGACTTTGTCATTGATATAGAGTTGTACGACTTCGGAACCGTCTCGTGCGCTTGTGTTTGTCACATCCAAACTGACTTCGATGGAGGTGCTCGGTGTACCCAAAATATTTAAATTTTTATATTCAAATGTGGAGTAACTCAGTCCGTAACCGAAAGGGAACAACGGTTTGCCGTCTCCATCCACGTACCTCCGATGGGCAGACGGTTTGTGTGAATAATACACCGGAAGTTGGCCTTGTGATTTCGGAAAACTGATGGTTAGTTTTCCGGACGGATTGTAATTTCCAAATAAGACATCGGTGATGGCTGTGCCTGTGGCTTCGCCGGGAAACCAGCATTGCAATACCGCAGAAGATAATTCACAGACTTCCGTCAAAATCAACGGACGTCCGGTAATCATCACAGTGATGACCGGTTTGCCGGATTTGGCAGCCGCTTTCAGGATTTCCATATCCATCGTGTGCGGATTCAAATCGTGTTTGTCGCGGCTTTCGCCCACTTCTTCCTGCGCTTCGCCCATCACGACTATCACGGCATCGGATTTTTGCGCCGAACGGGTAATGTCGGAATACAGCGAGGAACTTTCCACGTTGGTTAGCCGCCATTTTGTCCACATGCCGGCGTTGCCGCTCAACTTGGCGTATTCCGCACAGAAAGGAATTTTCTTCCCGGCTTCCAAGCGGATTTGATTCCGGTCGCCGCGGCTGATGTATTCGTCTTTCCAATGATCCATGAATACTTTATGGTTGATAATCAAGCGGCCGTAATCATCGGCGCGGAAATCAAATTCATACGTTCCGGTAGTGGGAACGGTAATGTATCCCGACCAGCGCACCGAAAAACTTTCGGGATTGATGCCCGGCGCCGGACTCAGGTTGTGCCAATACGGATTGAGATTCGCTTCGATTGTGGTATAAGCAGGGCTTCCGCTCAAATCCGGGTTATTGAAATATTCCGCTTTTAAGCCGCTATCGGCTTCGCTCGGCCCGGAGGACAGGAAAGCGGGCAGGATAGAGGCAAAGCGGTCGGAGACTTCGCTGCTGATGTAGTCGATTTTTAAGGGGCTTAAGGAGCTTAAGGGGCTTAAGGAGCTTAAGGCACTTAAGGAGCTTAAGACTGAAACAGCCTTGGCGCCGGCCGGTGAATAACCGCCGACGTAAGTGGAGTTGGCCAGATTTCCGGTCAATGTGATTCGTTTTATGCCGGAGAGAGGCAAGGTTTCCTTGTCATTTTTCAATAGCACAATGGATTGGCGGGCGGCGTCCAATGCCAGTGCTTTGTGTTCGTCTGTATGGAGAGTCTTACTTACTAATGTTTCATCCGTATAAGGATGATCGAAGAGGCCCAGCAGGAATTTAATCCGCAGGATGCCTCTTACCGCCCGGTCTAAATCTTTTGGAGATAGTTTACCGTTTTTTACCGATTCTGCAATGATGCGTTGATAATCGTTGTGCTGAAAATCATAAAACTGCAGGTCCAATCCGGCGGAGATAGCATTGATGATGGCTTCTTCGTCGTTGGCAGCTGTATGATGGTTGGATATTTGTTTGCTGATGGCTCCCAGGTCGGTTACTACGATACCGTCGAATCCCCATTCTTCCCGGAGGACGGTGGTCAATAACCATTTGTTGGCGACGCTGGGCACGCCGTCTATTTCGTGATAAGCGGCCATGATTCCTTTGGCATGACCTTCTTTTACCGCTTTTTCAAAAACGTATAATCCGGTGGAGCGCATTTCGCGCTCGCCGATAGATACCGGCCCTTCGTTGGTTCCGTTTTCGGGAGTACCGTGCAGGGCGAAGTGTTTGGGTTCGGCCACTACGGCATTGTTGTCCGATAAGTTGTTGCCTTGCAAACCTTTCACGAGGTTTACTGCTATGCGTGAAGTGAGGTAGGTATCTTCGCCGAATGTTTCTTCCACGCGGCCCCAGCGAATTTCGCGGGCGAGGTCGAGGTTAGGCCCCAATACAAAATGGATTCCATGCGCCCGGGCTTCAGTGGCGACTACCCGTCCGATGTTGTAGATTAAGGTAGTGTCCCAGGTGGAGGCATTTCCCTGTGGAATGGGAAAATCGGTGGCGCCTGCACCCTGGTATCCGTGCAAGGCTTCTTCTATGAAAAGGAGGGGAATTCCCAAGCGGGAATTTTCGATGGCATGCCGTTGCAGTTCGTTGGCTAAGGCTGCCGATTTCGGATATAAATCGTGAATGGCTCCGATGCTCATGGAGTCGATGAAAAACCGCACGCGGTCGGGTGATACTGTTTCGGAATCTTCCAGGATGTCGTTGGCCGCCAGCATATCCAATTGGGCGGCTTTTTCTTCCGGCGTCATACGGGAAAGCAAATCCTCGATGCGTTTTTCGATCGGCAGGGAAGCGTCCTTGTAGGACGGGGTTTTGTGGCAGCAAGTTAAAAGTAGAACGGAGAAAAGAATCACAGTCCATTCTCCCATTCTCCGTTTCTCCGTTCTTCTTTTCATTTTATTTAACGATTAAGCGTTTTGCAAATGTTTTCCCTTCGATTGTTACTTTCAGGATATAGAATCCCGGCGTAACATGTGTGTTGTAGTATCCTTTGCCGATAACCGAACGATCGAATACATGTTCCACTACCTGACCGTTGATAGAAATCAAATCACCTTTAGCCTGGCCTTTCAATTCGCCGAAATCCACTCCAAGGATACCATTGGAAACGGTACCGATTACGCGGATGTCTTGTTTTGCCAAAGCAGACGGATTTTTAATGGCAGTACCATAGTCTATCATAACATTGTCTTCCCAATTTTTATCATTGTATGAGTCTTCACCGACAATGGCTTGAATGGATCCTGCATAAATAGATCCGTCAGTAGCGGGTATGCGTTCTACCAATAATTGGTCGGTATAAACATCTCTTGCATCCAATAAAGCAGGGTCTCCTAATTTAGTTGCGTATCCATTGTTTTTCAACGTATAGTAAGGCAGACCGAAACTGGATGTGATTTGTAATCCGTCTGTATAATTCACACCGGATGTATCAAATACCGGATAATCCGGTTGTGCGGCTTCTCCGTTTATACTATACATGTTTATTTTGGATTTATTGGGAATGCTCGCATTATCTTGGGCAGCAGGAACCGAACCTACCGGAACACCGCTGATTAAGCCGACAATTGAATTTTTAAATACGATGTCTTTTACTCTTGCTTCTGTAAAACCGGATACACCCATGTCCACGGCGCCTTCTCCATTATCGGTATTATTCCAGGTCAGGATCGAATTGAAAATATTAATCCGGTTGCCGTCATTGTTAATATGGATACCGCCACCGCTATTACCGGAGTTCGTTCCTTTATTATCAATCATTGAAACGTTCACAAGCGTAACGTCAATGTCACTGGAGGGGAGAAACCAAGAACCGGCTCCGTCTTTGGTTGTGTTTTGGGCAATCGTGCTGTTAATCACGGTTACATTCGGAGTTCCCATCAGGAAAAAGGCGGCGCCATGATTTCCATAAGCGATATTATTTATAATTCCACAGGATTCTAAGGTAAGGGCTTTAATGCCCCCTGCGGTAGTAATACCTGCACCTCCTCTTTCACCACCGGGATTTTCCGGACTCCCCGAAGTATTTCCATTGATAAGCGTATAGAAAAACCGGTGGCTTCCACCTTCCAAAAAGAAACCGCCGCCGCGCGTTTCACCGGGGCCATTGGAACTGTTACCTTCAATCAGGCAATATTCATAAGCCGTATTGGCATCTCCCGCCACAAAAATACAACCGCCTCTATCGGTGGCTTTGTTATTCACAGCCTCACAACCTTTAAAGATGACCGTGGTTGCTCCTTCTTCACCTCCGTCAGCATTTGCAATATAGAAAGCGCCTCCACGATTGGCGGTTTCATTTCCTTCAAAGAAACAGAAGTAAAATTCAACTCTTCCATTTGCAATTCGTCCAACTCCTCCGTCATCTTCATTGTAACCGTATGCAAATCCCAAATTTTCGAAAGTCAACGCTTCGCCTTCTATGGTTTCAGGTACAAGTTCAAAAAGTTTAGTGTTGTGTTGTCCATTAAAAGCGGCGGCTCTGCCTTGCCCTATAAAATGAACGTTCTTTTCAACGGTAACAGGGCTTTCGAATAATATCTGGCCTGAAATAAGGATTTCATCACCTGTTTCGGCTTGTTCCAAAGCCGCAGCCAAATCCGTATCAGTTCCTGAAACCGGAATTTGCTTTGCCGTAACATTTGTTACTACAAACATCAGCATCACTATTGCCAATGATTTTAAAAAGTAAATTGCTTTCATGAAATTAAATTTAAATTATTAATTATTTTTTTAAACCTGTTAGGTCTTAAAGACCTAACAGGTTTGGTTTACTATTTCTTAAAAAACTGTTTCGTGTATTTCAAATAATCATCTCCAAATTCCACGGTGGGTTCCAGATTGATTCCATTGGCGTAGTCATTCCAATTATAGACAATTAAAATCCGGCTGGGGCCTACATTCCTTTTGGCCACATTGGCAAATTCCTGATAAGGATTCTTTTGAATATTAGAGAAATTGTATTCTGTTTTTGTTTTTTCAGCGCTCACCACATAAGCCGAATTTGTTTCCGCATTCCACCGGGGAATTAAGTACGTATTGGATTTCGCATCGTTTATCAGATTGTCAAATGCAGGCATAATGGTCGGAACATATTCTTTGCCGGCGGATTGCATTTTGCTTTGCCAGTACCTGAAATTATAATCCGTCAAAGAATAGAGTGCATCGTAACGGTCTTTGTTGTCGGTAGAAACATCCGTAATAAAGAAAGCGTCAAAAGCCTTGATTGAATCCGGTTGCACATAACCATCTACGAAGGCATTGCTGTATCCGTTTGCGGCATGGAAACCCCAACGTTCCGGGGAAGTCAAGCGGCCGCCTAATTCGGCCATGATCCAAACTTTATTGTTTACTGCGGTGCGTAAAAATTCCGTAAATTTAGACGTACTCGGAATATTGGCCGAATTGGTGAAATTCGTCAGTACCATTACCGGATTGCCGGTATTCCGGTTTTTGTACGCATAATTTTTAGTCATCACGCTTGTATAGACCGAATCAAAATCGATTCTCAGCGAATCCATCTGCACCTGATTCAGCATCAGGGTATCTTTAACCGATTTAGGGAAGCGATAGCCCGGATCGAAGCGGATCACTACTTGCGGGTGTCCGGGTTGATACCATTTTTCGTAATTGGACAGGATTGTATCATTCAAACCATGCCCGCCCCAACTGATAATGAAGAAGTCGATGCCGGCTTGTTTGCCCCACTCCATTTGTTGTTTCAGAAAATCTTCTTCCACTCTCAGGTCATATTCCCCATGAATGGGAGTTCCGGTATAGGATTGCGCTTTTTTATCTACCAGCCAAACCCCTTGCTTGGCGTCTCTTGTCTTCACTTCATACGGAACGCCTACTACATAATCTTCCGTTACCGGTACTTCGGGTATTTCGTAGAAAAATTTATCTTTCGGAAATTCATATACTTCCGGTTTATCCTCACATGCAATAAAGGCTACAAGTAACAGGATAAATGTGCTTGCTATATATACTATTTTTTTCATCTTTCGAACTTAAAATTAATATTATCAACTATTTAATTCTGTTTCTTGCCATATTGGGCAGTGGACTCGTATAGACGGGGCCGGGATTCAGAAGTCCGGGATTATCTTTCGCATAAATCAACCGGTAAGTCACCTGATCTTGTTGTCCTGCCGGAGCATTTCCTTTATCTAACAGATAATTGTCTATTGCAAAGTAGGTTTCCTTTTTATTGATGCTTCTTTCGGTACCCGGATAGATAATCCGTTCCGGCGTATAACCGTAGCGTGCGTCCACGTATCCGTTGTTTTGATCCACTCCAAAATGCGGTTTGAACGGAATGACTTCGGTTCTTCTCAATAAAGTATAATTATCGATGTTATGAGCGAACAAGGAAATCCAATGTTGCACAATAATCCGTTTGAAATTATCCTCTTTTCCTAAATAGCTGTCCACAATTCCTAAGTAATCCCTGAAAGCCTCCCCGTCCACTCTTCTGGAAGTGACCGTATCGGATTCCGTATCCCAGGCGATTCCCGAAACTTTTTTGTACGCTTCGATATTGCTCGTCGATACAAGCGCTTTTCCCTCTTCACTTATATATTTCGTACAACGGGCGTCAATGCCGTTATAATAATACGTTTGTGCATTTCCCACAGCGCCCCAATAGCCTTTATAGGCCGCTTCCGCCCGGATGAAACAAAGTTCCGCATACGAAAAGAAGTAAAAATTAGCCGTCATTTTTGAAAATTCCTTGCCGACGGTTGCAAAGTCTTTGTATCTTAATCCTTCATAAGGCGAAGACCATCCTATCGGTTTGTAACTATCATAATCCTGCGGGCTTTCCATGGAGTGAGGCCGGCCCAGATACACAGGGAGTGGATTCATCGGCGTGCCTCCACTGCCTTTGGTCATATAAACATCCAAACAGGGATCATCGTAGGTATCCGGTGACATCCACAATACCAAGGATTCGTGAATCACCGGAAAATTGCCCGGGTCGGCAGTCACTAATTCGCTATTGGAAATCACATCCCGGTACAGGGGATTTTGTTCTTCCTGTTTTTCTCCGAATTTCATAAAGAAATTACCGCTATTATCACTGATCAGGTTTTGAGCGCTGCTCAATTCTTCTTTCACAATGTCTCTTGCTTCTTGGGCAAGTCCGGGCGCCCATTCTTCCGGCACTTCAGTCAACCGGATGGCTGTCCGTAAGCGAATGCAATGCGCAAATTGGCCCCATCTTCTGATATCGGATTTCAAGAAGGGTTCGGCATTTTCCGGATATTTATCACCCGTTGTTTTCAATGCTTCGTAGGCTTCTTTCAGTTCATTCAAAATGCCGCGGTAAACGTCTTCCTCCTTGTCATACATGATGGTGGCTTGTCCGTTGCAAGCATCCGTATAAGGCAGCGGGCCATACAAACCGACTAATTGGGAAAACACATACGAACGCCAAATTTTGGCAATGGCAATCCGGTTTGTAAACTCGGGATTTTCCGCATATTCCGGATTATTGATAATGGAGAACAAGGGATTCAAGGCTCCCGTATATAAGTTGTTCCATATCCTGTCGGATCTTCCATCGAATCCGAAATGCGGGCCGCTGCCGCCGATGACCGACCACTGATTGGTATAATTTCCGAAAAAGAACCAATTGTTGTCATTAGTCAATTCCCTCAGCGTTTTGACGGTCGTAAGGCCGAAAATATAATCCGGATGTGTTGCTGTCACCCTGTCCGGACGTGTATTGATTTCTTCAAAATTATCCGTACATGCGCCAACCCCAAACAAGGCTGCGACTAAAAATATGATTGATTGATATATTTTTTTCATAATCGTAAAAAATTAGAATGCAATTTTAATGTCAAATCCTAAAGTAGTGGTCGGAGGCAGTGACCCTGATTCCAAGCCTTGTCCGTTACCTGCATTTAAAGCGGCTTCAGGATCCAATCCTTTGGGAGTCTTTTGATAAAAAACCCATAAATTACGACCAACCAATGAGATGCGGGCATTTGTCATTTTAATTTTAGAAATGAGTTTCTTCGGCAAATTGTAGCCTACACTGATTTCCCTTAATTTGACAAAAGAGGCATCGTAAATAACCAAATTATCGTAACCGTCGGCATAATACCCTACGTTTCCCGGCCAGAAATACCGGTCGCATTGTTGCGGTACATAATTGGGATCTTTCGGGTTCATGTTTTCCATGTTGTCATACATATCCGGATTGTAATAATAGATATTTTGATTATTAAATTCGGTGGTTCCGTTTTCATTGAATTGTACGCCGCCCCAGCGATAATCGCCTATATCTCCAAAGATTACTTCCCGTTCCCAATAGGATTCGTGGTATTTTTCCAATCCGGAAATTTCACCGTTGCGGATGGCTTGCCGCATCGTACCGGAGTATAATTTCCCGCCTTTTTTCATATCCAACAGCACATACAGGTCGAAATCTTTGTAACGGAAACGGTTGCTGATACCTAATAAGAAATCGGGGTTGAAGTTTCCGAGATACGCATTTTCTTTCCGAACGGGTTCGCCATTCGCCGTATTCACCATGCGGCGGCCTTGCTGGTCTGTCAACCAGATGGTACCGAACATAGATCCATACGGATAGCCTTGTGCTACAACGTTTTTCAAGCTGAAGACTTCTCCTAATTCAATCCGGTCGGCTCCTTCTACCATACTTTTAATCATGGATGAATTTTTGGTAAAATTGACATCAATTCCCCAATCGAATACTTTTGTTTCGACAGGAATGACACGCAAAGCTACTTCCCATCCTTTGTTTTCGATTTCCCCTGCGTTGTACATTTTCCAGGCATAACCGGAAGATGCCGCCATTTGCGCTCTCACGATCTGGTCAATCGAATTGGATTTGTAATACGTAATATCCGCATTGATACGGCCGTTCAGGAAACGCAAATCGGCTCCGATTTCATACGAGGATGTAATTTCAGGTTTCAAATTACTGTTGGGTAATGTTTCTGAAAAAGAAGCGTATTTATAACCGTTGAATACATTATCTGCATCAAAATTGAAATAAGGAATCAAATTATACGGGCTTGTGTCATTTCCTACCTGGGCATAAGAAGCTCTCAATTTCCCATAAAACAGGCGGGAAGGTATTTTGAACATTTCGGTAGGAATCCAGGATACACCGATAGAAGGATAAAAATAGGAATTGTTTGCCGCCGGCAAAGTCGAACTCCAGTCGTTACGGCCGGTAATATCCAAGTAAACGAAATCCCTGTATCCGAATGAAGCGGAACCGTAGAGTGAGTTGATCCGTTTTCTACTGGAACTTCCATCGGCCCGGGGAGGATCGTTGCTGTTGGAGATGTGCGCAAATCCCGCTTGTTTCAAGGTGCGGATTTCCGAATTGCTCCAATAACCGGAATAGTTCAATTGGCTGCCGCCCAAGGTTCCTACTACGGAAAAATCATTGAACCGTTGATTGTAAACCAATAACCATTCGTACATATCGTTATCGGTTACGTTTATCTGGTTTTTATAAAATCCGTTGATAGCATCTACGCTTCCGATGGCTCCTTTGTTCCGGAATTCATTACTTTTCACTTCAATGTATTCCCTGCCGTATTTAACGGAAGCTCTTAAACTGGGTAATATTTGATAAGATAAGTCGAAATTGGCTAATATACGGGTTTTCTTGTCTTCGTTGCTGGTTTCATTAATCGTCCAATAGGGGTTATGAATGTCGCCTACCCGGACCGATTCCGTCCCATTAGACGTTTTATAATATTTCAATTGGTCCAAAGTCATTGTACGCGGCATAATGGTGTACATGTACAAAGGATTGAAATCGCTTTGATTGGAATAGCGCCTGTTTTTCGTATCTTCATTGATGAATGTTACTTTGGAATCCAATGTCAGGTTTTTTATCAATGTGTTGAAAAAACGGGCCGTAATGGTATTTTTATCTACCAAATTTTGTTTTTCCACTACGTCGTCCGCACTGAAATTTGTAAACGATGCACGGTAATTATTATCTACATTTCCACCTTCAACCGCCACATTATTTGTGAAAGTCGAGGCTTTTTGATAGAAGTCGTAAACGTTGCCCGGTTGGGGAGAATAGGTGTGCATCAAACCGTCCAAACCGATATACGGTTGTCCTACCTGGGGGCCTCCATTGGAACGGGTGGCGATGGTATTCATCATTTTCTGCATGGATGGAATACCCGGATAAGGATACAGGTTGCCGTCTGCATCTTCCGTTTCAAAAACGGTATGATTTCCGCCAATCATTTGCGACATGTGTCCTATACCGAAGGCATTCTGGAATTTAGGCCATTGGGAAATATACCGGAACATGGCGTTGGATGCAGCGGATACTTTGAACCGTCCGTCTTTGGCTTTTTTGGTGGTGATGATAATCACCCCGTTGGCCGCCCGTGAACCGTATAAAGCGGCAGCGTTCGGGCCTTTCAAAACGTCGATGGATTCAATATCGTCCGGATTGATGTCGGAAGCGCCGTTCCCCATATCCAAACCGCCGTTTTTATTTACGCCGTTACTACCGTCGTTGTTGTCGATCTGCATACCGTCGATCACAAACAAGGGCTGGTTGTTTCCCGTAAACGAACTGTTGCCGCGGATAACGATACGGGCCGATCCGGTAGAACTGGGAGGAGGCGTAACCATCACGCCGGCTACTTTACCTGCCAGCGCCGATACAATATTCTGGTCGCGTACTTCCGCCATTGTTTCGGCATCTACCCGTTGCTGGGCTACCGTCAACGAACGGTTTTCCCGTTTGATACCCAAAGCGGAAACAACGACTTCGCTCAATACGTTGGCGTCGCTGTCCAAGGTAACATCAATTTTAGACTTGTTCCCGATGGAAACGGTTTGGGATTTCATACCGATGAAACTGAATACCAAATCCTTGTCTCCGGGCTGAACGGTAATAGAGTAATTCCCGTCGAAATCCGTAACGGTTCCCTTTTTTGTGCCCTTGACTTGAATGGAAACACCCGGGAGTGTATTCAGATTGTCTGATGCATCCCGTACGGTTCCTGTGATTATTTTTTGCGCAAACAAACTTGTACAAAAACAACCGATAAACATTAATAAAATGATTTTCTTCATATTAGCTTTAAGATTTAATTTTTTCCACAAAGAAAAAAAGATGTGTCAAAAATATTTTTTATTGCTTAATTAATTATTAATATATACTTAATTCGATATTAATTATAGATTAATTTCTACTTTGCCAGCAATTTCTTCCGGTAGATGATTCCCCGGTTTTCTATTACAGCCACATACACGCCTGCGGAAAGATTTACCGGCAGGGAATTTCCATACAGGGTGGAAGATACGACTTGTTGCCCCGACAGATTGTAAACCTTTACCGAAGAAAGTCCATCAATTCCGGTTACATTCAGTTGATTCCCGGAAATCCAAGCGTTCATATTTTTAGGGGCGGCTATGGCCGGAATCGGTGTATAATACGGAGGAATGTCTGTATTCATGACAAAAAATTCGACAATCCGCCAGGTACTTGATCCCGTACTTGTCTGTTCTACCTTGATGTAGCGCGCTTGTTTTACATCAAATGAAGCGGAAGTAGTTCCTCTTCCGGTAGCTACTTGTACCCAATTTTGATCATCGGAAGAAATGGATACGGTGAAAGCAACCGGCAAGTAATCGTTGGAGCCGGTTTCCATGTATATTCCGGTAAATGTTTGTTCGGTAAGCATATCTATCTTAAACCACTGTCCGGGTTTTTGACGTTCGGCTTTTGTTGACCAAAGTGTAGTGTTGTTATTATCCAGACCGTTCTGGGCATCTTCATTGTAAACAGAAGCGGTCGCAATCCAACCGGTACGGTCGAGGAAAGCGCCGGCATCGGAACTGACGCTTGCCGTTTGGTCTAAATTGTTGTACCATAATCCACAAGCCGTTGTGTCCACATTCCTTGAATTGACAATAGAAGATTGGATATACGATTGCGGAGCAGAACCGGCAGCTAATAAAGAATTAATTGAATTGATATTCGTTCCGATAATGTCCAGCATGGCACCGGCGCCTACAGACGCAAATGTCCTTTGACCGGAATTGGAAAAGTTACCGGCCTGCAATTCAAGCGTTCCACTCGGTACATCTACCGAAATATTCTGCGGTTGTCCCCAAAAATCCGCTCCAAAGAACGTTACGTGACCGGTAAAAGCCGGATCTACCTGGAAATACCGGTTGTTATCTTTGTACGTTTGCTGTACTTCGCCGGTATTGCCCGGAGCGGTCGTTACGATTTGCGTACTGATGAAGTTAAAACCTTTTTCATCTACTGCCCCGATATGGAAGGAATTCATTCCCTGGTCAATCCCTTGTCCCAAACAAATGCCGCTCGGGCCTTTTCCGTTTTTAGAAGAAAGGACAAAACCGCGGTTGGAACCGAAGTCAAAATTATTGTACAGGATTTCGTTTTCACAATCTTCCAGAATCAGGAAATACAAATTGTTCCAACAATACGCATACGCCAAGTCGTGTTCTTTCCGGTATTTTGCCTGGTCGGCCTGGGTATTGTCGGGAGAATTGGGCCAGGCGCCGTATTTGGTTTCCCCGCCTGAACCGTATGCAATCTGATTGAATTGGGCATTGTAAATATGTCCGTCTTTGGAGCCGCCGCCCACTTTGATACCGGTTTTGAAAACGTGTCCGGAAGGATAATCCACATAGTGATTGTCGCATTTATTGGTGAAAAGGTCAATACCATGATAGCAAGCCCTGAAAGCGATATTGACAATATATACCTCCCGGTTGCCCCGGATGGTATAAGGATAATGATACACATCGCCGCCGTTCAGTTCCGGTTCGGTCAAAAGCTGCACCATTTGTTCCGGATAGTTCATGACCAATCCGCGGATACCGCTGCCGGGTTCCATACTGATAAAAGGCGTACCGTTTTCATCTCCTTTGCCGGGATATATTTCCATCGCCGTTCCGGGGCCTGTGGGCAAAGTCGGAACATCCACCGAACCTTTCAGTTCCACTCCGGTCGGAATGGTAATCGGTTGCCGGAATTTGTAATGTCCGGGAGGCAAGAATACCAAACCGCCGCCTGCATTTTTTACTTCATCCAATAAGGCCTGCAATGCGGCGGAATTGTCATCCGCAGTGACGCTTACACCTCCGGCAGTGGCCAAACGATAGGCGTTTCCGGCAGGTTTTTGTGTAAATTCATATTGATTTTTGTAAGGGAAATGCGGCAAAGCGGTCATTTCAATCGGGGTGTGGTCGATGATACATTTGTACATGGATTTGTTCAGGATGGCTTCCGTTTCCTTGAAGCGGTTGCCGGTGATGGCGACTCTTGCATTCGCGCCCAAAATAATCTGGTTGCCTTCGTTGTTGAAATCGCAATTGACGATGGAAGCCAATCCGCCGCGAATATCCACCGGGCCTTTTTGGATAGTGTTTTGATCCATCAAAATCTTTGTATTGTTAGTCAGAGGCGCGTAGATGGAAGCTATTTTCGTATCAAATTCGCATCCCATTATTTGTACGATTCCTCCGGCCGCTTTATCGAAATAAAAACCGTAGTCGCAATCTTTGAATTTATATTCGTAAAACATCATCCCGGCACCGGCCACGGCAGCGCCATAAACGCCGTATTTACAATTGGTAAATTCCATTCCGTAATTGTGTCCGTTGGGAGAAGTCTGATTCCCGTTTTCATCCTTATTGTAGGAATAGTCCATGCGGTAACCGGTATGGTAACCTTCGGCTTTCACTTTGCAGATGAACGACCAGTCGTTGCGGCGCATGATTACGGCGGTGGCATTATTGTAAATGTATTCCTTGTGCGGACCGTTGACAGCCGGAGAACCCGGCAAACCGGAGCCTGCCCAATAGTCGGCGGAGAAATCCACATTGTCGATCCGGCCTACTTCGGCGATATTGTCGATTTCGATACCGCGGCGGAGCGGACTTCCGTAAATTCCGTAGCAGTTGGGAGCGCCGCCGCCGCTTCTGCGGGAGAAGATAACGCCGTCAAACGCATTGACTAAGGTAATGTTGGAAGCCAGGGTATAATCATTTCCCCAATAGCCTGACTGTCCGAAGAGAATGGCGGGCGGGTAAGGGACAATGTTGTTGGCATCCTGTTCCGGATACCAGATATTTACATTTCGTACGGCGGAAGACGGTTGCATGATGATAAAGGATTGTTGCTCGTAAGCAGTTCCCGGCTCTCCGTTTGGCAACAATGTTGCATCATTTCCTTTTCCGTTGGTCGGCATCAGGATGGTGCCTTTGACGGGCTGGCCTTTCACCGGTTTTTCCCAATCGCCCCGGATAGTTACTCCTTTGGGGAGAAACAAGGTGCCGCTGAACAGGTATTTTCCTTCGGGAACGTATAATACGCCGCCGTTGGGAGTGCCATCGGCCAATGTTCCATTGTTTCTTGTCCGTGAGCCTAATTTATCCAATAAATCCTGGAATAATTTGGTCTGATCCGTTTCTCCTGTCGGGTCTGCTCCCTGATCCAAAACATTGAATCCGGCGACGAATACATCTTCCGTCGCATAGTTGGGCGTGACTTTTTCCCAAACAGGAGTCTGGGAATTAACCATACATGCGCTCAATAAGAATACGAAAAGAATAGCTATTCCTTTTACCCCTAAATCCCCTAAAGGGGACTTGGCTGAGTACAAGTTGTCATTGTTGTTCATGATATAAGTATAATATTTATGTGTCTTTATAAAATATCGCTCTCTCAAGTCCCCTTTAGGGGATTTAGGGGTATTACTTCATTGTAATTTCCAAAATTCCGCCTTCCATTAAATCTTTGTGCGAAAAAAACAATACCTCCAGCTCTTTTCCATTCAATTGAGCCGATTGAACGTATTTATTGGCCGGGCTGTTGTTGATCGTCCGGATGGTGAATGTTTTTCCATTTTCCAGATTTATTTTTACTTCGTCAAAGAGGGGCCTTCCGATGGAATAATAAGGGATTCCCGGGCAATAGGAATAAAATCCCATACTGTTGAGCACGTACCAGGCCGACATTTCCCCGCAATCTTCATTTCCGGATAAGCCGTTGGGATCATCGAAATAAAGCGTTTGCAGCACTTTGTCCACCAAATCCTGTGTCTTTTGCGCCTGCCCGACCACATTATACAGATGAATCGTTTGGTGGCTGGGTTCATTGCCGTGGGCATATTGACCGATCATACCCGTAATATCTCCCGAGACATTTTCTCCCGTCAGTTCGGAAGAAGTGGAAAACAGCGAATCCAATTTTTCGATGAGCATTTCCCGTCCGCCCATGATTTCCGCCAATCCGTCCACATCGTGGGGAACAAACCAAGTCCACTGCCAGGCATTGCCTTCGCAATAATCATCGTTGTTATGATCGGAACGGCGGGGATCGAAAGGCGTCCGCCAGGAACCGTCTTTCATCTTTCCGCGCATGAAACCGGTAGATGCATCGTAGTAATTACGGTAGTTTTTGCTTAACTCCATGAAACGGACATAGTCGTTTTCGTGGTTCAAACTCTTGGCCAATTGGGCAATCAACCAATCGTTGTAGGCATATTCCAGGCCGCGGGCTACGGATTGTTTTTCGATTTCGGCAGGAATATAGCCGATGGTGTTTTTGTATTGTTTGCCGACGGGCATCAGTTTGTCGTGCAATATTTCCCGGTCTATGGTAGGCGATACATTTACGGTGTCGTAGGAAGATGATTTTACGCAAGCCAGATACGCTTTTTCGATATCAAAATCCCTTTCACATTTTAAATAGGAATCGACTATAACGGGAACGGCATGGTAGCCAATCATACAGCCCGTGTAGTTGGACGCCAGTTCCCACATGGGCAACAAGCCGCCTTCATCGGATTTCCGTATCAGCGAGCGAATCATCGCCTGGTTTTCATTGGGGGAAATAACGGTATTCAAGGGATGCAACGCCCGGAAAGTATCCCACAAGGAAAAGATGGAATAATTGGCATAGTCCTTGTCTTCAACGATTTGATTGTCCATGGTCCGGTATCTGCCGTCCACATCCGAACTGACTACCGGTTCCAAAGCCGTATGATACAAGGCCGTATAGAAAATCGTCCGGTCTTTCGCTTGGGGAGTTTTGATTTCAATTTTGCCCAATTCGTTGTTCCAGGCATCGTGTGCATCTTTTTTTATTTTATCAAAATTCCAATCGGGAATTTCCGCAAGCAGGTTATTTTTAGCGCCTTCCACATCGACAAAAGAAATACCCACTTTCGCCAGGATTTGTTTTCCTTTACTTGTTTTCCCAAATTGCAACAGGGTAACGGACGCTTGAACGATTTCTGCACCGCCCACTTTCGTAAAAGTAAAAGGTTCGGAAAATTGCGCATAGAAATACACATAGCGATTGGGCGCCCAGCCTTTCACCTGTTTCATGCCCCGGATTTCATATTCATTGACGGCTTTTAATTCAAAATCAACCAATTCCCGATCGTGAATGGTACGGGCTAAATCAACAAATACACCCGTTCCTTCCGATTGGGGAAATGTATAACGGTGAAATCCGGCATGTGCGGTCGCCGTTAATTCCACATCCACCTCATAATCATCCAGATGTACTTTATAATAACCGGGAACGGCGGTTTCGTTTTTATGAGAAAAGGAAGAACCGGGATGTTGCTTTTGGTCATCGCCGTTGGGAGCGACGAACTGAAGGTCTCCTGCATAAGGCAAGAAAAGAACATCTCCCAAATCGCCAATCCCCGTTCCACTCAAATGCGTGTGGCTGAAGCCTATAAGCGTCTGATCATCGTAATGATAACCGGCGCAGGCATCCCAACCGTTGGTGCGGGTATCGGGACTGAGTTGAACCAAACCATGCGGAACGACCGCTCCGGGATACGTATGCCCGTGTCCTCCGGTTCCAATAAAAGGATTGACTTGTTGCGTATAATCCGTTTCCTTTTCCGAGCAGGCAGAGAAAGCGGCCAATAAGAGCGAAAGAGCAACCGGAATAAAATTTGTCCTTTTCATATAATTTAGAATCTAAAGTTACGGATACAAATGTATAAAGGAGGTATTAATAATTAATTAAAATTGAATTAAAATGAAATTAAATATGGAAAAAACTTTTTGTCATCGGCAAAGGGGAAAAAAAATTTGAAGGAATTTTGAAATTTTTCAAAAAGTTAGGCAAATGTTTTGAAATCTAAAGAAAACAACCTATTTTTGCGGAAGATTGTTATAATTAATGGGATGATTTTGAAAAAATGATTTTGAAACATAATTTTAATTAACGATTATTTTGCTATCTCAAGTTAAATATTTAAATATTTTTAATCTAAAAAAGAAAAATTATGAGAAAAATGTTTCTTACTCTCGTATTTTTGATTGCATTTTTTCCGGCCTGTTTACATGCGGCTATGCCTGTTGTTAGTCCGGCTACCGGAAATCCGAATGCTGATTCGGAAGGAAATGTATGGTATTATATCCTTACGGATGTATTGGATGTAGTGACGTATGAAGTGGATGCTGACGATCGTCTGACCACCGGATTTCCGGCGCCTGACAAGGAAGCGCAATTATGGAAAATCACTGCTGCCTCCGATGGCTATTATTATTTAGTGAATAAAAAATCCGGTGCGTTACGGCTTTGGACACACGCTATTGTCACGGATATGCATGAGTTTTATGCCGGCACAAATGCCATTGAAGGCTTAGCAACGGATCCCGAACCTTTTGAGATACGGGATACAAACGATGCAATGCTGATATACAGGATTGGTGCAATTCAACCTTTGGCAAGAGGCGGAGACCCTCGGTATAACGCTCCCAACACAACACCTATTCGCGAAAATTCGACTGCCGGTGTAGGCTCCGTTCATTTTATCTTACCCAAAGATCTGTCGTTTTATCCGGCTCTTCTATTAAGCACTGCCGAAAATCCGGTTTGGCATTATATCCAATTTCCGAATACCGGTAAAGTGATTCAAGATAATGGGCCGGAAGTACGTTTATCAGTGGAAGCAAAATTGGATGAGGCCAATGAAAATGCAGACGCCCAATTGTGGCGGATTACCTACGATAATGAAACAAGTGAAGCCTCCACGCTTTTTTATGGGACTTATTCTATTGTAAATAAAAAGAGCGGACATAAAATTTTTTATGAAAACTATCCCGCCACTAATGGTATTGCACCTGTCGACGAGGTCGGTTTTTATGCCTTACCCGATAATACGGTGGCAAGGTATGATTCGGCCACAAGAATATGCGACGTAACGCTTTCGGCAACCCTAAAAGTACCCGAATCGTCCGGTAACGGATATTTAATTCATGGCAACTGGAACAATAGCGGCGCTTATCTCCAGCATTTTATGATCCCGGGCGCCGATGATAAACTTAACCGGACAAATAATAGTGATGAGATTGGCGAATGGTCTGTCATTGCGTTTATCCCGGCTGAAAATTCCAACGTGGGTATTCAACCGGTGGCAGCAAGTAAAATCCGGATTTTCCCGAATCCGGCAAAAGAATTTATATCCGTGGAACTTCCGGAAAATGCAACTTCCATCATTTTTATCAACGCTATGGGACAAACGGTAAAGAAGGTGAAACCAAGTGTAACCGGTGAACCAATTAATATATCCGCCTTTGCCCCGGGAATTTATTTTATGAAAATAGAAAAACCGTCCGGCGCGGAAACGGTTAAGTTAATTAAGAATTGAAAATTGAAAGTTGAAAGTTAAGAATGAAACGGGTTGGTAAGATATGCTTTTTTGTTCTGGTGGGCCTGTTGCTTGCGGGAACTCCTGTAAATGCCGGTACGGAAGAGGGTATCTTACTTGCGCCTCCGACTACAGGAACGGTTCGTTTTCCAATTATTTTGGTGGGATTTAAGGACAAGCCGTTTACAAAAACCAATGAGGCTTTCCAAAAGTGGGCTACCGAACCCAATTACAAAATAGATGCCGATGGCGATTCTGTTGCAGGTAGTATCTACGACTATTTCAAAGCTAATTCTTACGGAAAAATAGAGTATCTGGCAGATGTATATGGCCCCTATCAACTGAATGGCAATATCGCTACGTACGATCGGCAAAAGATGAGCGAAGATGCTGTGAAAGCGGCCGATGCTGCCGGCGTGGATTTTTCCAAATATGCCGGCATGGGCGGGGCGGTACACATTATTTTTGCCGGTTATTCAGAGGCTGAGGGTGATCCTACCGGAATGACGCCGGCAAAAGGAAGCATGAACGTAACCGTAGATGGCGTAAAGTTTACGGTTCGCTCCTGTTCTTCGGAACTTTGGGGCAATCCGGGTAGGAATCCCGAGAAAAAAATGTCCGGAATCGGGCCTACGGCGCATGAATTAGGCCACGTGTTTGGAATCCACGATTATTATGATACGAGCGGAGGAAACGGAAACGTGATTACCCCCGGCAAATACGACATCATGGCGGCGCAGGGCGCTTATAACCTCAACGGGCTGAAACCGGCCAATCATTCGGCTTATACCAAATCTTATTTGGGATGGTCGAAAACGGTGGTGCTGGATTCCCCGGCCAATATTCGCCTGCCTCGTCCATTAGACGATATAGCGAACGGAGAAAACATTGTTTATCAAATAAATACAAAAACACCGAAAGAATTTTTCCTGATAGAAAATCGTCAACAGGAAGGTTTTGATGAAGGGATTCCCGGAAGCGGTATGCTTATTTATCACGTGGACGAAAATAAGGGCGGCCGGCCGATTAGTGGTAGCGGCAATAACAATCCCGCCCATCGCTGTTATTACATCAAACAAGCCGGTGGAGGTATCAACAGCGATAGCGAAATGCGGGAATTTGATCCCTATCCTTCCAAGGGAAATACCACTTTTACGGATACTTCCATTCCCAATGCCCAATCGTGGGCGGGCGCGAATACCGAAAAACCCGTTACACACATTCGACAAAATCCCGATGGATCCGTTTCTTTCCGGTTTATGGGCGGAATAGCCGTTTATCTAAATAGCAATATTCCGGGAGCCGGTACGATAGCGGGCGAAGGCGAATACGAAAAAAATGCAACGGCGACCGTTACAGCTGTTCCTGCCGATGGTTACCGCTTTTTACAATGGAGAACAGGAGATGAAGTGGTTTCTACCGACGCGACCTATTCTTTCACCATCACAGGCCCTGTTTATTTGGATGCTGATTTTATTCCCGTGGAAGCAGTCATAAACGTTGTTTCCGAATCTTTTGAATACAATGCGCCCGGTTGGATTTTTGTCAACGGATCGCAAACCAATCAATGGATCACTGGCAGCGCAGTGGATTATTCCGGCAAAGCGGCTTATATTTCCAACGACAACGGTGTTACCAATGCTTATTCGACTAACAGTACAAGCACAGTGCATTTATACCGCGATATTACTTTTCCGGCTATGACCGACATTTCCGGAAATCAACTCCAACTCCATTTTGATTGGCGGGGCAGAGGCGAATATTCAAGTACCGGCCTTGTCAATGATTATCTGGAAGTTCGTTTAATCGAAACGGCCGATACACCGGCAGCAGGCGTTGCGCTGTCTGCGGGAACATCCCTCGGAAAATTCTACGGAGCCGATTGGCAACATGCGGCTGTTTCAATACCCGATACTTACGCTGAAACTTCCAAACGATTGGTTTTCACTTGGATAAATAATGGTAGCAACGGCAATCAATCGCCCGTTGTTATTGATAATGTAGAAATAAATGTCATCCGTTCGGCAAAATTGATATCTGAGGCTATTGTCAAGAAAAAAAATAAAGATGACAAAAGAGAGGCGATCTTTTTTAATGGAGTTTATCCTTTCCCCAAATGCTACCTAACAGCGCCGGAGTGGATTACAATAATAGAGGGATCAGGCATTCCGGAAGAGCCGGTATGGTCATTTACCGTAGCAGACAACGGGGAACCTTCTTTGCGTGAAGGAATTATTACCGTCGCAATGGGTAATGATAAGTTGAATGTAAAAGTGATACAAGCCGGAAAACAACCTGAAAACTTGGCGGCAACCGCCGAAAACGGATCGGTGCGCTTAACTTGGGATGCCATCGGACGGCAGACTCCGATTCCGGAAACACAAAAACGTTGGAACACAGCGTATAATACAGGTATCTCCTTTCCACAACAGGAAAGGGTGGAAGCAGCTATCCGTTTTGCACCGGAAGATTTGTCCGCATACAATCAAACTAAAATAAAAGCGGTCAATATTCAGCCGGCAACTCTTCCGAAGACGATGGATTTGGTTATTCGTCAAAATGAAGAAATTGTTTATACCCAACCCTTGGAAGGATTAAAACCGGGTATGGCTACTAAAATTAATTTAGCGGCTTCTGTTCCGGTGGATGTAACGAAAGAATTATTAGTCGGTTATGTTTACACGCAAACGCCCGGTGCAGATGCTTTCCCGATTATAGGTGCGGATGCAGGTCCTGCAGAAAGCGGAAAAGGCAATATCATAGCGCTTGACCGCGGCCCGTTTACTTCGTCCGACGAAAATCGCAATTGGAACATTGCCATGTATGTAAGCAGCGATCCCGTTGTTAGCTACAATGTATTTCGGGGAAATGAACTGATTGCTTCTGCCCTGAAAGACACAAGTTATGTGGATGCAAATCCATCTGCCGGAGCGGTTTACAGCGTAACGGCCGTTTACAACGACGACACTGAATTGCAATCCACAGCAGCGACAATAGATTATACGGGCATAAAATCGTTTGATGCCGGCAGCCGGTTAGATATATCCTTGCAGGAGAATGCCTTAAAGTTACACAACCGGGCGGACGAACCGGCAACTGTTTCCTTTTACAATTTGTCGGGACAGTTGGTACGCACCTTGTCGCTGAAGCCGGACGAAACGGCCTCTCTTCTCGGATTGAACCGCGGCGTTTATCTTGTAAAAGCAACGTATGTAAGATATGGAGATGTGAGATACAAATTGTTACTAAATAAATAAAAATAATTATGATGAAAACTTACTCAAACGCACTGAAAGGTATTTTTATTCTTGCCTTTCTTTTTTCTTCCTTGGCTATGAAAGCGGCCGGGGATACCGATTTTGCCGGTGGCGCAGGAACTTCAGCTTCCCCTTGGGAAATTGCAACAGCCACGCAGTTTAATGCCATTCGAGACAACAATGGTGCAAGCGGCGCTGTGAAATATTTTAAGTTGACTGCCGACATTGACTTGGGAGCTTATATTACAGATGTAGAAGGCTGGTTGCCGATTGGTTCTACCAAAGGTAGCTCAACCAATACGAGTTACTATGTGGTTATAGATGGAAACAATCACCTGATAACAGGGTTGTGGATTAACAAAACAGGGAGAGCCGGTTTATTTAATCAAGTCAGCTCAGGGACGCTAATAAAAAATCTCGGAGTGATCCTTGACAATTCCAAAGGTGGAATTCAGGGAACGGATTATGCTGCCGGAATTGCAACCTATTGTTCAAATACAACCACTCTTCAAAACGTTTATGTGATTGGAGATATAAAAAGTACAGGTATTGCCGGTGGTTTGATCGGGTTTCAACGGGGTCCCATTTCTAACAGTTATGTAGTAGGGACAGTCACCGGATCTACCAAAGTAGGTGGATTAGTCGGCACTCAAAGTACTTCGGGATCAAGCAGTATTATAAATAGTTATGCGAATGTTACCGTAACCGGAAGCGCAGTGGCAACAACCGGCGCTTTGGTTGGCGAATGGGTTACAAGCGTAATTACAAGCAGCTACTTTAACACCGATTTAAACCCTACTTTAACAGCGGTAGGTAATACCACGGAAAAAGGAGGTGTCGGCAAAACAGCTGCCGAATTAGCCAATAAAGCTACTTATGCTGATTGGGATTTTACCACTATTTGGAAAATAGCCGAAAATGGTATTGACTTGCCTGTTTTTCAATGGCAAGTCGTTGCAGACAATACTCCTGACGGCTCAAAAGAAAATCCTTTCTTAATTCATAATGAAGCCGAATTGATCGCCGTCCGGACGAATATGAGCAAATACTACAAATTGGCGAATGACATTACTCTAACCGGCGCATGGACGCCGCCTCCCGCCTCTCCCTCTCCTGCTTTCACCGGCGGCTTAGATGGTGATGGATACAAGATTATCGGTCTGACATTTGCTGCCACCACAACCGATAAAGGTTTATTTTCCGATATTACAGGAGCGACAATTAAAAACTTGGGAATCGAACTTGCTGCAGCCGGTATTTCCAATACCGGACCCTATACAGGGGCGCTGGGCGGATATGTTTCAGGCGCCACCGTTGAGAACGTTTATGTTACGGGAGGCAGTGTAACGGGAACCGGTTTTGTGGGCGCCTTGATTGGTGGTATGACAACTAACTGTAAACTAATCAATTGCTATGCTTTAAACACTGATGTATCAGGTATTTCTACTGTGGTTGGCGGCTTGGTCGGTTTTATCGGCGGTAGTGCAGCCGGTAACATTACCAATTGCCATGTCGTAGGCGGCACGGTACAAGGGGCCGGTGAAGTTGGCGGTCTGGCAGGACGAGTAAGAAATACGACTATTGAAAACAGTTATGCTACCGTTTCTGTGAGTCCGAATGGTCCCACTATTACCGATCACTTTGGTGGTTTAGTTGGATACTTGGGGAATAGTACATTTGTATGCGCTATCAAAAATAGTTATGCTACCGGAGATGTTACCGTTGCCGGTGGTGTTGCCGGCGGTTTGGTAGGCTCTCTATTTAATAGTAGCACGATCGAAAATAGCTATGCTACTGGAAATGTAGATGCCGGATCCGGTGGCGGTTTAGTAGGAACCATAGATGATGCTGTAACGAATGCGGCGGGAATTACCAACTGTTATGCTACCGGAACTGTAAAAGGAGTGTCTAATAGTGGCGGCTTGGTAGGAGTTCAAGGTTCGGCTGTATCCACCATAACCAACAGTTTTGCTTTTGGAAAAGTGACTGATACGGACGGTAGCAGTCTTGGCGCTTTTGTAGGAAACCAAAGCGGTACAATCACCGGCGGCGGCTACAATACAGACGTAAAAGGCGATTTAAATGACATAGGTTTTGTTGGCGCTGATGCGGTAACTACCGGCTTGACCGCTTTGCCTGCGGCTGATTTTAAAAAAGCAACTACTTATTCCGCCTGGGATTTGGCAAGCAGCGCCGCTTGGAGTATCTATGATAAGTATGGTTTCCCGTACATTAAAACCATCAGCAATTATATCCTGATTGCACCGGATGCGATAGCTCCTGTTACTTACACCGGATCGGCCATTACTCCGCCTGCATTGACATGGACAGCAGATGCGAATTACAATGCAACCGCTCACACCATTAGCGGCGATTTGGCTTTAGAAAGTACGGAATTAATCAATGCCGGCGATTATAAAATTGTTGCCGGTACAGTAGATTTGAAAAATCCGTACTATCAGGTTTCTTTCAAAGACGATGTGGTTTTCACCATCAACAAAGCGGCACAAACCATCACTTTTGAACCTGCCGCTACATTGATTTTAGGAGAAGGCTCTTACAGTTTGGTTGCCGTTTCTACTTCCGGTTTACCTGTTGCATTCAGTCTTCCTGCCGAAGATGAAACTTTCGCTGAAATAGAATATGCTGACGGCACAGCATCGTTGAAATTGAAAGCAGCCGGTACAATTACCGTTACGGCTTCTGTTGCAGCTGATGATAATTACGAAGACGCCACTCCGGTGGTTGCCGTAATAAAAATAATTACTCCGCAAACGATTACTTTTGCCCCCGCAGAAACAATCTCTGAAGAGGATCTTCCTTATACGTTGGTAGCTACTTCTACTTCCAATTTACCGGTATTGTTCAAACTTCGCGATACGGATACTGCGGCTGCCATAACCGACGGTCAATTGACAGTACCAACAGCGCTTACCGCTGATGTAACGGTTGAAGTGACGGCTTATGTGGCTCCTGACGAAGCTTTTGTGGATGCAACGCCGGTTGTCAGAGAAATTACGATTACCCAAAAAACAGGGATTTACACATTGCAAGCTAACGACTTGAAAACGACAGTTACAAACGGCCTGTTGAAAGTAAGCGGATTAACTGCCGGTCAATCCTTGAGCGTCTATAGCATCCAAGGTGCAACAATCTATCGTCAAACCGCCGTAACCTCCGAACAGGGTATCCAATTGCCTGCTCATGGAGTATATCTGGTCGTTTCAGACGAAAAGA
Organism: Candidatus Symbiothrix sp.; assembly: GCA_031261295.1. Lineage (GTDB taxonomy): Bacteria > Bacteroidota > Bacteroidia > Bacteroidales > Azobacteroidaceae > Azobacteroides. The sequence goes on along the minus strand of JAISKT010000129.1, from coordinate 5,942 downwards.
AAATAAAAGTGGTCTATTGATAATTGAAAGTATGCGAAAATTAGTATTTATATTATGTATTACTGCCGCATTTTCCACCGGAAAAGCAGTTGCAGGGGATTATATTGTGAGTCCGACGGTCGAAAATTCCGATGCAGATCATTGGTACTACATTCAATTTTCAGATTATTTTGATTTCAGTATAATAGGCGTTGATTATCGCGACCGGTATGAAGATTTGATCACGCAATTTCCGGCACAAGACACAATCTCCCAATTATGGAAAATAGTGCAAGCAGAACCCGGTTATTATTATTTAGTTAATAAAAAGGAAGGAAAAGAGCTACGGCAAGTGGTGACTACGGAGGAAAACGGCGCCCGTTATCGTCTTCGGGTAAATGAAAGTTATCCCATCTCCCTCTTTTCTATTGATAAAGATCCGGAAGGGTACCGGTTGCATCGGAAAGACGATCCTGTGGAAAATCGTCATTTTGGGCAAGTTGTTAATGACAACGGGCTGATTGGAAGGGCTATATTGGATAATAAGGATGCAGAAGGGTATTATGTCGATTTCATTAAACCGGAAGATATTGTATTCCCGACTCCTTTTTTTAGTAAAAATGCCATAAAAATTGGTACAAATCCGGAAGAACCGGCGGTTACGACCTGGTGTTATATTCAATTTGAAGAAACCGGTAATGTGATCCAATACAATGGAGCCAATAAACTCTTGACAGCGAATCCGCTTGTTGAAGGCAGCGCTGCGCAATTGTGGGCAATATACAGCGGTCGTAAAACCAACGGTCCCGGATACAACGGCCAGTATCCAATCATCAACAAATTGTCCGGAGATACGATTACGTATATCACCGGCGGCCCGGAAGGCGGAGCGAACGGTTTTTATACGCGCAACGGAACTTATCCCGAAGGAGCGGATATCGGTTTTTCAGGGACGATGATCAAACGGGCTGCATCCACATTGCCTCCGCATTTTTTATTACGCGCCAATGTGGACTCTATATCTCCCAACTATTTTATGCAACAGACAGCGGGAAACCACTCGATTGCGCTTAGCAACAACGGAGTGATGATCAATTCGGCTATTCGGTTCGTGCTTGAAGGAGGCGAAAGTATTTTTTCTCCTGCAGAAAATCACGCGGTGGAAGTCTATCCGAATCCGGCTAAAGATTTTATTTCGGTAAAACTTCAAGGGAATGTTACGTCTGTCTCAATTGTGAACAGTGTAGGTCAAACGGTCTCGAAAGTGAAACCGTCGACCGCTATTGAAAAACTGAATGTCTCAAATTTTGCCCCGGGCATTTATTTCCTTAAAGTGGAAGATCTTACCGGTGTAAAAACAGCAAAATTTATGAAAAAATGAAAAATTGTCTTCAAATTGTCTTCAAATTTTTATATTTTAGTTTGCCTTGCCTGCTGTTCACTATACAGCAGGCAGGCGCTATGCCGGCTTCTCCTTATCCGGTAGAATACCCATTGCCTGACGGATCGGTTATTACTATTACCCTCAAAGGCGATGAACATATAGACTGGGCGGTTTCGCCCGACGGTTATACCTTGTTGGTAAATCCATCCGGATTTTATGAATATGCTCAAAAAAACACAGCCGGCGATTTGATTTTGTCCGGTGTCCGGGTGCATAACGAAGACAAACGCACGTTGAACGAAACTTCTTTTTTGAAAACGTTACCCCAAAACCTTCGTTACAGTCCGGAACAGTTAAACACTTTACGGGAAGTTCAAAACTTGCAAACGGAATTGCGGAAAAGCGCTGCCGAAGGCGCCTTGCGCATATCTGCCAAGGGCGAAGTGCACGCTCCGCTTATTTTGGTCGATTTTCCGGGAAAACGCTTTGTACGGACAAAAGCCGATTTTGAGTTATTGATGAACCAACCGAATTACACAGCCGGCGGAACCATTCCGGGCAGTGTTTCCGATTATTTTTACAGCAATTCCTTCGGTCAATTGCAGTTTTCGGTGGATGTTTACGGGCCTTACACGCTTTCACACGAAATCGCTTACTATGATTATAAGAATACGCCGCCGGGAGATGCCAAAGCAATGGCAAGGGAAGCGGCAGAACTTGCTTCCGCCGACGGTTGCGATTTCTCCAACTACGACCGGGATAATGACGGCTATGTCGATAATATCCACATCATTTACGCCGGCTACGGACAAGAAGGCGGCGCTCCCAAAGGACAATCCATCTGGGCGCACGCGAGCAATATTACAGCCAATGTAACTCTCAATGGAAAGCGAGTGAGAAGATATTCTTGTTCTTCCGAACTACGGGGAACTTCCGGAACAAATATAACCTATATCGGCGTGATTGCTCATGAATTGGGACATATTTTCGGATTGCCCGACTTGTACGATACGGATGATGAAAGCAGCGGAGGTGAAACGGTGAATCCCGCGGCCTGGGACATCATGGCGCATGGTTCGTGGAACGACCACGGACGCACTCCGGCCAACTATTCCGCCTGGTCGAAAGTGTTTGTGGGCTGGACATCGTCTATTTCCCTCTATTCGCCTGCCAATATTTTGTTGCCCAATCCTTCCGAAGAAAACGTTGTTTACCGGATGGATACGCCAACGGAAAATGAATATTTTTTGATGGAAAACCGGCAAAGAGCGGGTTGGGACGCTTACGTTCCGGCCAGCGGTTTGTTGATTTACCATGTGGACGAAAATTATGCAGGTTGGAATACGAATAAAGTGAATGTGAACCCCACCCATCGCGGATATTACGTTAAACAAGCCGGCGGAGGCGTGAATAGCGACAAATCCAGTCAAACGACTGATCCTTATCCTTCCGGAAATAATACAGCGTTTACAGATACTTCCGTACCCAATGCTAAATCGTGGGCGGGACAAAATACGGGAAAACCGCTTACGAATATTACGCACAATACGGGTGACGGCACCGTTTCTTTTGCTTTTATGGGCGGCGTATCCGGACAGGTTTTGGTGAGTACACTGGTAAATCCTTCCAATGCAGGTACTGTGAAAGGAGGCGCTTACTACACTCCGGGAAACCCTGTGACGGTTACAGCTTCGCCTGCAGACGGTTATCGTTTCCTGCAATGGAAAAATGGAAATACGGTTCTTTCGACAGACAATCCTTATTCTCTTACAGTCGCAGAATCAACGACTTTGACTGCTGATTTCGTTCCGGTGGAAACACTGCAAAACCTGCTGGTCGAATTTTTTGAAACCGGCGCTCCCGGCTGGACTTTTGTAAACGGCTCACAAACCAACCGGTGGGTAACGGGTAACGCCATTGTCGGTTCGGGAAGCCAATCGGCTTACATTTCCAATAATCAGGGCGTTTCATACGACTATACCGTTACAGCTCCAAGCGTTGTGCATTTGTATCACGATATTACCTTCCCTGCGCTTGACGAAGGGCAATTCCAACTGAATTTTGATTGGAAATGCCGGGGAGAATACACCAGCAGCGGTTCCGTTTCCGATTATATGGAGGTTCGTTGGGTAGAAACCACCCATACGCTTTTGGCAGGAACTGTTCTGTCTGTGGGAACATCGCTGGGGAAATTTTACGGCGCCGACTGGCAACAGGCTTCTTTCCGGATACCCGACGCTTTTGCGGGAACATCCAAACGCTTGGTATTTACCTGGATAAATAACAGTAGCGGAGGCAATACGCCGCCCGTTGCCATTGATAATGTGGAAATAAACCGGATACGTCCGGCAGCGCTTACATCGGAAACAGAACTCGTTTCTTTTACGGGTAAAGCGGCGAAATGGTCGGCTACCGCCCCGGAATGGATTACATTGAGCGCTGCAAACGGTACAATGGAAAACGAAACCGGACAATTTACTTATACGTGTCAGGAAAACAATGCACCCTATCTGCGGGAAGGGATGATTACCCTAAAAACCGGTAACGACAAATTGTACGTCAAGGTGGTGCAAGCCGGGAAAAATCCGTCTGGTTTGACTGCCGGATACAACGCCGAAACACAATCGGTGGTTTTGGAATGGGCGCCGGTATCTTCTCCAACAATTATTGAAAAAACGCCTTTGCGCTGGGATACCGGCATATATAGTAGCGCTGTTTCGGTGACTGGAGAAACGGTAGAAGCAGCCACCCGTTTTGCTCCGGAGGATTTATCCAACTACGCCGGCGCCAAAATACGGGCGGTAAACCTGTTGCCGAGAATGATCGGAAGTAATATGGAATTAGTAATTCGCCAGGATCGTCAAATAGTTTACACGCAGGCATTGAAAGGATTGATTCCGGGTGTATTTAACAAAATTGAGTTACCTGCTTCCGTTGCTATTGATGCAACGAAAGAACTGATAGCCGGTTATGCCTATATGCAACGTCCGGGTACGAGTGGTAATTATGTTATCGCCGGAGATGCCGGACCGGCTAAAACGGATAAAGGGAACTTGGTTTCTACCGACAACGGCATTTCGTACCGGCCTTCCACTTCTTCCCGTAACTGGAACATTGCTTTGGACATCAGCAGCGATCCGGCCGTTACCTATACGGTATTACGTAACGGGACGCCCATCGCTTCTTCCCTGCAAGATACCCGTTTGGAAGATACCGACCCGCCGTTGGACAGCGAAGTGGTCTATACTTTGTCTGCCGTTTACAACAATGATGCGGCGTTACAATCGCCGGGCGTTGAAACCAAGGTTTTTACAGGGCTTACAGGAATAAAAAACATTGCCGGCGGCTTGTTCGACTTCTCATGGCAAGATGCGGTTTTGCACCTGCACAACCGGACGGACGATACCGCAACAATTTCTCTTTACAATCTGTCGGGACAATTGTTGCGTACGGCATCGCTGAAGCAAGGGGAAACCCAAGTTATTCCGGGTCTGAGCCGCGGCGTTTATATTGTAAGAGCTTCTTATCAAGCGTATGGAGATGTAATTAAAAAAATAATTAAATAAAAACTACACTAACAACTTTTATTAATGGATAGAAAGAAAGGACACGGGAAGCGCGGTGAGCAGCGATTGATGAAAATCCTGTTTTTGATGGTTTTCAGCCTTATTCCGGTGCTGGCATCGGCTCAGCAGCAAACGATCAAAGGCGTTGTGATAGATGGAGATATGAAAGAAACGCTTCCGGGCGTAACCGTTCAAGCAGGCAAGGTTGGAACGGTTACCGATATGGACGGGCAGTTTTCAATATCGGCGGCAGTAGGGAGTGTCATTAAGTTTTCGTTTATGGGTTTCAAAACCCAGGAATACAAAGTGACCGGAAAAGAAGGCTTGCTGAAGATTACCCTTGTGACGGATGTGCAGGCATTGTCGGAAGTCGTAATAGAAGCAGGGATTATGAAACGTGACAAATTAGGCTTTACCGGGGCCTATACGGCTATTTCCAAAGATGAATTGAAATCGATCGGAAATACCAATCTGGTTCAAAGTTTGAAATCCTTGGATCCGGCATTTGTCATTGTAGAAAACAGTTTGGCCGGTTCCAATCCTAATGCTATGGCAAACATCGAAGTGCGCGGGCAAACGAGTATGAATATTACTTCTGTGCAGGATGAAGCATCGGCTGCATCGGCAGGAGTGACAAGTAATTTGCCTTTGTTCATATTGGATGGCTTTGAAGCGAGTCTCCAGGAGATAAACGACTTGGATGTCAATCGTGTAGAATCCATTACGATCCTTAAAGATGCCGGTTCAACGGCGATTTACGGTTCGAAAGGCGCCAATGGCGTGATTGTGATAGAGACGATCCGTCCTACAAACGGCCAAATATTTATTACCTACAACGGTGACTTTGAGGTGGCTGCTCCCGATTTGAGCGTATATAACATGATGAATGCCGCCGAGAAACTGGAGTTTGAACGTCTTGCCGGACGCTACGATTATCCTATAGATCCGAATGATAAATATGATGTTTCCATACCGGCGCTCGGACAGAGCGGAAGGGGCGAAGAGCAGGCAAG
>JAISKT010000298.1 GCA_031261295.1 Candidatus Symbiothrix sp. | reverse complement strand
ATGAAACGATTTAGAGAATACAGAACAAGTCAAGAGGTACGCGACCAATACGCCGATGTGAGCGTGTCCGTATCCGATTTTATTTATCCGTATTTTGTGGCGGAAGGCGAAAACGTCCGGTCGGAAATTCCTTCGATGGAAGGCATTTACCGCTTGTCGGTGGACAAACTGCTCGAAGACATCGCAGAATTAGAACCTTTGGGCATCGACAAAATCCTCTTGTTCGGCGTCATCCCCAACAGCGAAAAAGACGAAACAGGAAGCCGCGGGACATCGCCCGACAGCATCATCGTCCGGGCGGTGAAAGCCATCAAAAAGCGTTTTCCTCAACTTATCGTCTTCACGGATATTTGCCTTTGCGAATATACCTCGCACGGACATTGCGGATTGTTGCACGACCACGATGTGGACAACGACACCACACTGCCTTTGTTGGCGGAAATGGCTTATCAACACGCCTTGGCAGGAGCCGATTTTGTGGCGCCTTCAGCCATGATGGACGGACAAGTGGAAGCCATTCGCAAACGCTTGGATAAAGAAGGATTAAGTACAAAAATATTGGGTTATTCCGCCAAATATGCCTCAGCCTACTACGGCCCGTTCCGGGATGCAGCCGGCTCTGCCCCATCTTTCGGCAATCGCAAAACCTATCAAATGGATTACCGCACCTCCGAACAAGGATTGGAAGAAATAGCTGCCGACATTGAGGAAGGCGCCGACTGGATTATGGTCAAACCGGCTTTGGCGTATTTAGATATGATTCAGCGAGCCTCGGTTCGTTTTCCCAATTATCCCTTAGTGTCTTACCAAGTTTCGGGCGAATATTCGATGCTGAAAAACGGAGCTAAACAAGGTTTTTTTAACGAAGAACAAATCTTTTTTGAGAGTCTGATTGCTATCAAACGGGCAGGTGCGAAATACATTATTACTTATTATGCCAAGGAATTTGCAAGAAAAAATACGTAACGAACGAATGTAAAAGAAAAGCAGTATCTTTGTCTCTTGAGAAATTCAAATAAATATGAATCAATTAAAAGTAAAATCATTCGGGCCAATTGAAGAAGCCGACATTCGCTTTGGAGATTTAACGTTGTTAGTTGGAGCACAAGCAAGTGGGAAAAGTATTTTTTTACAATTACTGAAACTGCTTATTGACAAACAGCATATCCAAAAAAGTGTAGAGCAATTTGGCTATATTTGGAAAAAAGAAGACGATATTTTGAATCTATATTTTGGAGAAGATATGGCGGCAATATGGTCTCCTGATAGTGTAGTTTCATTGGATAATGTCCCTTACTCGCGTAATTTCTTATCATCCAAAAGAATTAGTGCAAAAGAAAAGTTGTTTTATATTCCTGCCCAACGGATTTTAAGCATTGCCGATGGAAGACCTAAAACATTTATGGAATTTGATTTAACCGCTCCATACGTTTTACGTTATTTTAGCGAAACCCTCAGATTGTTGTTGCAAAATGGAATGAAAACATCCATTTTTCCTATTCAAAATTTATTAAACGAAACATTAAGAACATCGTTTAATGATAGTATATTCCATGATGGTAAAATAATGATGACCGGAACCGGGCAAAAAAAGTTTAGAATGGAAATTGGAAATATGAATGTGCCGTTTATTACATGGAGTGCCGGACAAAAAGAATTTATGCCATTGCTTTTAGCATTTTATTGGTTATGCCCACCATCCAAAGCCAAAACAAAAGATTCATACCAATATGTTGTCATTGAAGAACCGGAAATGGGATTACATCCTCAAGCAATAAAATCCGTCATTTTACAAGTAATTGATTTACTTTCTCGTGGTTATAAAGTAATTATTTCTACACATTCTCCTGTCTTACTTGAATTTGCTTGGGCATTTAATCTACTTAAAAAGAGTAAAGTGCCCGATAAAGCCTTGTTTGAATTATTTAATATGAAAGTCAATGCACAAAACAAACAGTTATTAGATAACATTCTTGCAAACAAAAATATTAATACTTATTATTTTGCCAGAAAAAGCAACAAGGTTATTACCAAAGACATATCTTCTTTAGATGCCGATAGTGAAGATATAGACATTGCCGAATGGGGGGGGATATCACAATTTGCCGGTAGAGCAACAGATATTGTTTCTAAATACTTTGTTGATGACAAAGAATAAAAACACATAAACAACAACATGACATTTAAAGAAGCCGTAGAAATAACCCCTGAGATAGTAAATGGTTTTCAGACAGGATTAACAGCATTAGGTAAACATAAGGAGAAAATAGCGGTATCAAACACCCGTCTGCTTGAAGGAAGTGTTGATATTGACTTAACTACAAAACCTCTATATCCGCATGAAAATCGGTGGGACTATGCCCTTGCTTATGATAAAAAAGTCTATTTTGTAGAAGTTCATCCTGCGAATACCAGTGAAGTGGATGTAGTATTAAAAAAACTTCAATGGTTAAAAGATTGGCTCAAAAATAAAGCGCCACACATCAGCAGTTTAAAGGCGGACGCACCTTATTATTGGATACAATCAAGTAACTTTGCCATTAAAACATCACCTCAATATAGACGAATTAGTCAAGCAAAGTTAATACCAATCAAACGTCTAAGCCTGTAATGAATAAAAAATCCCTTCAGTTCCTACCCATTTCCATCAACATCACTGACAAAAAGATAGTGATTATCGGCGGAGGAAAAGTGGCTTTCCATAAAGCAACTATCCTCAACCGTTTTACCCCGGAAGCGACAGTCATTGCACCGGAATTTCATCCGGGGTTTGAAAATTTGCCTTTCCAATTGATGCAAAAGGAATACGAAGCGGACGATTTAAACGGTGCTTTTTTAGTTTATATCTGCACCGGCAATGAAGCTTTGAATGCGCAAATAAAAACCGGGTGCGAAAGGCGCGGAATTTTGGCTTCTGTCTGCGACAACCCTTTGCTTTGCGATTTTATTTCGCCCGCCATTCACAAGGAAGAAAACATGACTATCGCCGTATCGTCGAATGCGCAAAATGTCCGTCAAGCCATTGACGTCCGCAATCGGATACGGGATTTAGCAGAAAATAAGCTATTGAAAATCAAATGATACAATGCAAACTTGTCAATAATACGAATGCTTCTTTGGAAGAAAGAGAACGGCTTTCCGATTCAATCTTTTTGGCGGAAGACACCCCTCATGTCCTGCTGAAGACCTGCAACCGGGTGGAATTGTATTGGGGTGAAGGCGAAATTTCCGAAGATATTGTTCGGCATTTGTACCGCGTAGCTTCGGGTTTGGAATCAAGCCTCACCGGCGAACGAGCCATCCAGGGACAATTGAAAAATGCTTATCTGGAAGCCATTGGGAAATATAAATTATCCTCCCGGCTCAACCGGCTTTTCCAAACGGCAATGCACACCGGCAAACGGGTACGCACCGAAACCGGCATTTCCAAAGGGGCGGTTTCGCACAGTCAGGTGACAGTAGATATCTTGAAAAAAGAGAAAATCGACTTGAAAAATAAAATCGTCAGCATCATCGGTGTCAACAAATTAACGGAAGATATATTAAAATTTTTAACGGACAAACAGGCAGTCAATATCTATCTCTCCAACAGGCATTTGGAAAAAGCGGAAGAATTGGCAAAACAATACAACGGCACCACCATGCCTTTGCAGGAAAAAAGAAAAATGCTGGAATTTACGGATATTCTGATTTGCGCCACTTCCGCCCCGCATATCCTCGTCAAACGAGAAGATATTCCATTAAGAAAAGAAATGTTGATATTTGACTTAGCTTTCCCACGTGATGTAGAACCGTCTTTGGCAGATGAAGATGGCATCCGGCTGTTTGATTTGGAAGATATAGAACAATTTGCCAAAAATAATCTATCTTTGCGGAAGATTGAAATCAAGGAAGTGGAACAAATCATTGAAGAAGAAATAGATAAGTTTCGAGCATGGTGTAATCACTCCCAATATGCACTGAAATTATGAACAGAAACAACTCACTCAAAGCATACGCAGAAGCCGTCCGCTACATTCCCGGAGGCGTCAACAGCCCGGTCAGGGCCTTGCGAAGCGTGAATGCCTCGCCTTTGTTTATCCAAAAAGCGCGTGGAACTACCTTGAAGGATGTGGACGGCAACCGGTTCACCGATTTTTGCCTCTCGTGGGGCGTATTTATCCTCGGGCACTCGCATCCGGCGGTCAACAAAGCCATCCGGAAAGCGGTATCTAACGGCTCAAGCTACGGCATTCCTTCGGTGCCCGAAACCAAATTGGCACGTTGGGTCAACCGTTATTTTCCAAGCATGGAAAAAGTTCGTTTTGTCAGTTCCGGAACGGAAGCGGTGATGAGCGCCATCCGCCTTGCCCGCGGATACACGAAACGCAACCTCATCGTTAAATTTGATGGATGCTACCACGGTCACGCCGACCATTTGCTGGTTTCGGCGGGTTCGGGCGTGGCAGGACTCAGCGGGTCTTCGTCCGCCGGTGTTCCTGATGCTTTCACGGCTTATACAATAAGTCTGCCGTTCAATGATATAGATGCCGTAGAACAGTTGTTCCGGGAAAAAGGCGGAGACATTGCCGCTGTCATCGTCGAACCTGTTCCTGCCAATATGGGCGTGGTGTTGCCGAAACCCGGTTTTCTCGAACAGTTAAGGAAAATTACGACACAATATCAGTCGCTGTTGATTTTCGATGAAGTCATCACCGGATTTCGCCTGTCCATTGGCGGAGCGCAAAAACAATTCAACATCACTCCGGATTTGACCACGTTAGGAAAAATAATCGGTGGTGGTTTCCCCGCGGCTGCCTTTGGCGGAAAATCGGAAATTATGGCGCTTTTAGCACCCGACGGCCCTGTTTACCAAGCCGGCACCTTATCCGGAAATCCGGTGGCCATGAGCGCCGGTATCGAAACGTTGAAAATCCTGAGCCAGCCGGGGTATTACGAAAATCTGGAAAAGAAAGCAGCGGCTTTTTTCACTGAATTGTCGGAAGCCATTGCAGATAAAGGCATTCGGCTGAATCATACCGGTTCGTTGTTTACACTGTTTTTTACTACGGAAGAAGTCCATTCTTTTGCAGATGCCAAACGAACGGACCAAGAACGTTTCGGGCGATTTTTCAACTATATGCTGGCAAATCATTTTTATGTTTCGCCCTCTCAATTTGAAGCAAATTTCCTGTCCGGCGCCCATTCCGAAAAAGAACTAAAGCGGTTTGTTAAATTAGTGAAGAATTTTCCGGAAACATTCTGAAAGAAAAATTTGATATCTGATATTTTATATCTATATTTGGTGCGTAAATCTTAATATTAAATTTTTAATATTAAATCTTAACTTCTAATAATTATTTCATTATGTCAGTAAACAAGATTATTTTGATTGGAAATGTGGGCAAAGAGCCTGAAGTGAGGTATTATGACAATGGTGGCGCCGTGGCCAATTTTTCTTTAGCAACGACGGAACGGGGTTATACGGCTGCGAATGGAACGCAAGTTCCGGATCGTACGGAATGGCACAACATTGTATTGTGGAGGGGTTTGGCTGAAATAGCCGAAAAGTATGTCCACAAAGGTTCAAAAATTTACATTGAGGGGAAAATCCGTACCCGTTCGTATGATGACCAACAAGGAATCAAACGCTATGTGACCGAAGTATGGGGCGACAACATGGAATTGCTGGACCGCAAACCGGATGGCGCTCAATCGAATCGACCGCCTTTCCCGGAACCGCCCGTAGCAACGACTGTCACTGCGCCGGCTCAAACGGCTACTGCAACTGCAACTCCGGCGGCTCAGACGCAGACGCAGACGCAAGCAACTCCGTCTCTGGAATCTGACGGAGGCGACGATTTGCCGTTTTAAGACGAAAGTTCAAGCTGAATGATTTTCCACAGGACATTCCATATTTTAAAAATATGGAATGTCTAATTGTAAATCGGTGTTTAATTTATTGAATCAGATTCCCAGCCATTTCTTTGTTTCTTCTATCGAAATGCCTTTCTTTTGCGCATAATCCGCCAATTGTTCGTCATCAATTTTACCCAAATAAAAATAATCGGAAGCAGGATGGGCAATGTACATTCCGGCAACCGAAGCTGTGGGATAAATCGCACCGTTGGGAGTCAGGCTCACGCCAATCCGTTCCATTTTCAATAAATCATCAATCAAAAAATTCAACGAAATATCCGGATGAACCGGATAGCCGGAGGCCGGACGGATTCCCTGATAAGGCGCTTTCAATAATTCTTCGGGTCTAAAAGATTCCCCGGACGCATATCCCCAGTATTCTTTGCGGACTTTTTCGTGCAGGTATTCGGCAGTGGCTTCCACTAAGCGGTCGCGCAACGTTTGCTCCAACATATCCGTATATTCATCCGTCGAATGGTGACATCCGCATTCACAATCGGATTTGTGGATGCCATAACCTGCTGTTGCCACAAATAAACCGATATAATCACCCGTAGGATTTATAAAATCAATCAGGGATTTATAGGTATCGTCTTCCCGTTTTTCCTGCTGACGAAGGCATGGAACGTCATTGCGAACGAAGTGAAGCAATCCTGTATTATCCACTGGATTGCTTCGCTCTGCTCGCAATGACGATTCAATTATCAACGATTCATTTTTTGTTTTTACGGGATAAAAACCGACAATAGCCTTTATCAAACCGGGGTCTTTTTCAATCCAACCGGATAATATCTTTTTGGCATCTTGCAGTAATTGAACCGCTTCGGGCATTTCAGCTTTTCGTACCGGAATTTTCCACGCCGCCAGAAAACCCGCCCAATTGATATAAGGCGCTACGTCTTTGACTAAAATGGAATCAATGACTTTGGCGCCTTCCACTTGCGGTTTAGGCGTCCGGTAGTTGGTGTGGTCTATTCTCAGGGAGTGTTTCCGCGCATAATCCAGTGAAACCAAATCCGGCTTGTCTGCCGTATTTTTCCGTAAAGAACCGTACGTTTCCTTTACTTCTTTTATATATTCCTCTTTAGTCGAAGGATTCATTAATTTATTGGCTACCGGCACGGCTTGCGAAGCATCCTTTACATAAACGACCGCCCCGTGATACAACGGGTCGATTTTCAAAGCGGTATGCAGTTTGGATGTGGTGGCGCCGCCAATCATCAAAGGCAGGGAAAATCCCGCTTTCTCCATTTCGGAAGCCACAAACGACATTTCCTGCAAACTCGGTGTAATCAAACCACTTAAGGCCACCATATCCACCTTGTATTCTTTTGCTTTTTGAATGATTTCTTCCGGCGGAACCATCACGCCCATATCAATCACTTCGTAATTATTGCAGGACAAAATCACACCGGTGATATTTTTACCAATATCGTGCACATCGCCTTTTACGGTAGCAATCAATATCTTACCGGCTTTGGCCGTATCTTCTTTTTTATCGGCTTCAATGGCCGGTTGTAAAATGGCTACGGCTTTTTTCATGGTGCGGGCCGTTTTCACGACTTGGGGCAAAAACATTTTTCCTTCACCAAACAAACTCCCGACCGTATTCATTCCTTCCATCAACGGTTGGTCGATAATATCAATGGGGCGCGGATAGATTTTCAAAGCTTCCGCCAAATCCGTTTCTAAGAAATCACCATTGCCTTTAATCAAGGCTTGTTTCAACCGTTCGGCTACGGGATACGTGCGCCATTCTTCTTTTTTATCTTCTTTTTGTTCCAGTTGGGCGGTGTTATTTTGGGCAAAATCCGTCAATTTTTCGGCCGCATCGGGATACCGGTTGAAAATGACATCTTCAATCAATATCCGTACATCTTCCGGAATTTCTTCATAAGTAAGAGCCGTTGAAGGATTCACAATGCCCATATCCATTCCCTTTTGAATATTGTGGTAGAGGAAAATGGTGTGCATGGCTTCCCGCAAATAATTGTTTCCCCGGAAAGAAAACGACAAATTGCTCACGCCTCCGCTCACTTTGGCGCCCGGCAGGTTTTTCTTAATCCATTCGGTTGCCCGGATAAAATCCAACGCATAACCATTGTGTTCCTCAATTCCGGTGGCAATTGCTAATATATTGGGGTCGAAGATAATATCGGACGGGCGGAAACCGGCTTTGTCAATCAGTAAATGATACATTCGTTCGCAGACTTCTATTTTCCGTTCGAAAGTATCCGCCTGGCCTTTTTCGTCGAAAGCCATTGCAATCACAGCGGCGCCATAGGATTTTATTTTTCGGGCTTTATTTAAAAAATCTTCTTCGCCATTCTTCAAACTGATGGAGTTGACAATGGATTTTCCCTGTAAACATTTCAATCCGGCTTCGATGATATTCCAATCGGAACTATCCACCATGATAGGCACGGCGGCAATGTCCGGTTCGGAAGAAATCAGGTTGAGGAAAGTCGTCATTTCCTGAACGCCGTCCAACAAACCGTCATCTACGTTTATATCCAAGATTTGCGCACCATCTTCCACTTGCTTGCGGGCGATACCCAAAGCTTCTTCGTATTGTTTATCCTTAATCAAACGAAGAAATTTCCGGGAGCCGGCCACGTTGCAACGTTCACCGATAACGGTGAATGTTGGGGTGCACGGTACATGGTGCACGGTACATGGCTTTGTATTACTTTTTATTCTTAAAACATCTAATCCGGAAAGTATCAAATCTGAGTTCTCCGTTTCATGCAGCAGCTTTCGTGCACCGTGCACCGTGCACCGTGCATCCACCATTTCCGCAATAGCGGCGATATGGTCGGGAGTTGTTCCGCAACAACCGCCCAGAATATTAACTAATCCCTCATCAATGTATTCTTGAATTTGGGCAGCCATCGTTTCGGGTGTTTCGTCGTATTGGCCCAGACTGTTCGGCAATCCGGCATTGGGATAGGCGCTTATATAACAAGGGGCGATTCTTCCCAATTCTTTCAGGAAGGGTTTCATATCTCTGGCGCCGAAAGAGCAATTCAATCCGATACTCAATAATTTAGCATGGGAAACCGAAGCCAGGGCCGCTTCCATCGTTTGTCCCGAAAGTATCCGTCCGCTTTTCCCGGCAATGGTGTAGGACACCATGACGGGCACTTCTTTTCCGCCTTCCGCCATCGCATCTTCCGCAGCCATCAACGCAGCTTTTACGTTTAGCGTATCAAAAGAAGTTTCGATAAGCAAAGCATCAACTCCTCCCTCAATTAACGCGCTTATCTGTTCTTTATAAGCATCATACAATTCATCAAACGTAACATTCCGAAAAGCCGGATTGGAAACATCGGGCGAAAGGGAAGCCGTTTTATTGGTCGGCCCGATCGAACCGGCTACCAAACGGGGTTTATCGGGATTCAGTTGCGTATATTTATCGGCAACCTCCTTCGCAATGCGGGCGGCGGCCCAATTTAATTCCTTCACATACGATTCCATACCATAATCGGACATGGAAATAGAATTCATACTCAACGAATTGGTTTCAATAATATCGGCGCCCACTTCCAGATAGGCAGAATGAATCGCCTGAATCACATCCGGACGGGTAATACACAGCATATCGCCGTTGCCTTTCATCGATCCGGGCAAATGGGCGAATTGCGAACCCCGGTAATCTTCTTCGGTCAGATTATACCGTTGTATCATGCTTCCCATTCCGCCGTCCAGGATAAGGATGCGGTCTTTCATCAGTTGTTCAATTGGAGTCATTTTATTCTTTATTTTTTAATAATGCAAAAGTACATAAAATTGAATATTGATACAAATATTCTTACCTTTGCGGTGAGAATAGCAATTAGTTTATGAAAACTTCTTTTCAGAGGACAAAAATACATGCAAGGCGGGCTTTACTCGTTCAATATTTCTTAATGGGCTTTATTTTCTCGTCATTTCTTTCGCGTTTTCCCGCCCTGCAGGAACTGTACGGATTGTCGATGGGGCAATTGAGCCTGATTCCCTTTTGTATGTCGATCGGTTCTTTGGGTATGACGCCTTTTTGTGTGTTTCTGGTACACAAATACGGTTGCAAAAAGCTGTCGGTCATGGGGTATGTCTATATTGCCGTTTTGCCGTTTATTACCTTGATGCCTAATTTGTACTGTTTGTATGCCTTATGTATGGTGTACGGAGCGATGGTTTCCCTGACGGATGTGGCTGTTAACGCCAATTCCATTATTGTAGAAAAAGCCTATCACAAGCCGGTTACTACGCTTTTTCACGCTTTGTTTTATGTCGGAATGTGCAGCGGCGCTTTACTGAGCATTGTTTTTCTTTCATTTAAAATATCCGTTGTGTATCACTTGTTCATTGTAGCTATTCTGGCGCTAAATACGTTTTACGTTGTGCGGACTTATTTCCTGAAAGAAACGCCGGATAAAGTCCGTTCCAACGACAAGTTCAGGATCATGTTCCCAAAAGGTTTGTTGGTTTTGATTGCGTTTATCGCCTTGTGCGGACGAATTGTCGAAGGAAGTATCTCCGACTGGAGTACCGTTTATATGCGGACGATTGTGGATTTATCCGAAATATTGGCTCCCATCGGGTTGGCGACTTATGCCGCGTTCATTGCTTTTGGCCGCTTTTTTGGCGATGCCATCCGGAAACGGTTCAGCGGATCGACCATCTTAGTCGGGTGTTGCATTTTATCGGGAGCAGGTTTGTTGGTTATGATTGCCGGCACGCAAATCTATTTTGCCATTGCCGGCCTGTTCATCTCCGGAGTCGGATTATCCTGTCTGGTACCGGTTATTTACAGTTTGGCGGGAAATCAAAAAGGAGTCAGTCCGGGCGAAGGCTTGGCGATGGTCAACATGATCAGCGGCACCGGATTCCTGTTCGGGCCTTTTGTTATCGGGATGATTGCAGACGCTTACAACATGCGCGTTTCCTTTTTGTACGTTTTTGGCTTATCTTTGATAATGACTTGCTTAACTTTATTTTTTCGAAAAAGAGAACATAATAAATAAATTGAATATATCATGAAAAACAACCTCTTTTGGATACTATTATCCGCCTTTTGTCTTCAATTTACAGGATGCAATAAAACAACATCCTATGAATATCCGTTTCAAGATCCGTCATTATCCGTTGAAGAACGGGCAATGGATTTGGTTTCAAGGCTCACATTGGATGAGAAAATCACTCAAATGCTGAATCAAACGCCGGCCATCGAACGTTTTGCAATTCCTCCCTACGATTGGTGGAACGAATGTTTGCACGGAGTAGGACGCACTGCCTACAAAGTAACGGTTTATCCGCAGGCCATCGGGATGGCAGCCGGCTGGGACGTGGAAGCCCTTAAACAAATGGCCGACTATACCGCCGAAGAAGGCCGCGCCATTTACAATTTGTCGCAAAAGAAACAAGATTATCGACGTTATACCGGTTTGACTTACTGGACGCCGAATATCAATATTTTCCGGGATCCTCGTTGGGGACGCGGACAGGAAACCTACGGGGAAGACCCTTACCTGACTACCATGCTGGGTAAAAATTTCGTGGAAGGCTTGCAGGGAAATGATAAAACCTATTTGAAAGCGGCCGGATGCGCCAAACATTACGCGGTACACAGCGGACCGGAATTCAATCGCCACGAGTTTAATATACAGGTAAGCAACTACGATTTGTGGGATACCTATCTGCCGGCTTTCAAGGAATTGGCCGCTGCCAATGTGGCCGGTTTCATGTGCGCCTACAATGCTTTTGAAGGACAACCCTGTTGCGGCAGCGACAAATTGATGATTCAGATTCTCCGGGAAGACTGGGGATATAACGGGTATGTCACTTCTGATTGCGGAGCCATTGACGATTTTTACCGGAATCACAAGACTCATGCCAATGCCGCCGGAGCCGCGGTAGATGCCGTCTGGCACGGTACGGATCTGGAATGTGGACATGAAACTTATCTGGCTTTGAAACAAGCGGTTGAAGACGGTACGATTACCGAAGACCAGATTGATGTTTCTTTGCGGAGGCTGATGGAAGTCCGCATTCGTTTGGGAATGTTTGACCCGGCTGAAAAAGTGCCTTTCTCCCGGATTGATTCCACTGCCTTGGAAAGTCCCGCCCACAAAGCATTGGCATTGAAAATGTCGCGCCAGGCAATGGTTTTATTGAAAAACGACGGTACGCTTCCGATTTCAAAAACTTCCCTGAAAAAGGTAGCTGTGATTGGGCCTAACGCCAACAATCCGGAAGTACAATTAGGCAATTACAACGGATTCCCTTCTAAGATAATCACCCCTTTGGACGGTATAAAAGAAGAATTGGGCGCGGGTGTTGAAGTCTATACCGATACGGTAACCGGTTATTACGGAGCGACTCCCACCTCATTTGCTTCTACCATTAATAATGTAAAAGATGCCGACCTTATTATCTATGTCGGCGGAATTTCCCCACGGATAGAAGGCGAAGAAATGGATGTGAATGTAGCCGGATTTTACAAGGGCGACCGTACATCCATCTTGCTACCGCAAATCCAAACCGATTTGATGCGCGCCTTGAAAGCCACCGGCAAACCGGTTGTGTTTGTGATGATGACCGGCAGCGCGATGGCCATTCCTTGGGAATCGCAAAACGTCAATGCCATCCTGAATGCCTGGTACGGTGGTGAATTTGCCGGAAAAGCCATTGCCGATATTCTTTTTGGCCATTACAATCCTTCGGGACGCCTGCCGGTGACATTCTATGCCGGTGATGCAGATCTTCCCGGTTTTGAAGATTACGACATGAGCAACCGCACCTACAAATATTTCAAAGGACAAGCCCTGTATCCTTTCGGATACGGTTTGAGTTATACCCATTTTGCTTACGAATGGGCCAATGCACCCAAAGCCGCTTACACCGATACGGAAAGCATCGAATGTTCGGTGAAGATTGCCAATACCGGCCAGACAAACGGCGATGAAGTAGCCCAGGTATATATCAAATACCCGCAAAACAGAACCGGTCTGCCGTTGAAAGAATTGCGCGCTTTTGAAAGGAAACACATTCCCGCAGGACAATCGGAAGAAATAAAAGTATCTATTCCGTTGATTCAATTGGCCAAATGGAGTGAAGAAGCAGGGAAAACAGTTGTTCCCAAAGGAAGTTATTCATTGTTTGTCGGAAGCAATTCGGACAATGAAGCCATCCTGGCAAGTTTTGAGATAAAATAAATTCAGGGTAAACGCACGAAATTTTCTTATATTTCCGGTCAAAATGCTTACTTTTGTCGAATGGCATCTATATATGATTATTTAAGCGAGATAGAAGACTACCGGATAGAGAAAAAATGTC
>JAISKT010000259.1 GCA_031261295.1 Candidatus Symbiothrix sp. | reverse complement strand
GAAGAACGCGAATTGACGGTCATGTTGCTGATTGATGTTTCCGGCAGTAAAGATTTTGGAACGCATGGAATGATGAAAAAGGACATGACAACGGAAATCGCTGCTACATTGGCTTTTTCGGCCATACAAAACAACGATAAAATCGGGGTGATTTTCTTTTCGGACAAAATAGAGAAATTTATTCCGCCGCAAAAAGGGAAAAAACACATCCTTTATGTCATTCGGGAGTTGATAGATTTTCAACCGGCAGATATTCAAACGGATATAACGCAGGTCTTGCAATACCTGACCAATGCAATCAAGAAAAAATGTACGGCCTTTGTGATTTCGGATTTTATAGACCCACACAATTACCAGCATGCGCTGACGATTGCCAACCGCAAACACGATATGGTGGCCATTCAGGTATTTGACGAAAGGGAAACGGAAATCCCGAATGTGGGCCTGATGAAAATCAAAGATGCGGAATCGCAAAAAGAAGAATGGATAGATACGTCTTCGTCCAAAGTGCGGCAGGTATACAAACATTGGTGGGAACACCGCCAATCGGAAATGCAGTATGCCTTCAAGAAAAGCCGCGTGGATGCGGTTTCGATTCGCACGGATGAAGATTATGTAAAAGCATTGATGGATTTATTTCATAAAAGAAGTTGAGAAAAATGAAATTAACGTTTGGCAGGGGATTGCGGGTCAAGCCCGCAATGACAGGGGCGATCTTATTTTGCTTATTACTAATCGGAGGAAGCGTTCAGGCGCAACCATCGGTTATTAAGGCCTCTTTGGATTCTACGCAATTATTGATTGGGGAGCAAACCCTTCTGCACTTAGAGATTGCTACGGACAAAAACAGCCGGCTTCAACTCCCTTATGTACAAGATACCTTGATGACCGGAGTAGAAGTATTGGATATTTCCAAGCCGGATACGGTGGATATCGGCAACAACCGGATTCAGATTAAATACGATTATTTGATTACGTCTTTCGATTCCGCCTTATACCAATTGCCTCCGTTTCAACTGATTGCCGGGCCGGATACGTTTTATTCCAACGAATTGGCATTGAAAGTGTCCACCTTTCCGGTGGATACCGAATCCGGAAAATATTACGATATTAAGAATGTGATGAATCCCCCCTTGGTATTGGCGGATTATATTCAATTTTTGCTTTATATCCTGGGCGTTTGTATTTTAATTCTGATTCTCTTCTATATTTTCCTTCGGAAAAAGAAACAGAAACCGCTTTTCCCTTTCAAAAAGGAAGAAAAAAGCAATGTGCCGCCGCATGTCCGCGCTATTCAAGAATTGGATGAAATAAAGACACAAAAATTGTGGCAACGCGGAAGTGATAAGGAATACCATTCCCGCATTTCCGATGTAATCCGGAAATACATTGAAGAACGGTTCCATGTCAATGCCTTAGAAATGACTTCCGACCAGATTCTCCGGAGTACAAGGGGAATAAGCGAAGTGGATTTTGTGTATAATAATCTGAAACAACTGCTCCTTTCGGCTGATTTGGTGAAGTTTGCAAAATATCATCCTCTGCCGGAAGAACACGAATTAAGTATGATGAATGCGTACCTGTTTGTGAACAACACAGCGCCGGTTACGATAAATGAAGGGAATGAAAAGAATGAAGTTAATGAAAAGAATGAATGAATATGATTTTCGCTAATCCGTTATATTTCTTATTGTTGCTTTTGTTGCTTCCGATGATTGGCTGGTACATTTGGAAACAGCGACAGGCAAGCATCCGCATGTCTTCGTCGGAAGGATTTCAAAAAGCGCCTAAGACGTATAAAATATATTTGAGGCACCTGCCTTTCCTGTTCCGGATAGCAGCAATTGTCTTTTTGATTATTGCTATGGCCCGTCCGCAAACCACCGACAATTGGAACAAAACGACTACGGAAGGGATTGATATTGTCATGACATTGGATATTTCCACCTCCATGTTGGCCGAAGATTTGAAGCCCAACCGTATAAAAGCCGCCAAAGAAGTGGCCGCTTCTTTCATCAATGGGCGTCCCACCGACAATATCGGTCTGGTTGTTTTTGCCGGCGAAAGTTTCACGCAATGTCCGTTGACCACCGATCATGCCGTCCTGTTAAATCTTCTGGAAGATGTGCATTGCGGAATGATTGAAGACGGAACAGCCATCGGTCACGGGTTGGCCACTTCGGTGAGCCGTTTGAAAGACAGCGACTCCAAGTCCAAAGTCATTATCTTATTGACCGACGGAACCAACAACCGGGGAGAAATCGCTCCGGTAACCGCCGCCGAAATAGCCCAGGCTTATAACATCCGCGTCTATACGATTGGCGTGGGAACCAAGGGGGAAGCTCCCTATCCGTTCCAAACGTCTATGGGCGTCCGCTACCAGAATATTCCGGTAGATATTGACGAGCCGACATTGACAAAAATTGCGCAGATTACCGGCGGTATGTATTTCCGGGCAACCAATACGGCAGCCTTGAAAAACATCTACCAGGAAATAGACCAATTGGAAAAAACAAAAATGAGTGTGCAGGAATTCAGCGAAAAACAAGAAGATTATCTGCGGTTCGCCCTTTGGGGATTGCTCTTCTTTTTGCTGGAGTTTTTGACAAAATATGTTTTATTAAAAAATGTTCCATAAGAATTATGAGTTATGAATTATGAGTTATGAGTTGGCTGACGCTCGATTTTATAACTCATAACTCATAACTCATAACTCATAACTCATAAGACGATGTTTAGATTTGAGCATAGAGAGTTTTTATATTTATTACTGATATTACCCGCGTTGCTGGCTATTTTCACCTATTATATGTATAGGAAGAAAAGCGCCTTGAAAAAATTCGGGACCATGCAGTTGCTTCGGGCGTTGATGCCGGATGTGGCGTTGAAAAAACAATACCTCAAGTTTTGGATGCTGTTTATTTGTGCCGGATTATTCATTTTGGTGATTGCCGGCCCCCAGTTCGGTTCCCAATTGAAAACGGTAAAAAAACAGGGAATTGAAGTCATGGTTTGTCTGGACGTTTCCAACTCCATGCTTTCTACGGATGTCTCCCCTACCCGCTTAGGTAAGGCCAAACAGATTTTATCCCGTTTGGTGGACGATTTGGAAAATGACAAAATCGGCCTGATTGTTTTTGCGGGAGATGCCTTTATTCAACTTCCCATCACATCGGATTATGTGTCCGCTAAGATGTTTTTGTCCTCCATCAATCCGGCGATGGTGCCGACTCAGGGAACAGCCATCGGTTCGGCGATCAATCTGGCCATGCGGTCTTTCACTCCCAATGAAAATTCGGAAAAGACCATTATCCTGATTACCGACGGGGAAGATCACGAAGACAATGCAAAAGGCGCCGCGGAAGAAGCGGCAAAAAAAGGAATCTCGGTCAATGTACTGGGTATCGGATCGGTAGAAGGAAGTCCCATCCCTACCAACAACGGTTATATGAAAGACAAAGACGGCAATATGATCTTGACCAAATTAAATGAAGAGATGTGTCAGGAAATAGCGGTTGCCGGAAATGGAATGTACGCGCGAACCGACAATACCAATAATGCACTCAAGGCATTGCAAAAAGAATTGGATAAAAAGAACAAATCCGAAGTCGAAAGCAAAGTCTATTCTTCATACGACGAAAAATACCGGATTCCGGCTTGGATACTTTTATTTTTGTTGATAACAGAATTTTTTATATTGGATCGGAAAAACCGGATTTTGAGTAAAATAAAATTGTTTAACCCCTAAATCCCCTAAAGGGGACTTAGAATAGTGACATTTGGAAGAAATATAAAAGATATGGACAGTAATAATCATAATACTCACCTCCCTCAAGTCCCCTTTAGGGGATTTAGGGGTATTCTATTGATACTCACGTTAATAATCGGAATTTCTTCTCCTGCTTTTTCACAAAAACAAGTGCGGAAAGACATTCGGGAAGGAAACAAAGAGTACCGGCAGGGAAAATTTACGGACGCCGAAGTCGATTACCGGAAAGCGCTCGAAACC
>JAISKT010000154.1 GCA_031261295.1 Candidatus Symbiothrix sp. | reverse complement strand
CAAAGTCTATGTTCAACCGGGCGATGAAGTAAAAACCGGCGACCCGCTTTGCGTTTTAGTAGCCATGAAAATGGAAAACGAAATCCGCAGCCCGATAGACGGAACGGTCAAAGAAGTGTATGTCAAAGACGGCGACAAAATGGCGGTCAATGATAAAATGATGGTGGTGGAATAGAAAATCATGGTTCAGACAGTTATTCCGTCTTAATCGATTTTACCGGATTCGCCATCGCTGCCCGCAGGGATTGAAAACTGACCGTGAGCAAGGCCACCAAAGAAACCAACAGCACCGCGCCCGCAAATAGTTCCCAGCCCAGATTTATCCGGTAGGAATAATCTTTCAGATAATTG
Organism: Candidatus Symbiothrix sp.; assembly: GCA_031261295.1. Lineage (GTDB taxonomy): Bacteria > Bacteroidota > Bacteroidia > Bacteroidales > Azobacteroidaceae > Azobacteroides. The sequence continues at coordinate 2,387 of JAISKT010000154.1, read as the reverse complement.
GATGTAATATACCAAGCTATCGGTAAACCGATTATGAAGGAAATCCCTATCAAATACATATAACTTTTGCCTAATTGCACGAGAATATCTCCGATGCTTGCACCCAGCACTTTGCGGATGCCGATTTCTTTTGTCCGTTGCTCTGCCGAGAAAGCGCTCAAGCCGAATAAACCCAGACAGGAAATAAAAATCGCCAATCCGGCAAATAGTGCGGATAATTTGCCTTCCAAGCGTTCTCCGGAAAACATCGCATTGAATTGGTCGTCCATATAAGTCGGGTCGAAAGATTCGCTCGGATTGAAAGTTTGCAGCGTACTTTTGATTTTTGCAATCGCTTCCAAAGGATTGACTCCCTGTTTCAAGCGGACAAACAAATGCTCTGTGTGAGGTAAATATACTTGAAAAATAACCGGTTCGGGCTTTTCCTTATACACATTGTTAAAAACAAAATCTTTTACGATACCGATAATTTTCATTTGAGAATTTCCCCGTTGGATATATCCGCCGACTTTCCCTTCTTCTTTCATAATTTCTGCCAAAGTCTGATTGATAATCACATTTGCACTTCCGTCTTCACTTTCATCTTGAGTTGTAAAATCTACTCCATCAATTAATTTCAAACCGGCGGCATCCATCAATCCCGAACTTACCATTACCCGTGAAATCAAAAGATTAATTTCAGGCTCTTTTCCCTGCCAATCATAACCCCATCCATTATTATTAATATTCAATAAAGTCATGCTGCTCAATGCGGCGCTTTCTACATAACCTGTATTGAGTAATTCATTCCGGACAGCCGAAAAACTGCTCTTAATATCATCCGTTGCATTAAATGTAACTAAATTCTCTTTTACAATGCCCAAATCTCTTTTTTGAACAAATTGAATCTGAAGGAAGACGACCAAAGTCGCACAAATCAAAATAAAAGCAGCCGTAAATTGAAAGACCACCAATGCTTTGCGTATCCAGACAACGCCTCCTGTTCCTTCAGCTTTTTGCTTTTTCAAAGTAGCCATCGGCGAAAAAGAAGACAAATAAAAGGCCGGATAACTTCCCGCAAGGAAAGTACAAAGAAGACCTATCCCCAGTAAACCGCCGATGATTACCGGATTGGTCCAACGGATGAATAGTTCTCTGGAAACCAATTCGTTGAACGAAGGAAGACAGAGATAAACCAGACCGACGGCTATTACCAAGGAAATGGCTGTAATCAATCCCGATTCCATCAAAAATTGTTTAATCAAGGCTTTGCGTTTGGTGCCGAATGTTTTCCGTACACCCACTTCCAAAGCCCGTTTTTGTGAACGCGCGGTGGACAGATTCATAAAATTGATGCAGGCAATCAGCAAGATAACCAAGCCAATCATAAAAAATAAACGAACAGTACGAATATATCCACTACCGGTTTCCATGCCGTCTTTAAATTCCCCATACAAGCGCAGTCGGTTAATCTGGTAAATAAATGCCCAATTATCATTTTCCGATCCGTTCATTTCTGAAAGCAATTGATTCATTTTCTTGTTGATCGCTTTAATATCGGCACGCGGTTCCACTTCTACATAACAGGACAACCAATTATTATCCCAACTGCCTTCTTGTTGCCACCCCTTATCCAAAAGCTCTTGGGCTTTGATACGGAAAGGAATTACCCATTCAAATTGAAATTTGGTGTTTTTCGGTAGATTTTGATAAACACCGGTCACTTGGTAGGATTGGCCTGCCATCTGAAGGCTTTTCCCTATCGGGTCGTCTTTGCCGAAAATTTTCTCTGCCATTTTTTCACTGATTGCGATGGGAAATGCCGGCTCAAAAGCCGTTTGTGCATTTCCTCGGATAAAATTCATCGCAATCATTTCGAAGATGCTTTCATCCAAATATTCCCCTTTTTCAGAAAAAATGTTCGTCGAATTTTCGGGAACAAAGCGCTGTGTTTCGCCCCAACCACAACGGGAAACCCGTTTAACTTCGGGAATGTTGTTTTTTATCCATTCGGGCATCGGGCCTGGCGCAACAAAAAACGTGCGCGTATCATCGCCATAATGTTGGTGTTGCCCAAACTGATACAGATTTTCAGAATGAGGAATGGCTTTGTTGTACGAAAAATTGTACTCCACCCAAAGGAAAATCAGGGCGGCGGAAGTAATCCCGATGGTTAAACCTAAGATATTCAAAATACTGTACGTCTTGTTCCGGAAAATAATCCGAAAAGATTTTTTGAGATTTGCCATTATATTTTAATTGTTAATTGTCAATTTTTAATTTTTAATTGAATAAGCCAGCTCCCGCAAAAAATTCTCCGTAACCTGTTTTCCGTCCAAAATATGGACGATGCGGTTGCTGTATCGGGCATCGTGTTCGCTGTGCGTTACCATGATGATGGTCGTTCC
>JAISKT010000024.1 GCA_031261295.1 Candidatus Symbiothrix sp. | reverse complement strand
TGACGTTGTTTGAATTTAGGATTTTTTTTATTGATCACATACAAACGTCCTTTTCTTCGCACGATTTTTGAATCGGGAGTACGTTTTTTTATTGAAGCTCTTACTTTCATGTCTGTGTTATTTTTTTTATTTATATCTGAATGAAATACGGCCCTTTGATAAATCATACGGTGACATTTCCACTTTCACCTTATCTCCCGGAAGTATCTTGATGTAGTGCATCCGCATCTTCCCGGAAATATGGGCGGTAATTTCATGCCCGTTTTCCAATTCCACTCGAAACATTGCATTCGACAATGCTTCTATTATTACTCCATCTTGCTCTATTGCTGACTGTTTAGCCATAAAATATTAACTTGCATTGTACAGACGTCCTATAGGGCGTCTCTACGATTTATTACCTGATCTATCAAATCAAACGTGGATAAAATATCCGCTTTTCCCGGTCGAATAGCTACTGTATGTTCAAAATGGGCTGACGGCTTACGATCGGCTGTGCGAACGGTCCACTTGTCTTTTTCAAATTTCACGTTTTTTGTACCCCTATTGATCATCGGTTCTATTGCGATACACATCCCGCTTTTCAAAAGCGGGCCATAGCCTTTTTTCCCATAATTGGGAACTTCCGGCGCTTCATGCATATCTTTTCCGATTCCGTGTCCGACCAATTCGCGGACCACACCGTAACCTCTGCTTTCGCAATAGGTTTGAATCGCATTTCCAATATCTCCTACTCTTTTTCCTTCGACTGCATTGCTAATCCCAACATACAAAGCTTCTTTAGTTGTCTGCAAAAGCTTTTTTACTTCCGGGGCCACTTCGCCTACTTCAAAAGTATAAGCGGAATCGCCGCAATAGCCGTTGATTTTCGCTCCGCAATCTACCGAAACGACATCTCCTTCTTTCAGTTGATAAGCTCCCGGAATACCGTGAACTACATTTTCATTGATTGAAATACAGAGTGCATTGGGAAACCCGTTGTATCCTTTGAACAATGGAATGGCTCCATGATCGCGGATAAACTCTTCTGCTATTTTATCTAATTGAAGCGAGGTAACACCCACGGCAATATTTTTCGCCACTTCAGCCAATGTAGCTCCAACCAACCGGTTCGCTACCCGCATCAACTCTATTTCTTCGTCTGTTTTTAAATAAATCATTTAATTCAATAAGCAGTACCTTGCCTTCCTTTAATTCTTCCGGATTTCAACAAACCGTCGTAATGGCGCATCAACAAATGACTTTCGACTTGTTGCAGCGTATCCAAAACTACCCCTACCAAAATCAATAGAGAAGTTCCTCCAAAGAAAGAAGCAAATCCTTGTTGTATCCCGAATATGTGTGCAAAAGCCGGCATAATAGCTACCATTGCAAGGAATATAGCTCCGGGCAAGGTTATTCTTGACATGATTTCATCAATATATTCCGCCGTTTTCTTTCCCGGTTTGATACCTGGTATAAATCCGTTATTCCGTTTCAAATCTTCTGCCATTTGCTTTGGATTAATCGTAATGGCCGTATAGAAATAGGTAAACAAAATAATCAGAACGACATTAATAAAATTGTACCAGAAGCCGTTAATATCCGTCAACGGAGCAAATACTTTGACCGTCCAACTGTCGGGATCTGATGAACCAAAGCCCATTAAAGATACCGGAATGAACATGATAGCCTGTGCAAAGATAATCGGCATTACATTCGCCGCATTCACTTTCAATGGTATATATTGCCGTGCACCGCCGTATTGTTTATTACCCACCATCTGTTTGGCATATTGAACCGGAATTCTCCTCGTTCCCTGCACCAAAAGAATAGCTCCTGCGATAACCACCAACAAGAACATGATTTCAAGCAAAAGCATCACCAATCCTCCGGAAGATTCACTGACCCTGGAAATAAATTCCTGGAACAATGATCTCGGCAAACGAGCCAGGATACCTACCATGATGATAAATGAAATACCATTACCTACTCCTTTATCGGTTATTCTTTCACCCAGCCATAATATGAACATAGAACCAGCCGCGAGTATTATGGTAGATGAAATAGTAAACCACGCCCCTGCCGGAATCGCTGAACCTGCCTGTCTCAATTGAACATTCAGGTTAATCAAATACGTAGGAGCTTGCAGTAACAAAATAGCCACTGTTAAGTAACGGGTGTACTGGTTGATTTTTCGTCTTCCGCTTTCACCTTCGCGTTGCAGTTTTTGAAAATAGGGTACCGCGATACCTAACAACTGGATTACGATAGACGCTGAAATGTAAGGCATAATTCCCAACGCTACGATAGAAGCATTGGAGAAAGCGCCCCCGGAAAACATATCCAACAAACCCATCAACCCACCTTGCGTTTGTGCCTGCAAAGCGGTTAATGAAGCGGGATCAATACCCGGAAGCGTAATGACTGACAAAAAGCGGTAAACGATAATCAACAAGAAAGTCAGGAGGATTCGATTCTTCAAATCCTCGATCTTCCAAATATTTTTTATTGTTTGAATTGCTCTCATTCTATATTAGAGTTTTACAGCTGTTCCTCCTGCTTTGGTGATGGCTTCTTCTGCTGTTTTGGAAAAAGCATGTGCTGAAATTTCCAACGCAGAAGTAAGAGCGCCTTTAGCAAGAATTTTAACTACGTGTTTTGAAGATACAAATCCGGCATTCACTAATTCGTCGATACCTATTTTTGTTAATTGTTGAGCATCAGCCAATTGTTGCAAGGTATCAAGATTGATCGCTTTGTATTCGATGTGGTTGATATTCTTGAAACCAAACTTCGGCAAACGTCTTTGGATAGGCATCTGACCTCCTTCGAAACCAATTTTCTTGGAATATCCTGATCTTGATTTCTGACCTTTATGTCCTCTGGTG
>JAISKT010000341.1 GCA_031261295.1 Candidatus Symbiothrix sp. | reverse complement strand
GCCATTAGCGCTCTCAATCCCTATTTTCAAGGCATCGGCGGCAGTTCCGGAGGATTTAACTTCTTCCAAACGATCATTGCCGGAATACAACCGCCGACAACCGATTCAAAAGTATCTTATACGATTTACATAGAAGATGATTTTACAACCAATGTTTCTTCTATTGCAAGAAATCAAAAAGTTGTTTTAAATAATACCCTTTTATCGAATCAGGGAATCCATGATTTTAACGGAGAGATTGCCGTAGGTCTTTATCAAAACAATGATTTAATCGAAATCTTCGATTCGCAACCCGTTTCTTTTCAATCGAAAAACTGGACGAATATCTCTTGGGATTTTAATGTTCCGCTTTCTATCCCTAACGGAACGTATGAATTGTATCCTATATATAAAGGAAATGACCAAACCGACTGGTCGATTATCCGGAGCATCAGTATGATTTCCATTTCTTTGGGAATTGTTATATCCGACGAAACGATTGAGTTTTTCACTCCGGCGGACGCACTGCCTCAATTACGTATTCCGGAAGGGGGATTTACCTATTCCGACTTGTATTCTCATTTTCCGGCAACCTTCCATATACGCCTTGAAAATACGGGAAAGGAAGCCTATACGGAGATGTGGATTTTGATTATGAGCGAAGATGAAACGTTTTATGAAACGGTGGCATCCAATATAATATGTATTTCGCAAGGTGAAACCATAGACGTCGATTTTACAGGCGTTATTCCTGTACCTTCCGGCGCCTATAAGGCTGTTCTGTATTATGCCACTCCTAACAATCCTGTCGAAGTGGCTGGAGAAAACCGGCTGCCCATTGTTGTGAATCGCTTTCCGCCTACAACCCCGGAATTAGCGTTTAAAGTAACGCCTGCCGTCAATCCTGTCGAAGTGATGAAAAACGGTCAAATGACCGTTTCGGCAACCATTGAAAATGAAGGACTCTCCGCGGATGGAAATATGCATGTCTTTATCTATCAATTTACGGGAGGAAATCATCTGAAGACTTATCACCAACCGTTTACTCTGGCTCAGGACGAATCAATATTCTTTCAAATGGAGGTGCCGATTGAGTTGGATAAGGGTAAATATTATCTTATGCTTCAATATGTGGAAGGCGAAGATAGGCATTATGTAAAACGCTTTGACGAACAAGTGACTTTTTTGGTGGTGGAAGGCACGGCTATTTCTGAATTAAAAGACAGAGAGCCATTCCATATTTATCCCAATCCTGTTCGGGATTACCTCCTTGTAGAAACGCAGGAAACAATCCAATCCCTGCGGATATTCAATGTGAGCGGCGTGCAAATCCGGTCGGAATATTCTTCGGAAACCCGGAATGAAATAAGGATTCCTACCGGAAATCTTGCTCCGGGAATTTATTTCTTACAAATAACAACGACGCAGGGAACAGTCCTAAAGAAATTTATCAAACAGTAAACGAAGAAGGGGATAATTGACACAAAATAAAAACCAAATTCTTAGTGTGCCGTAGCGTGATAATAAATTACTAATGTTTCGCACCCCTCTTTAACTTATTGACAAATAGAAGATAAAGAGAAGCATTAAAATTCTATCTATTTGTATATTAATCGATTAATATTTCCATTTTCATTATCCTGCCTCTTTGAGGCAGTTTCCGAGCATTTGCGTAAGCCTTTGTTCCGCAACGCGGTCTGTCAACATTTTCCCCAACAACTCATCGGCATCTATTTCAAATACGTCCGCTACCACTCGAATCATCTCAAGAAACAATCCCCACAACCGTATGTCAAGCGTTTGGCGAAGTCTGTCGGCATTCATTGACCTGAACAAGGCGCCCATGGATTCATAATTCTCATAACGATACCTGAATGAACGCATCACAGGTAAACCAACTGTCAACCCCTATATTTGCGGGGGTATAGGACGTTTGCAATTCTGAATTCTTTATATTACCTTTGTTCCGTAGCATATTTATTGAATTGGAATTTCTTTGCTAAGGTAATCATTTTTAATGAATTATTAGCTAAATATGTTACTTTTTTTATCCCTCTTTCGCCTTTTTACGGGCGGGTGAAGGGGTGCGAAACATTAGTTCATAATTAAAAAATAAATTCAATGAGTAAAAAAATCGTATTTTTCGTTTTTGCAGCAATATTTGCCGCAACGATTACCGCAGAAGCAAAAGGCGGATGGAAACCGTTATTTGGTGCGGATTTTTCGGATGCCACCTACAACAAAGCAGTGTGGACAGTTTCGGATGGTGTCCTGACGGCATCCAAAGACGAGTCAATCTGGTCAACAAAGGAATATGAAAACTTCACTTTGGAGTTGGAGTTCAAAAATGAACATGAAACCAATTCCGGGGTGGTGGTTTACTGTACGAACAAAGAGAATTGGGTTCCCAATGCAGTAGAAATTCAGATCGCAGACGATTATTGTGAAAAATGGAGTACATCTTCTTTGGATTGGCAATGTGGCGCTATTTTTGGCCATTTGGCGGCTAACAAACAAAAAGTGGTTCACGAACCGGGCGAATGGAACTCCATGAAAATTACCTGCAAGGGAAAGATAATCACAGTCGTTTTAAATGGAAAAAAGATTACCAAGATGGATATGAGCAAATGGACATCGGGCACGGTTAATCCCGACGGCTCAAAAATCCCGTCATGGCAGCCGAAACCGTTTGCCGAACTACCTACAAAAGGTTATATAGGTTTACAAGGAAAACACGGTAATGCCACTATCTGGTTCAGGAATATCAAAATCAAAGAATTGTAGCGCGTAGCAGTTCTCTTTTTCCGGGAGGTCCCGGAATTCGTTCGACAGTAAACCCGGCTTGTTGCAGCATCCGGCGAATAGTCCCTTTGGCGCAATAGGTGGTTAAAATTCCGCCCGGTTTCATCGAAGAAAATGCCTTGTCGAACAATTCTTGCGACCAGACTTCCGGCTGCTTGTCGGGGGCGAAGGCATCGTAATAAACGACATCATACGAACCGGAAAACGCAAAATCTGCAAAATCTGTTTGTATCTTCTGGAGGCTGAAAAAAGGATTTATCTGAACGGGCCTATCCCATTCGGCTTGATGAATTGCTTGAAATAAAGCCTCATCTGTTTCCGTGTAATGTAGTTGAGTGATAATATCAGGGGATAGAGGGAATTTTTCCAATCCGGTATAATGAACTTTTATCCCTCTTTTTTCTGC
>JAISKT010000323.1 GCA_031261295.1 Candidatus Symbiothrix sp. | reverse complement strand
ATCAATTATCCCAATGCAGCCGAAGAATTGGCCATCCTGAAACGGCATCACGAGAACCGGCATCTGACAAAATTGGATGGGATTCAACCGGCGCTTACCAAAGAAGAATTATTGACATTTCGCAATCTGGCAGGTCAGGTCTTTGTGGAAGACAGCCTGTTGAAATACATTTCCGACATCATCATCGCCACCCGCAACAGCAAAGCGATTTATCTGGGAGCATCGCCCCGGGCAGGCATTGCGATCTTAAATGCGTCTAAAGCCTACGCCATTTTGCAAGGGCGGGATTTTGTCATCCCCGACGACATCAAGTACATTGCGATTCCGGTATTGCAGCACCGTTTGATGCTTTCAGCCGAAACAGAGATGGAAGGCCGTTCGGCAGCAACAATCGCCAAGTTGCTGATTGAAAAAATTGAGGTTCCAAAATAGATTTAAGCTCCTTAAGCCCCTTAAATCTCTTAAGCCCCTTAAGATTCTTAAGTTCCTTAAATTATGTTCATAAAAAAACGATTCTATATTGCCGCTTTATTCAAAAACGATAGAAGATTCCCATCAAAAAATCGATTCCTGCACCACTGGGTGCATATAATTCGCTGTCGGTATATGGATACATTTTATTGGACTTATTGAATTTATGGCCGGCATTATAGAGCCGAAGTGCGAAATTGTACGAAAATGTATCGGATGATTTGATTTCAAAAACGGCTTTGGCATGATATCCGAGCGCTGTTTTATAATTCCACGTATCTTTCAGGTAATCAATAGCTCCGTCTTTATCGTTGATTTTTAATGTGTTTCCAAAATAGACGTCCAATCCCGGGCCTATTTTTAGACTCATTTTCCCTTGTTTTCCAATAGGTATAATTACAGATGGCGTAGCAAAAACAACTCCTCTCTTAAAATTGAAAGTAATATTTTCCACCGTAGGCATTAATGAGCTGGATCGGAAATCCAGTCCAATCGCCAAATCGAAATGCTTTGTAAATTCGCGACCATATTCCGCTCCAATAGAAAATCCGCCGCCAAAGCTCAAGGAGGATGTGCTTTCTCTTCCATTGTCATTGACAATTGGGATGTCCAGCAGTTGATCAAATCCGCCGCCGCCACCAAAATTAATTCCAATCCTGTTTTTAGGAGCGACATACGAAGCAGGTACTGTTTCTATCAATTTCATATTGAAACGTTGCAAACTTTGTTCACCGAAATCGCTGTCAACCAGGATCAGTTCAGGAGTAGTTGTCCAGAATCCGGTTATCAGTCCAAAACGAAGATAATAATTACGTCCGCTTTCCACCTCCAAATGAATACTTGCATTGGGATAATTGTCCACACTTACTAAATAACTTCCCGGAATACAATCATACGTATAGTACGAATTGTTCTTCAACTTGGCGCACAATACATCGTTTATAAACACATTGTACGATACAAGAGAGCCTTGAAAAGCAGGTTCTCTGTAAACAATAATTTTACTGCCTGAAACATCTTCCCCTGCCATTGCCGGAAAGAATACTAAAACCGAAACCAAGACTAAAAAAAGTTTTTTCATGAGTATTATTTTTTGTAGTATGATTTTGCAAATGTACGAAAAACTTCCGTACAAACCTCTAAAAAACAATTTTTTACCCGAAAGGAAAGCATAAATGGGTAACGGATAATTCTTTTCTTCCACCTCAAACCGTTCGCGCAAACTTTGTTTGGTCGTAGTATTTCATTCATAAGAGTGTGTTCAAAACTTTTTTCATGTTTTATCGAGAGAAAACATGAAAAAATATTATCTTTGCAAATGGAAATAAAAACATTAAATGACTGATATAATAAGAAATACTATCAATCGCTTTACACTGGGTTTCGTTTTCACCGCAGATGATTTTCCATTGCCGGTAGAGAAACAGAATACCGTTACCAAAGTTTTGAATAACATGGCGGCAGCAGGACAAATTCGCCGGTTGTCGAAAGGGCGTTTTTATAAACCGCAAATGAGTAAATTTGGGGAACTTCCACCCGATACATTCCAAATAGTAAAGGATTTGATTGAGAAAAACGGCAAAACAATCGGATACCTCACAGGCTATTCTATCTTTAATAAATTCGGACTGACTACTCAAGTGCCTGTTGCCTTGCAAATTGCCACAAGAAAAGAAAAAAAACCTGTTGTTCGGGGAAATTATCGTATTAGCTTTATCATTCAGTCCAATACAATTACTAAAGAGAATGTTCCGGCGCTTCAATTATTGGATTGCCTTCGTTTTTTTAAGGATATTCCCGATGCCATGCCTGACGAGGTTTGTTTTCGTCTTTTGGCGCTATTCAAACAAATGCCACAGAAACAAATCAATACGGTAAAACGATTGGCATTAAAATACAATCCGGCTACTATTGCGTTGTTGGGTGCAATTCTTGAAACGATGAATGAAAAAGAAGATACAACGGCGCTTTTCAAGGCGCTGAATCATCAATCATCTTACAAATTACATATCTCAGATAGCGTTTTACCTAATCAAAAAAAATGGCACATACGATGAACTTACATACCCATACAAAAGATTTTAGCGCATTAATTACATTTACGGCAGCACATCTTAATATCACTCCTGCATTTGTGGAGAAAGATTATTGGATTACCTTGATATTAAGCCGCTTGGCAAATTCTGCCAATGTCGGAAATGCTGTTTTTAAAGGCGGTACTTCGCTTTCCAAAGGGTATCGTTTAATTAGTCGATTTTCGGAAGACATTGACCTTGCAATGATTAATGAGAACTTGAGTGGAAATGCTTTGAAAACAAAAATCCGCAGCATTGCACTTGCTGCCAAAATCCGGCATTTCTACGATTTGTACTATTTGGCAAATGATTCTGAATGTGTTACATACATTCAAACAGCGAATTTCAAAACGGATTTTGATGAACTGCTTGCACATGACAAACAGGCATTTGATACTCCTGCGAATTGGCAGGATAAATCTATATCGCAATCGCCACTGGTGACGGACTTTCCTTTGTTGTGGAATGAATTGCGGGAGACTTATCAGAAAGAGCTTCCGAAATTGGCTTTTATTCCGGTGCCGGATGAGAAAGAAGTTGCAGCTACATTTATCGAAATTGTTGAACAAGTAAAATGATGGATATGAAAAAAATGAATGTAAATTGGAAATGTATTTGGAAAATTTGCAAATGTGTTTGGAATGCATGGTCCAAACTTATAGATCATATTGCTGCTTTAGTGACAATTATTGGTATTGTTGCTATTTGGTGGCAGTTTAAAGAAAACAACAAATTGTCGAAACAAGAACAAGCAAACGAGTTGATAATAGAAGCGGTTGCCATATTTAATGCGGCAAATGATACACTTGATTATCAAGTGGCATTGGATAAATTTCTCGAAGCAAAGAAATTAAAATCCAATGACATTACAGGCTACGATTTATTTTTAGAAATAGGTAAAAGAAGATTGGATTTTGTAACTCAAAAAAATAATGAAATACCAAAATACGATAAAATTGCCGAAAAGTATTTGCTATATGCAGATTCATTGAACTCTAAACCCAATGAAGCAGAAAATTTACTAATTGATTTAAAACGATTAAAAAACAATGAGAAGTAGAATCTTTTTTACAGCGTTAATACTCTTGTCTATTCATACAATCGTACAAGGACAAGTGGACTGGGAGAATGCAGAAAAAGCATTTGAACAGGAAAATTATTTGGATGCAGTCAGCTTCTGTCAAGCGGACTATGCCGAGTTTCCAAAAGCACGAGTGCTTCAAAGGAAGAAATTAACTAAATATGCCGAACAATGTTACGAATTGTTCACTAAAAAGGATTGTTCTGCGTTAGCTCAAGTGAAAGCTAAGAGAAATGAATACAAGCCAAATCTTCCAGCCCCTCAAACAGACAAAAAATTAGAAGCGTGCAAAAAAGCTCAAAAAAACTCTTATTCCACCGATTATAAAACACTAAACAAAACAATTAGTGATGCAAATCTTAGGCGAGCAATACGAACGAATACTAATATTGTTTTGTCTGAGCTTGACAAGGCATATTCTTACAACGAAGATATAAATTTGAGTATTGCCAATGTAACTACACAAGCGATAAATGACATCAAAAAGATGTGGGATAAAAGTAAATTTTATGTTACAGACAGTCTTGTTGGACGAACATTACTTGAAGTTGGCACAAATTATGAGATACGAAATATCTCTGTGTTTTTTGAAAAAGGAGGGAACAGCGAAATTGCAATAGAATATACTCAAGAAGGTAAAGTAAACGGCATAACGGAAGTTTTACCTCAACATTTATTTGAACTGAAACAAATGATAGAAGAAGACTCGTATCCGTTGGATAATATAATACACCTTGATACAATAAAACACTTTATTGAACTTTTCCGCTCTGCCTATTGCAACGAGGATATAGATTTTATAGAGAAAGTATTTAGCGATGAGGCATTAATTATTGTCGGCAAAGAAGTGCGAATATGGAAATCCAATCCTGAAATTTCTAAGAAGTTTTTGAAAATCAAGCATAGCTACAAAAAATACACAAAAAGCGAATATATTGCAAATTTGCGAAAGGCATTTGATAAAAACGAATATGTCAATGTGAAGTTTGATGATCTGAAAATTGATAGGCATAAAAAAGACCATAATATTTATGGAATTACCGTTAGGCAACGATGGTATTCTTCGACTTACAATGATGAGGGTTGGCTTTTCCTGATGATTGATTTTAGCAACATTAAGGAGCCATTAATATGGGTTAGAACTTGGCAACCTCTGAGTGTTCCTGAAGATGAAATTTTTTGGTTAGGCAATTTCCCTATTCGCTGAAAATGAAAAAGATTACATACATATTATGTTGCATTTTTCTTGCCAATTCGCTTTTTGCACAACAGCCGCTAAAAAAGTTGAAAGTAAAGAAGATTCCCGCCGAAATAGGAGTGCCAAAAAACATTTGCGGATTAGAGCAATACGGCATATTGGAGTTTAATACGGAACTGAGCAATATAGAATTTGAATTTGCCAATGCAAATATTGCCAATATTGATACCGTTCAAATCAAAGGGTATATTCTGTGTGTGAAACCAACAAAAGGGAAAAATATACTTACTGTTTCCGGCGAAGGATATATAAGTAAGGATTTGTCTGTTGATAAAATTACCGCAAGTACGGTTTATCGTTACGAAATAATAGAGAAAAAAGATATTCCCAAATTAATAAAAGACTACATCAAACGGGATTTCAAATCAAGCAACAACTACCTTTCCCTCCAACTCGGCAAAGGAATATCTTACAGCCTAATGGGCGGCGGATTTGGGGCTGCATTGGAATATCGTTTCGGAGAAAAAACAGGCTGGGGCTTGCAAGTTGGTGGAGGATATTATAACATTCCAGCACCCGAACACCCCGGAACAAAAATAACAGAAGGCAGTTACAGCACTAACGAGGCAATTAACTATCCTCATTTTTCCATAAGCCTGAAAAACTATCCACTCCTGCGGGTTAAAGAAAAATCAACCAGTAATTTCTTTCCCTCTCTTGCCCGAAATTTCTATTTAGGAGCGAGTTACGGTATTCTTGGTTCAAAAAAATTTGAACCATACAACAATACCGATGGTAGTTTCTCGCTTGGAGGAACACGAACTATGCATGGCGTTTCTATGATGGTGGGCGAAGACTATCAGATTCCATTTAAAGGACAAGAATCTTTTGGCTATATGTTAAGTGGTGGACTGGGTGCGGCTTATAGCACTAACCTAAAAACTTGGAAATTTGCATACAATGTAGGCTTTGGTATATATTGGAAATTTAACAGAAAATGAAAGCCCTGAGAAACATTGTTTGTTTGCTCGTAGTAGCTTCCTGTTTGCCTTCCTGCATGAGGGACGATGTTGTTTCCGGACAAGTGCAAACATACGCAATAGATACAACTCAAGTTTTTGCAACAACTGCCATTTGTAGGGGAGAAATTAAAATAAATGCAGGCGAAGATGCTAATGTGAAAATAATAGAAACAGGTATTTTGTATTCGGAAAACGAACAGGAATTTGTCGACAGCATATCCAGCACACAAGGAGCTGCTGTAACTCTTTTTACTTGTTATTTAACGGAATTGAAGCCTCAAACACAGTATTATGTGCGGGCTTATGCAGTTATTGACTGTAAATATTCGCATGGTACATACAGGAATGTTTTGCTTGGCGGGATAGAACCATTTACCACGAAAAAGAACCAAGAGATAGAAGAAGATAAAATGCCTGCGCCAAGAAATGTATCGGCACAGCAAGCAGGAGGTGCAGTCTCCATTACTTGGAACAAACCGCCCGAAGAGACATATCTGTTGTGGTATATTGTAGAAAGAAACGATAGCGAGAACGACAATTATATGGTATTGGGCACCACTTTTTATGAAAGATTTACTGACAATACACCACTTTCGGGAATGAATTATTATCGTGTAAAAACAGAAGCGCGTTATCCGCAAAAGGATAGTAACTATGCCTATACTGAACCTTGCCTTTTTGTGCCGCCAACAGTAGAGCCTCCGGCTTCGTTGGCTGCACCAACCGGCGTTTCGGCAAAGCAAACGGAAGATTATATCGAATTAACTTGGATTGCGGTAGAGGGGGCAAACGATTATTTTATATTCCGCAGCAGCACAGAAAATGGAATTTATGAGCAATTACCCGGAGGCATAGCAGGAAAATCTACTTCATGGATAGACAATTACCCGTTGAACGGCGATAATTATTACAAAATTAAATCTGTTAGTGCCTCTGTTCCGGAGGGTAGCACATATAGTGATTATGCCTATTGTATTTTTATTTTTCCGTGATAAATAATTATTAAACAATGAATTACGCCAAATATATACTGTTTTTAGTTGGAATAATACTCGCAATAACATCTTGTGTTGATGAAAAAGATGATTACATAGTGGGGTATGTCCATACTCAAGCGGTTTCTTCTATTGAGTCCATTTCCGCCCTGTGTGGAGGAGAATTAAAAATAATAGGGAAAGGAAATGGAGTTCGCATTACAATAGAAGAAAATGGAATATTATATTCGGAAGACACAACAAATTTTAATTTGCAAATTGTTTCGGCAACAATTTCGAGCAACAAACATTTGACCAAAGCAAAATATGTTGTTAGCAATCAAACAAAAGAAGGCGATTTTTCCTGTCGGTTAGACAACCTGACTCC
The DNA here is from genome assembly GCA_031261295.1 of Candidatus Symbiothrix sp. Taxonomy (GTDB): domain Bacteria; phylum Bacteroidota; class Bacteroidia; order Bacteroidales; family Azobacteroidaceae; genus Azobacteroides. Next base: position 2,103 of record JAISKT010000323.1, on the reverse strand, counting down.
TTACACACATTACTACGCACGGGCATATTCTGTTATCATTTGTTCTTATCCGAATGATAAAAACTTGTCTTACAGAAATATTTTATATGGAGATACAAAGGAATTTCTTACCAACCCTAATGATGGTAGTGGAAACGGAAACGATACAATACCTTTAACGCCTATAATTTTGTCTAAACCCGACAGCCTTACTGCTCACATCTGGATGTCTAACTGTATTTGGGTGCAATGGAAGAAAGTGCCTGATGCCGTTACTTATGAAATTTGGCGTAGCAGTAGCGGACAGGAAGGCAGTTATTCTTTAATCTATTCAGGAGATTGTGACTGGTTTGACAATTGTCATTACGAGGACTGCAAACCGCTTCCAGAGAATAACTATTACAAAATAAAAGCCCGAAATGGGTTTTTTGAAAGTGTATTCAGCGATTCGGTTTATTGCAATTTCAGTTTGACAAATATAGACCCTTGCTGGGTCGAGATTACTTCTATTACGGGCGATGCCTCTGCTTTAACTATCGTGTGGCAATATTCAACTGACACTCGTTGCGGAACACCGGAAAAATATATAGTGAAGAAACGAAATACCGAAGGGCAATATGAATTTGTTGCGGAAACAATAAGCAACAGATATAAAGACACCTTAGTTCATCCGGGATTAAATCGCTACTGTGTAGCAGCAGTAAACGATAACTCAGAATCAGAATGTTATGAAAGTATACTAAGTCCGCAAATTCCTTTTGTGTTTGCACCTTCGGAAGTAACAGCCTGTATGTCGGGGCAGAATGTTACAGTTTCGTGGAACCCCGTCCCTTGGGCAACCGGTTATCAAATTTATGCAGCCTTATCTTCTCCCGATGATAATAACTCGTATCTATTGGAAATAAATGGAGAAATAGAGGGTAATGTTTCTTCCTGGACAGGTACGGTCTATTATAAGGAACCAGTTTACTATAAAGTGAGAGCCGTATGGTTTTCGCGTTACATAGGCGGCAGTCCAGAATACAGTGCTTTAAGCGCGAACTATGCAAAGGTTTCTGCCGCTCCCTGAGTATCAAAGACCTTACGTCGCTATCATAATTATCTGTTTTCTATTGTTACAAAAGTACCGTAATTTTTGAGATTGCCAATAATGGAAAGGAAAATTATTACTATATTTGTCGGCTTTCTCGTAATATCCTGATGTGTAAATAGTGTTGTTATAATGTTTATTAAGACCCGGTTCTATATTGCCGTAATCGCTGTGGTACTCTGTTTTGTCGGAGGATACGTCAGTATTTTCATGTTCACTTTGGCGCAACTGTTGTTATTGCTGTTGCTGGCCTTGTGTGCGTATGAAATCTTCTTGTTGTATTTTGTCAGGAAGAATGCCGTCAGTTGCTGGCGGGAATGTGCCGACCGGTTTTCCAACGGGGATGCCAATGAGATAAAACTGCATTTGTCCAATACCTATCCGTTCCCGGTGACGCTGGAGATTATCGACGAAATTCCGGCGCAATTTCAGCAGCGGGATTTGCTTTTCCTTTTTGAATTGAAAAAACGGGAGGATAAAGTATTGAAATATTTCATCCGCCCGGTGAAACGGGGAGTGTATCGGTTTGGAATCATCAACGTTTTTGTTTCTACTAAAATCGGACTTCTCAGTCGCCGTTTCAAGTTGGGAGAACGGTGTGAAGTGAAAGTTTATCCGTCTTTTATCCGCCTGAAAGAATACGAATTGTTGGCGTCCAGTAATAAGTTGACTCAACACGGCAGCAAGAAAATCCGCAAAATCGGGCAGCAACTCGAACCCGACCAAATCAAGGACTACATCAAAGGAGACGATTACCGCTTCATCAACTGGAAAGCGACCGCGCGGCGCGGCAAACTGATGACCAATGTCTTCCGGGACGAGCGCGCGCAAAACATGTATTGCCTGATTGACAAAGGTCGAACCATGCAATCGGCTTTCGAAGGCATGACGTTGCTGGATTATTCCATCAATGCGTCTTTGGCGCTATCGTATGTGGCTATGCTGAAAGGCGACAAATCGGGCTTGATTACTTTTGAACGGAAAACGGATTCCGTAGTTCCCGCTACCCGCAATCCCATACAGATGCAGACAAT
>JAISKT010000307.1 GCA_031261295.1 Candidatus Symbiothrix sp. | reverse complement strand
AAATAATGATGAAGTACAAATACAATTAATTCATCTGTTTTATATATAACTTCTTTAGGTATATTCCCTATCTCATTTTCTAACGGGAGAAACCCTTTGATTCCGGCTTGGAAATGCGCGTGATCCGGAGCGGAGGCTCCGCATTTTGGTCCATTATAAAATACAGTATATTTATCCATGCTTTTGGCAAGGTCGAGCATATCTCCGTATCGGTGTATTATTAATTGATCGGTATGCTTATAAGTGGGTATGGTAAAATGTTCGGGAAATATAGGAAACGGATTGACCAGTAATTGATAATCATTACCAAACGGAATCCCGGTTTGTTCTTTTGGCAAATTAGCCGGGCACAAGAAACATTTCCTTTCCTGAATTGATTTGGCGTCTATTTTTGCTGCTGATGATACAATACGGGCAGGATTGAATTGAACTTTGATAATGAATCCATCGAACTGAAATTCTTTGGATTTTACATTTTTCAAAGCCTCATAGTTGGACTTAACTAAAGACCATTCTTCAAGTTGGTCGCAAAGTAAATCTTTTACTATTTTCGTTGTTAAATTCATTCTTCTTTTGTTTAGGTCAAAAGTGAGAGTTTTCTCCTTGAATAAGTTGATTTGACTCTCACTTTTCAAAACTTACTTAATTATAAATATAAATTTATCATTTGCTCTTATTCAAATTGATACGAGCTTCCACTTCCCATGTTCGGATTCTATCTTTGTATGTATTGTTCGCATTCAAATTCACTATATCCAACGAGGCGTCGGAGTTGTCGTCCCATCGGCGGCAGAGGTATAACACATCATAGATGCGTCCGATTTGATATTCCCTCGAGAAATACAAACCCAAGGCATAATCCTCACCGTAGCTTGTATTAGGCACTTTAATTTCTCTCAGTACCGGAGTGTAAAAAGCGCGTGGAGCGCCTAGCCCGTTAATCCTCAAAGCGTTGTTTCTCCCGTTTTCGGGCGTCCATTCTTTGTGATCGATAATTCCGGGAGGAATCATCTTCATATCAAAGTCTGTAAGCATATAAGTTCCTACTACCATCGCGCAGTTTTGAACATAAAACGCGTCTACTATCTTCTGTAATGTGTTTTCATCGGAATACACATCATCACTATCCAGCTGGATGGCGAATTTTCCACATTCAGGATGATGTACGCCCACGTTCCAGCAACCGCCTATCCCCAGTTCTTTATTTTCGGGTATGATATGAATCAACCGTTTGTCGGAAGTAAATTTATCAATGGCTTTCGTAGTGCCGTCGGTAGAATAATTATCCACGATAATGAGATTGAACTTAAACCCGGTTTTTTGACTTAATACGGATTCTATCGCATCGGAAATTGTACGGATACGGTTACGAACAGGGATTATGACAGACGCCTCATATTCAAAATCGGATCGGTTAAATTCGACTTTCTTGAATTTAGGGGCAAGGTACGCGCCTATTTTCTTCAAATGGTCGGTACAAGCCTGTTCCATCTCTATTTGCATGTCCCTGTTTTTAGGATCTACATAATCGAATGACTTTTCTCCGCTTTTGCGAGTATCGTTTTCTACTTCTGTGTATAAGTATTCGTTGATGTGTACTAATTCGGCTTCCTGAGATACTTTTAACCGTAAATCATATAATCCTGCATACTTATATTCTGTATCCATTTTAGACACAACTTTTTTCAATACTTCGGATTTATAGACTAATACGGAACCGAAATTGAAATCATCGCGCAAACTACCTTTCTGATAGGCGATCACAGGGCTGTTTTTCTTTTCATTGTTCGTAATCTGGTAATGATCGGTGTATATTAATCCCGCTCCGGAATCTTTGGCTATACGGAGCATACGGTCTAAAGCAAACAAGCCTAATCGCAGATCGGCGGATTTGGTATAGATTAATGTATATTCGGTATCAATTTTTGATGCTATCTTTTTTATTGTTTTGCTCGACCGTAATGAATCAATATGGATAATTTCACATCCATCTACTACTTCTTTGCAATCATTATCCGTCAATAAACAGATTTTACCCACGATGCCGGACGACTTTAAGGAAGCAACCGTTTCTTTTACTTGGGTTACGCTTTGATAAGGTATAAAACAATCGATTTTCATTTTATTTGTATTTTGTATTTTGTTTTTATCTTTCTTTATAACTATAAATAGCCCTGCAAATGTAAGGATTGCGTTTATAATTAATATCTCGTAACTGAACTTATATCCATTGAACCATGCTTCGGAATTTATATCCAAAATGAAACAAATAATGGGAGATAATATAGCAATTAGAGGTATGTACTTATCCTTTACTGTTTTTTTAGTAAATATACCGAATGCGAACAGTCCTAAAATAGGGCCGTATGTATAACTGGCAAGAATATACACAGCATCTATTACCGATGTGTTGTTGAGTAAATTTATGATGATGATAACAATCCCCATCACAATAGCCATGCCTACATGTACTTTTTTTCTAGTATCTGCTATTTCCTTTTCGCTTTTTTCTTCTTTGGTGCTTTCCAATATGTCCACGGTGAAAGATGTTGTAAGGGCGGTAAGGGCTGAGCCTGCTGCCGCATAAGCGGCTGAAATCAATCCGATGATGAATAATATTCCAACGATGATTGGAAAATATCCGTTTGTGGCAAGTATAGGGAATAGTTCGTCACTCTTCGTTGGAATGGTGACATTATTTTTGAATGCAAAAATATAGAGCAATACTCCCAACATTAAAAATAACAAGATGATGAACAGCTGTAAAACGCCGCTTATTACCATATTTTTTTGAGAATCTTTGTAACTACGGCAACTCATATTCTTTTGCATCATATCCTGATCCAATCCTGTGGTGGCTATAACTGTGAAAATACCTGCGAGAAACTGTTTGAAAAAGAATCTCTTGTCGTTGACGTCGTCAAAGAAAAAAGTCTTGGAATAATCGTTCTCATTTATTGTGGACAACATTCCTGAAAAATTCAATCCTAAATTTGAAGCAATATAATATATACACAACCCTACCGAAAAAATCAGGCAAAAAGTTTTGAGGGAATCTGTCCAGACAAGGGATTTTACACCACCCTTAAATGTGTACAGCCACACAAGTCCAACCGTAAATATAACGTTGATAGTGAATGGTAAATGGAAAGAATTGAATACAAGTAATTGTAAAACAATGCATACAAGAAACAGTCGCACCGAAGCGCCTAACATTTTAGAAATAAAGAAGAACCAAGCTCCTGTTTTGTAAGATGCGATACCAAAACGATTTTCCAGGTATTCATAGATGGAAGTCAAGTTCATTTTATAAAAGAGCGGTATAAGTACGAATGCAATAATCAATTGACCGACAACAAAGCCCAAAACCATTTGCAGATACGAGAAATCACTATTAGCGACCATGCCCGGCACAGAGACGAACGTAACGCCGGATATGGCCGACCCAATCATAGCAAAGGCGACGATGTACCAAGGTGATTTGCGGTTTCCCGTAAAAAATCCTTGATTATCCGCCTTGCGTCCTGTGATGTATGATACTCCGAAGAGTATTAAAAAATAAGATGCAATGGTCAATAGTATCAGAGTAGGAGTCATTTGTAATCAGTTAAATCTTTATTCAGTATCTTATTCTTCATATAAAAGATAAGGCTTGCGCTGCTCTTTGAATTTAGCTACGTCGTTTTTCCACATCTCTTTTATTTCTGTCGCGGATTTACCGTCCATTATCATCTCGCGTATATAACTTACGCCTACAAGTTTTTCGAAAAAAGGTGAAAAGAACTTTTCTCCTATATTCAGATTGTTATAAGCATCAATGATATAGGATAAGTTGAATCCTTCGGAAAATATATCTTCATCAGGGACATTTCTTAAATCCACGCCATAACATAATTTATTAAGTAACGGTGGATTTTTTGCGCCCAGAATACTTTTGGGCGTAAAGCGAAATGTATATCCTTTCATGTTGGGATGTCCATATACCTGAAAAGGAAAAGATGTTCCTCGTCCCAAACTTGCCAAAGTGCCTTCAAATAAACATGTTGAAGGATATAGATAGACAGACTTCATGTTCGGAAGATTCGGAGATGGCGGTATCGGCAGTTGATACAAGGTTTTATGGGTATAGTTTTTGCATTTGATGATTGTGACATCGCATACTTTATCGTTTGGTAACCAATGTTCTCCATTTACCATTAAAGCTAATTCGCCTAATGTCATGCCATGAACAACCGGTATCGGCAACCATCCTACTCCGGATTTGTACTTCATATCCAAAATAGGTCCGTCTATATAGTGTCCATTTGGATTTGGGCGGTCGAGTATAATCATTTTTTTGTTATACTCCGCGCATACATCCATTAAGCGAACCATTGTAATATAGTATGTATAGAATCTCAGTCCCACATCTTGAATGTCGAAAACCAATATATCGAACATATCCATTGATTTCTTGCTCGGCTTTTGGCTTTTGCCGTCATACAACGATCGGATAGGGATACCTGTTTTTTTATCTACGGTGCTGGCTACATGTTCGCCTGCGTCAGCATCTCCTCTGAATCCATGTTCGGGCGAAAAGATAGCGACAACATTGTTTTTTTCTTTTATCAGCATATCCACAAGATGCTCTTTACCTACCATTCCGGTATGGTTCGATAGCATGGCAACCCGTTTCCCCTTCAATAAAGGCAAGTATTCATCAATAGCTTCCGCT
>JAISKT010000306.1 GCA_031261295.1 Candidatus Symbiothrix sp. | reverse complement strand
TATTTATTTTAAACCTGGAAAGTTTATAAAACTTTCCAGGTTTATTGTTTTAAAACCGAAAAGACTGAAAAAATCCCGAAAAATAACTTCTAATGAACAAATTGTTCAACAGTTATTGGGTAAAATCGTTTAAATGTGGTTATCTTTGCAGACTAACTGTTAACAAATTAGTAAGAATGAAACAGACATGTTTAATAAACGCCAAAGAGGATGAAAAGGGGATTGCGGGTCAAGCCCGCAATGACAGGTCTTTTCGTATGAAAAAAGGTTTATTAGCATTACTTATACTCGTCGCAAGTATTGCAATGCAAGCACAGGAGAGTGATGAACTACTGCTGCGCAAAGTGATTAAAGAACTGTCCGCGGACACTTTCGGTGGTCGAAAACCATTGAGTGTGCATGAAGGCCCTGTACTGAATTATATCTCGCAAAAGTTTAAAGAAGTAGGACTTGAGCCTGCCGCCGGAGGAAGTTACTTGCAAAAAGTACCTCTGCTGAGCGTTACTACCCACCTCAAATACAATCAGCTTAACGTACGTGGAAAAAAAGATAATGTGGCACTGAAATATTGGGATGAAACTGTCGTTTGGTCGCTACGCACGGATAAGAGTGCACGGCTTACCAATGCGGAATACGTATTTGTTGGTTTCGGAATCAATGCTCCGGAGTATGGGTGGAACGATTATGCGGACTTAGATGTGAAAGGTAAAGTTGTAGTGATTCTGGTAAACGACCCTGGTTTCTACGATGATGCGCTTTTCCGTGGTAAAAACATGACGTATTACGGAAGATGGACTTACAAATTTGAAGAAGCGAGTCGACAAGGTGCTGCCGCAGCGTTGATTATTCACGATACTGCTGCCGCTTCGTATGATTGGAGTGTTGTGCAAAATTCACGTGCAGGATCGAGCTTAAGCGTATTGTCGGAAACCGGCAATAAAGAGTTAGTCGCTTTGCAAGGTTGGGTAACAGGAGATGCTGCCAAAAAAATGTTTGATGCGGCGGGTGTTTCACTCGACGAATCATTAGCCGCGGCCAAGAAAAAAGGTTTCAAAAGTTTTCCTCTCAGACTAAAAAGCACTATTGAATTTACGAATGAAGTAGTTCTCGGCGAATCGGCCAACGTAGCAGGCGTATTGCCGGGTACTTCGTTGAAAGATGAATATATCATTTATTCTGCTCATTGGGATCATCTCGGTATCGGACAGGCAGTTGATGGGGACAGCATCTATAATGGCGCCGGGGATAATGCTTCTGGGGTAGCAGCAATTACGCTGTTGGCCAAACGTTTTAATGAATTGACGGAACGACCCAAACGCTCTATTTTGTTTCTGGCTGTCACGGCAGAAGAATCCGGTTTGCTCGGATCGGAATATTATGCCAAACATCCGCTTTTTCCGCTCAATAAGACCGTTGTGAATCTCAATATAGATGGCGCCGGCGACAAAATGCGTACCAAAGACGTGATTATCAACCATGCGGGAATGTCAGAATTGGATAGTTATGTAAAAGATGCCGCAGCTGCACAAGGCCGCACGGTAAAACTATCGAATAACAATGCCAGCGGTGGTTTCTACCGTTCAGACCATTTTAATTTTGCCAAAGTAGGTGTACCCGTAGTCCTCGCCGGAGGGGGGCGCGAATACGTAAATCCGGAAGCAGCCAAAGAACATCAAGCTTTGTACGACGGTAAAAGTAACTACCATCAGCCCAGCGACGAATACCATGATTGGTGGGACTTCTCCGGTTCACTCGACGACATTTATTTGTTTTTTGGTATCGGTTTCCGCTTGGCTAACGAAGACTACTTTCCCAAATGGAACGAAGGCGCTGAATTTAAATCTATCCGTGACGGGAAATCAAACTGAAATAAAAAACACGAAGCGCAGAGAAATCACTTCTCCGCGCTTCATAAACGACTCTTTGATAAGACTAAAAGTGATTAAGGTTTGGTTAAAAAGTTAAGGTTTTAATTATGAGTTATGAGATATTCATTGATTAACTAAACTCAATCACGATGCAAAGTAACCACTTATTTTTGAATCTTTAGGTTAAGGCAATGTTATCTTTACGTTAAGATTTTATTAAGATTAGATTGTAAATAACGAGACCTTGTAATTTTGCAAAAAAATATTTATAAGAGAAACCTAAAATCCAAATGAATCAATAAAACGGACTTATGGAATAAAGGAAAAGCGAGGATTGGCATCCCCGCTTTTAATGTTTTCACAACGGAATAATCCTTATTGTGAATTGCTTCAAAAATTTGTAGGACAAAAATACATGTTTTTTTTGAATATAACAAATTTTGTGTTAATTTTACGCTGTTATTATTAAATCATAGGATTTTATGAAAAAGATATTGGGATTGGACTTGGGAACCAATAGCATTGGGTGGGCTGTTGTCTCAACGAATGAAGAGGAAATACTTGCTAAAATTGATGGGGCAGGTAGTCGAATTATTCCGATGAGTCAAGATGTATTGGATAATTTTAGTGGAGGAAATCCAATAGAAACACAAACAGCCAATCGCACCGGTTATCGTGGAACGCGCAGATTGCGTGAAAGGTATTTGTTGCGCCGTGAACGTTTGCATAGGATATTGAACGTCTTGGGATTTTTGCCTGAACATTATACTGAACAAATTGACTTTGAAAAACGATTGGGACAATTTCTTGAAGAAAAAGAGCCAAAAATTGCCTACAAGGAAGTTTGGAATGAAGTAAAAAATAAAACGGATTTTGTATTTCTCTTTCAAAATTCATTTAACGAAATGCTTGAAGATTTCAAAGTC
>JAISKT010000232.1 GCA_031261295.1 Candidatus Symbiothrix sp. | reverse complement strand
AAACCGGAAACAATATGTGGAGAAATATTTGATGAACTTTTTAAGGAAATAGAAGTAAAACGATTAAAAGGAGAAAATATGGAAGCCTATAGAAGCAGCGAGCTCAGATATGAAGATTTCTATAATTTTACCAGCTATGCAAAGCAAGAAGGTATCATTGAAGGTAAGATAGAAGGCCGAAGAGAAGGTACAATTGATATCTCCAGAAAATTATTGGAGATGGGAATGCCTGTAAGCGACATTGTAAAAGCTACGGGCCTTACGCCAAAACAGATCCGGCAAGCAACACTACACTGAAAATGTTTTTTTTCATACGTGTCAATCTGTGTTTTCTGTGAACATACTCATTCATTTTTTATCGGATAAATAAAAAGGGTTGCGTTTCTTATGATTATCTAAGAAACGCAACCCTAAAAATAACACCACCTTCTTCGCCTGAATCAAAGGTTGAGCGCCGACACCCTCATCCCTAACGACCATAGGCCGAGCGGTTCAAGGGCCGGCTAAAGCGCTCGTTTTCAGATTGACAAACGTTCAAGGTGGCGTGCGTTTAATTTCGCACACAACGTATCGAGAACATGAATATTTTATTCGAGTTCCGCACGGCACCTGTTTGTCCATATTCTACATATCTATACCAAGCTTCATCTGAGTACCGTGAGCTCGACGACCAGAAGTGACCTCTCGAGCCATGATTGTTGGGAGTCCCACTAGTATGACCGCCGACGAGCAGCGCATCAAAACCGCCGGCAGCGGCCGAATTGCTCGTGCCATTAGTCGCTCTACCGTTCACCGGTGTAGCGCTTTTCATTTGTCGGCCCCAATAGGTCAAGTTTGTGTTGCCAGATGCAGGGCGCATGTCGGTGGTAGCGGTGTATCTGAAAGTGGCTGCGGCGGAATATGGAGTGGTTTGTGAGGAGTATGGCCCGGGATTAGAAGCAATTTCTTTTTCTAATAGTCCCCATTCATAGTCGCTCGGTACGTGCCAACCCGACGGACAAATACCTTGACGTGTAGAAGTGGTACCACTAAATGCATCACTTGATTCCGTTGCAGAAGTCCCGATATTAGCCGCAGACCAGGTATACAGCAAACCATATTCAGGATGATCGATGGTATCTGCCACACTTTTGGGGAAATTATAAAATGGCGTATTCAGATTCGACGGATTCTTTCCTTCCGGAATACTTCTAAACGTACCCTCTTGTAATGTCCAAGTCGAACGCAAGTTCTGAGTCATCCAACAACCGGCAGGACCAAACTTAGAAGCGGTATAGGTATGTCTTTCGGCATCCATAACTAACAAACAGCAGTCTGCATTCTTTATGCTCACTGTCCGTGTGACTGTATATACCGCAGTCGGGCAAGCACCGGCGCTCGTTGCCACAATCGTTGCCGTAATAACCACTTGGATACCGGTGGCATCAATATTGGTATTGCCAATCAGGTTGGCCGGATTGTATTTTACCGTTACCTTATTGCTTGCCGGAGTAGTGCTGGTAGCCAACGGAGTAAATGTTTCAACTGCATCTTCCGGGTTGGTATAACTCCACGTGACCGAAGTAATCGTAAATCCGGCGCCCACCGTTCCGCTCAACGAATAATCGTAGGTTTTTGTAAAATCAGCTTGTACCCGATACCCCCAATCCGGATCGGTATCGCTGCTGCGTTTGATGTCGAAGCAATTTTCACCGCCTACTGCAAAACTACTGTCGGTATTTAAGTTTACAGTCACTGTTTTCGTACTTTCAGCGATGGGAGTTCCGCTGATATTACCGTTTACCGTAATCACAGCCGATTGTCCGACAGCAGCTGCCGTAATCCCGTAATAATAACAGTTATCCACTGAATTGTAAGTCAAGGTACCGTTGTAAGCAGCGCCCGCAAGCGTAGCCGTTACATTGCTTGCCGATAAACTTATCCACTGTGCAGTGGACCAACTCGTGGGTTTTGTCAATTTGAAAGTGACGCCTCCACAAAAGGACGTACCGCTTCCTACTGTTTCGATGGTTACTGCCGGTAATTCCGCTTGTACGATACTCCATTTTCCACCGTCCCAAACAAATACACCGGGGCCGCCCAAGTTGGCGCCGGTATTGTAAACCACCATCCCTTTGGCCTTATCCAAATCTCCCCCATCCAACTGAAAATCAGTGGCTGTACTCGACAATGTTACTCTCGGCAAAAGCAATCCCTTATTGGAATTCAAATCCAAACCGGCGCCGGCACGCGGATCCTGATTGGCTCCAATTGTTACCTGCGCCAAACCGGCTGTTGTCCCCAAACTCAGGAACAACCCTATTGCAATGATTATTCTTTTCATTTCTTTCATTCTTTTCATTTTTTTAATTATAAAAGAACTACCGGTTTCCAATCAGTACCATCCCATACATAAATACCTATTTCAATCGAACCTGTTTTGGTAGGATTGTAAATAATCATACCAATGGCATCCGTATCCGTATCCGCAACAGAATTGCCCAATTGCAAAATCGTCGTGTTCTGCAGCTCAAAGCTTGGCAGTAACAAACCGAGTTTTTGTGTTCCCAATGGAGATAAATCCAGAATCGCACCGGCGTGCGGTTCTTTGCTGTTATCACCGATAATCACTTGTGCGTTTGCACCGGCTACACTCAAAACGACGAGTGTCAGCGCTAAAAAAATCATCTTTTTCATATTATCTGTATAATTTAAATTTGTATTTCGTATAAGGCGCATAGCGCCTGCTATAAAGGGCAAGGCAACCGAATAAACTTAATAAAGACTGAAAAAAAATCTGATTGGTTGCCTGTACCCTAAGAGATGGGCGGGCGCGTTCAACCGGTCAAAATGAGAGTGAAAAACCATTGAACCTCTACGTCCGCCAATTTCCTATGACTTGTTCTGCATGTCTGTAGTATTTATGCCTCCAAGTCCCTGAGAAGCGGTTATTTAAAATAAAAAAACGTGGGACTTATAACTTTATTTGTGTTTGAGGTTCTCGACTACCCGTAATACCAAATAAGTTTAGCCCACGAATTCACGTGAGCGTTTTCTTATTTATTCTTGGTACTACAGAAATTGTCGAGATTTCAAACACAAGAATAAAAGCTAACGCTTTTTCTTTTAATGAATTATGTCTTTATAATATACTTTCTATTTTGTAATAAACCCTGTTTTTGTTTATTTAATTAGCAAAGGTAATATCTTTTTTTGTAAAAACCAAAAAATTGTCAATTATTACCAAAAAAAAGAATACTTCTTGTACTTGATAAGATATTTAATAGATTGATAATAAGTTATTTATAAAATAAAAATAAAAATAATTTTGTTATTGTAAAATAAAGATATATATTTGCGAACGAATACTGTAAAAAACACATTGAGTACTCTGTCATGGAAAATTCCTTTTTACGAGCGTACATTTCAGTGGATTGCGTTGTCTTTGGATTTGACAAAAGCCAACTGAATGTATTGTTGGTACAACGAAATACACCGGCCGCCACCGGAAAAAGTTTGAAGCTTCCCGGAAGTCTTATTTACCAGCAGGAAGATGCCGATGCGGGCGCCCACCGTGTTTTGAATGAATTGACCGGCATCAAAAAAATGGCTTTGCGGCAATTCAAAAGTTTTACTTCTCCCAAACGAACTTCCAATAAAGACGATGTAGCGTGGTTGGAAACGACTTATCTCAACAAAATTGACCGTTTGATTACCATCGCTTATCTGTCTTTGTGCAAGATCAACCGCAAATTGAATGTGGTTTCAAAATATACCACCGTCGAATGGTGCCCCGTTTCCGAATTGCCGCAGATGCCTTTCGACCACAATCAGATTGTAGAAGAAGCCTTAAACGAAATCCGCAGTTGGGTGGAAAACGACCCGGTGATTTTGTTTGAATTATTGCCGTCGAAATTTACGGCCACCGATTTACGGCTCTTATACGAAGCCATTTACGACCGGAAATATGATGCGGGAAATTTTCACAAAAAAATAGCGCAAATCCCCTACATTGTTCCGTTGGACGAACACCAGGAAAATGTCAACCACCGGGCAGCAAGGTTTTACAAATTCGATAGAAAAGGGTGCACGATACACGGTGCACGGAGCAAAGGTACATGATCGTGCACCGTGCACCTTTGTACCGTGCATCCAAAAAAACAGTAAACATTTAAATAGCAAATATATGTATTTATTAGGTTATGACATAGGAAGTTCTTCGGTAAAAGCCTGTCTGGTGGAAGCCGAATCGGGGAAAATTGTTGCATCGGATTTTTTTCCGAAAGTGGAAATGCAGATTATTGCCGAAAAACCGGGTTGGGCCGAACAGAATCCCGAATCGTGGTGGGCGAATCTCAAATTGGCCAACGAATCGGTCTTGAAACAATCGGGCGTTACCCCCGAAGAAATCAAAGCCATCGGTATTTCCTGGCAAATGCACGGACTGGTGTTGGTGGACAAAAACAAAAAAGTCTTGCGCCCGGCCATTATCTGGTGCGACAGCCGCGCCGTGCCTTACGGCGAAAAAGCATTTGAAGCACTCGGAAAAGAAAAGTGCCTCTCGCATTTATTAAATTCCCCGGGAAATTTCACCGCAGCCAAATTAGCTTGGGTAAAAGCCAATGAACCACAGATTTATGCGCAAATCGACAAGTTTATGTTGCCCGGCGATTACATCGGCATGAAACTGACGGACGAGATTGTCGTAACCGTGGAAGGACTTTCCGAAGGTATTTTCTGGGATTTCAAAACCAATAAGTTATCGGATGAAATAGTCGATTATTTCGGATTTGAACGGAGTTTTGTACCGGAAATCAAACCGGTTTTCGGGGTGCAAGGCTTGGTATCCGCCGCTGCTGCCGCCGAATTGGGCTTAAAAGAAGGCACTCCGGTTTGTTACCGCGCAGGCGACCAACCAAATAACGCCCTCTCGCTGAACGTATTCAATCCGGGAGAAATCGCTTCGACAGCCGGCACATCAGGCGTGGTGTACGGCGTATTGGGACAAGTCAATTACGATCCCCAATCGCGGGTCAATACCTTTGCCCACGTCAATCATACGGCGGAACAAACCCGTTTGGGCGTTTTGTTGTGCATCAACGGAACGGGCATCTTAAATTCCTGGATTAAAAGAAATGTGGCGCCGGCCGGCATTTCTTACAACGATATGAATAACCTGGCTTCGCAATCACCCATTGGCAGCAAAGGCTTGTCTATCATTCCTTTCGGGAATGGAGCCGAACGGATTCTGGAAAATAAGGAAACCGGTTGTTCCATTCACGGTATCAATTTCAATATTCACAATCAATCGGATATTATCCGGGCGGCACAGGAAGGCATTGTCTTTTCGTTCCAGTACGGCATGGAAATCATGGCGGGCATGGGAATGGACATCAGCCTGATACGCGCCGGAAACGCCAATATGTTCCTGAGTCCGATTTTCCGTCAGACCTTGGCGGGAGTGAGCGGCGCCACCATCGAATTGTACGACACAGACGGAGCGGCAGGAGCGGCCAAAGGCGCAGGCATCGGAGTCGGCATATATAAGGACAATAAAGAAGCTTTTGCGAGTCTTGAAAAATTAGCAGTGATAGAGCCGGAGATTTCCGAAAAGGCGCAATATGATGAGGCGTATGAGCGGTGGAAGAAGAATCTTTTGGGTGCACGGTAAACGGTGCACGATGCACGAAGGTAAACCAAGGCTAAATAAAAGTAAAACAATTAAATAATCCGGTCGTGCACCGTGTACCTTTGTATCGTGCACCCAAAAAGCTTAACATTATGAATAATGAGAATAAGAGTATAAAAGGTTTTGAAGATTTAGTCGTGTGGAAGAACGCAATGCAATTAGTTGGGGAGATTTATACAGAGTTTATAAATAATAAAGATTATGGATTTAGAGATCAAATACAGAGATCAG
>JAISKT010000206.1 GCA_031261295.1 Candidatus Symbiothrix sp. | reverse complement strand
TTCAACTTCTTTAAACCTCTTAACTAAATCAATTATATCTAAAATCATAAGGCAATTATTTTTCTCTGAAACATTCTAATCTATAATATTTGGTTTTTTCAAAACTTTTGCTGATTTTTTTCAACCAAATCCGGTTGGTAACAATAAAAACAAGTCCAATAAGCGACATGGCGATTAACGTAATTGTTTCATTGAAAAGCCAATAAAATAATGCTGTAAATCCAAAAGCAAGCATTAACCCTAATATTGGGGAAAAATAACTGCCGGCATCAAAACCTTGATAATTGGCAAAATAAGATGCCTTAATATCAAATGGTTTGTATGCCCAAAGCGATAAGTAAAATAACCCCAAAAATCCAAAACCGACAGCGAATAACAAACCGGCAACAAGTTCCATTAATTTTATTCCGAAAAACAGACTTGGCAGAAACAGAATAAATAAAACAATGGATACAATGCAGTATAATCTATATTTTGCCTGGAATAGTTGAAAAATCGACAAAGGCGTTATTAGCTGTTTCTCTATAAATGCAGCGTTGATATTAACTATTGGTGCAAAACCAGCAGGTATGACAAACATTGCCCAAATAAAAAACTCTCTGATTAAAAAAGTTTCCTTCAGTGAAGCTGAAATTGTCAACTGTAGATAGAACAAGAGATACAAATACATAGACATCATGAACATTTGCTTTAATCTTTTATTTCTAACAATTAATTTCCATTCAAATAAAATCAAATTCATAAGGCAATACGATTTAATTCTTTGTATAAATTTTCTTTTAAAGTAAAAAACAATGCCATAACCAAAGACAGAACAGCAAAAGTTAGGATTGTAAATACAACTATTGGATTTAGTAAATTGGTAATAAACAATATAATCAAAATAGAACCCAAACAAACGGGATAAATTAGAAGCGCATACTCTCCCATCAATGCTTTAACAAAGGTAATTAAATAATTATTCAGCAAAATGAAAAATAATAGGGTAATGGCAGTCAGAAAGGTTAAAACTCCGCAATAATACAAAACCAGGCTATAAATCAACCCACAACCCCAAATCCAAAAACGCGGCAAATCCGACAAAATAATATACAAAATCAACGTTTTACGTGGTATCGGCAACGTAAGATAAGGGATTATGGCCGCACCGGCATTTTTCTTTAAGAAAAACCGGATAGAAAAATCCAACATGATTATGGCGGGTACCAGAAAAACAGACAATGTTTCAAAATCTTCTTTTGAAACCGTAATAAACAACATCATCAAAGGCAGCGCCGAAAAAACAATTAACATAGCTGTAATAATCAAATTTCGTTTATAATCCGATTTTCGTTTGAATGAAAGATTTTTATGTCTGTGAAGCAAAAGAAAATAATTAATCATTTTCATACGTTCTCTCTACCGCATTTCAAACTCAAATTTCACCCCCACTGATTTATATTTTCCCCGGTTGAACGCCACGAAAACGCCGGCGTTGGCGAAGAAATTTCCTACCCCGTATCCTATTTCCGTATAGCAGGGAAGAGTCACTGGAGTGTATAGTTGGCTTACATAAATACGTTCTTTCAAGATGTCTTTGGCAACTCCCTTGAACAAGCGCAGGATGACGAAAGGCGATTCGTACATGAAATGTCCCTGGATATACATATTGGAAGCGTTGTATTGGTTGACGGGCAACAAATGGAATACGCCGCCGATGGGATCGTCCCACGATTGAGGGATATTCCGCCGCTGGAAATTTTCAAAGTCCGCAAAATAAATCGATTCCGTATTGGAAAACCAGCCTGTACCTGCATAATAATGGAAGGAACGCATCAAACTGACCGGTATTTTTTGTTGTACGTCCACTTCTATCCGTTCAAAATAGCTATTACTCTTAAATATATTTTTTATGCCGCGGGCGTATGCTACGGAAAAAGTAGGAAACCGGGAATTCAAATACTCTTTCCGTTTGCCATTCATGCGATAATACTGGTGGGGCGTCCATATCAAGCCAATCACCGGAACAAACGCCCGGTATTTTTTTTCTATAATATCTATAATATCGTCATCAATCTCACTGTCTCTCAATATATTATCCTTTGCATTCTTCTCTTTTACCGCAACATACCAGTCATAATCGATTCCCCCTTGCAGGAGCAAACCATTGGCAAGTTCGTAACCCGACTCTAAGGCTGTATGAAAATGGTGGAAATAATCCAAATGCAAATCATCAAAGTCAATGTCATTCGGCGTTTTTCCATCAATTTCTTCATTGATCTTATCAATAATCGTTGAATTATACGATTGATTCCGGTTCCCGAATGTAAAATAAACCGTTCCGAACTTTTTGGGCGCAAATAACCATTGAACCGGCGTATTGAAATACACTTCTTTCCGCCGGAATAAAATGCCGATATTGGGACTGACCTGCAATTCCTGTCCCGTCTTAAACTGCTTATTTAGTTTGAGTTGCTGCCAATACGTGATTCCATCCAATTTGGAATATGCCAGTTTAAGCGGATTTAATAAGCCGGAATAAGAAAATTGAACATTATTATATTTGAATTTTTTTGGCGCAAGGATACCCTGGGAAAAATACAGTTGATTATTGGCTATGATAGTTGTATCCAATGGTTTACGGTGATGCAATCCGGTTTCAAAAAAAGATTTTTCATGCAAGGATAGCGGAATGGGCCTGTTTTTGTTCCAAAACAGGGAATCTCTTACAATGGGAACACTATCGGTTTGAATATCAAAATAATTGCTTAAATCATAATTAACGGGAGTATCGTTTTCTTTCCAATCATGACGTTTGACCGAATGGTATTGGTAATTGGAAAAATAGTTGGTTACCGTTTCATTGCCCAACAAATTCGTATGAAACGTAATGGCTGTATTCAACGGAAGCAGGAAATTTTTCCACTGCAAACCATAATCCGTTTGCACCCTGAAATCAGAAAATTCCCATTGCCCGGTTACATCTATACGGTAAACCGTCCAGATTTTGTCTGCAATATAAAAAAAGCCTGAAATGAGATTTCGACTTTTTACCTTTGGAATGACTTTTATCTGATGGATCGTATTTTTCAAGGTATCAAAAGACGCAACATATTCAAAACGATAATAATCAAACACATTCTTCGCGTCCGGCAAAAGGATAAGATCATCAAAAATAGTCGGATGATAAATATTCACGTTCAAAAAACGCATCACCCGTTCCTGAATATCTCTTCCGGTTAATTTATTACCGTTCAACGCTTTGATTTCATTGGCAAAATAGTTTGGAGCCGTATAATGGACATCTACAATGGCTTCTACAAAAGTATTGGCTCCCTTCCGGTCCCAATACAGAAAATAAGGAGCGTATCTGAAAAGCCGGTTTTTCTTTTCTACTTGCATCCCTCCTTTAATATATATCTGTGCACTGCATTCCCGGATATGTTTCCCATAAAACTCCCGGTATTCCAGGGCCATTTTAATAATTGAATCGGCTTTGTTGGCAGTGTTTTGAGCGAAAAGGGATCCGGTAAAAGACAATAAAAGCAAGGCCAAAATGAACTCATTTTTTCCCGCGGAAAGAGTCGTATGGAAAGGTATTTTATTCAAAAAAATAAAAATAAATCAGGCTTAAATATACATAATTTACTTTATACAAATAGCATAATATGAAAATATTTATAAATTTTGTATCATAATCGAAAATTATTTTTTACTTTTGTGCTGTAAAACATGGTTGTATAACACAAATGGACGGAAGAGAAGATCAGATAGTCGATTTTTCTACGAGTTTGAATGAGGTTTGGAGATTCTTAAACGATCAGGAACGCGAGTTGCTTCGACAAAATGCCACTATCCAGCATTACCGGAAAAATCAACAGATTTATTCGGAAGGAGAAGAACCGAAAGATTTGATGTGTTTATTAAAAGGGAAAGTCAAAATTTACAAGGAAGGAGTTGGTGGCCGCAGCCAGATTATCCGGATGATCAAACCGATCCAGTATTTTGCTTACCGGGCGTATTTTGCCCGTGAAAATTACCTCACAGACGCTTCGGCATTCGAAGCTTCCACCGTATGCCTTGTTCCCATGAAAGTGGTGAAAGAGATCATGAAGCATAATTATAATGTATGCAAATTTTTTATCCGGCAACTTTCCGTTGATTTGGGAATTTCCGATGAACGTACCGTCAATCTGACTCAAAAACATATCCGGGGCCGCTTAGCCGAATCTTTGGTCTTCCTTATCGACAGTTACGGACTGGAAGACGACGCTACCATCAATATTTACCTGGCCCGGGAAGACCTGGCCAACCTGTCCAACATGACTACCTCCAATGCCATCCGCACCTTATCTAATTTTGTTGCCGAAAAAGTCATTGCTTTGGACGGTCGCAAAATAAAAATAATTGACGAAGAAAAACTGCGAAAAATTAGTAAATTAGGCTAATCCGGCAAATACATCTATTTTTCCGGCTATAAATTAAGATACAATTTATATATAAAAATGAATCCTGAAACAATATTGGTTGGTTTCAGGAATTTTTTTATTATATAAGGTATTGGAGTTTTAGTTATTTTTACATGCTAAAATTAAAAAATAATAAAAATATGAAATTTGGATATTTTGATGATCTGCGCCGCGAATACGTTATTACAAATCCTCAAACGCCGTGGCCCTGGATCAATTACTTAGGAAATGAAGATTTCTTTTCTTTAATTTCCAATACCGCCGGCGGATATTCTTTCTTTAAAGATGCCAAATTCCGCCGCATCACCCGCTACCGCTACAACAACGTGCCCATGGACAATGGCGGGCGTTATTTTTACATCAACGACAACGGTACCGTTTGGTCGCCGGGTTGGAAGCCTTGCAAAACGGAATTAGACAAATACGAATGCCGTCACGGGATGAATTATACCATCATCACCGGCGAAAAAAACGGCATTGAAGCGGAAGTCTTGTTTTTTGTTCCCTTGAAAACCTGGGCGGAAGTGCAAAAAGTAAAATTAACCAACAAAACATCGGAAACGAAGAAATTCAAATTATTCTCGTTTACCGAATGGTGTTTGTGGAATGCTGCGACCGACATGGAAAATTTCCAACGGAATTTTTCTACCGGCGAAATCGAGGTAGAGACGCACTATAGTGCGTCTCTACAACCCAATTCCGTAATTTATCACAAAACCGAATACAAAGAACGCCGCAATCATTACGCCTATTATAGCGTCAATGTCCCGGTTCAGGGATTTGATACCGACCGCGAATCATTCATCGGTCTGTACAACGAATTTCGCGATCCGCAAAACGTAATCAACGGACAGCCGACTAATTCGGTGGCCCACGGCTGGTCGCCCATCGCCTCCCATTACATTGAAGTAGAATTGAAACCCGGAGAAACCAAAGAATTGGTCTTCCTCTTGGGCTACGTAGAATATGAAGATCGTGCGGATAAATTTGAATCCAAAGGAGTTATCAATAAAAAACAAGCGAAAGAAACGATTGCTAAATTCGACACAGCAGAAAAAGTCAATGCCGCGTTTGAGGAATTACGTGCCTATTGGGACGACCTTTTGAACCGCTACGTCTTGAAAAGCCGGGAAGAAAAATTAGACCGGATGGTGAATATCTGGAATCAATACCAATGTATGATTACCTTCAATTTCTCCCGCTCGGCTTCGTTCTTTGAATCCGGTATCGGCCGGGGAATGGGCTTTCGCGATTCGAACCAGGATTTGGTCGGTTTTGTGCATCAGATTCCGGCGCGCGCCCGCCAACGCATCATTGATATTGCTTCTACGCAATTTTACGATGGAGGTTGTTACCATCAATACCAACCGCTTACGAAACGCGGCAACAACGACATCGGCGGTGGTTTCAACGATGATCCGATGTGGCTGATTTTCGGAACGGTGGCTTATCTGAAGGAAACCGGCGATTTCTCTATCCTGGATGAAGACGTGCCATTTGACAATCAGGAAGGTTCCGAAAAATCCTTGTTTCATCACTTGACTGTTTCTTTCGATCACGTTATCAATAACTTAGGCCCCCATCTGCTGCCATTGATCGGTCGTGCGGACTGGAACGATTGTTTAAACTTGAACTGCTTCTCCTGGAATCCGGACGAATCGTTCCAAACCACCGAAAATAAAACCGAAGGTTCCAAAGCCGAATCGTTGATGATTGCCGGTCTATTCGTTGTTTGCGGACGAGATTACGTGGAACTTTGCCGCAAAATCGGATACAATGAAGAAGCCGGCCGCGCTCAAAAATTCATTGATGCGATGGTGGAAGCCGTTAAAAAACACGGTTGGGACGGCGATTGGTACATCCGCGCGTATGATTATTACGGCAATAAAATCGGCAGCAAAGACAATGCCGAAGGCAAAATCTTCATCGAATCGCAAGGCTGGTGCGCGATGGCCAAAGTGGGATTGGAAGAAGGTATGGTGCAAAAATCCTTGGATGCCGTGAAGAAATACTTGGATACGCCGAACGGAATTGTATTGAATCATCCGGCTTTCACCGAATATGTGGTGGAATACGGAGAAATTTCCTCTTATCCGGCCGGTTACAAAGAAAATGCCGGTATTTTCTGCCACAACAATCCGTGGATCATCATTTCGGAAGCCATCCTCGGACGCGGCGATCAGGCTTGGGAGTATTTCCGCAAGATTTGTCCGTCTTATACGGAAGAAATTTCGGACTTGCACAAGGTGGAACCCTACGTGTATTCTCAAATGATTGCCGGTAAAGATTCGTTCAAACCGGGCGAAGCCAAAAATTCCTGGTTGACGGGAACAGCCGCTTGGAATTATTATGCGATCACCCAATTTATTTTGGGAATTAAACCGGCTTACGACGGGTTGGAAATTGATCCGTGCATTCCTGCCGATTGGCAAGGATTTGAGATTACCCGAAAATTCCGGGGAGCCACGTACAACATCGAAATCAAAAATACCGGTGTTAAAAAAGGAGTTAAAAGTATTACGGTGAACGGACAAGCGGTGAAAGGAAACATCATTCCTTTGCAAGCAGCTGGCTCCGTCAATACGGTTGAAGTAGTAATGGGCAACTAATAATGTATCCACGAATTACACGAATTAACACGAATAAGACGACAAACTAAATATTCGTGTTAATTCGTGTAATTCGTGGATAAATAATAAAATACAATACAATACAATGAAAAAAGGAATGTACGCTGCCTTTTTGTTTGCAGCAATTTTTTGTTTGACCGCCTGTCAAAATAAGGCAAAAGATACAGTGACTGAAAACGATGTGAAAGCATTTATTTATCCCGAAGGTTCTCCGGTAGCTGTGCACGGAGCTTTGCATGTCGATGGCATTCAATTGGTTGATAAAAACAATCAGCCGGTTCAGTTGGCCGGAATGAGTACGATTGGCTGGATGTGGTGCAAAGAATGTTACACCAAGGAATCGATCACGCACTTGGTGAAAGACTGGCATTGCAATGTGATTCGTGCAGCGATGTACGTGGAAGAAGGCGGTTACAATACCGATCCGGAGTGGAATACGCAAATGATGAAAAACCTGATCGAATGGACAGGCGAACTGGGCGTTTACTGTATTGTGGATTGGCATATACTGACTCCGGGTGATCCTTTGGCTCCCGAATACAAGGATGCTCCCCGGTTTTTCAAAGAAATTGCCGGTAGTTATGCCGGCGCCGATCATGTGATTTATGAACTTTGCAACGAACCGAACGGCCCGGCAGTGGATTGGGCAAGGATTACCGAATACGCCAACGGCATTATTCCAATCATTCACGGAGCGGCGGATAACGTAGGTGCGCAACATCCGGTTATCCTTTGCGGAACGCCTCGCTGGGATCAGGTCGTAAATGCCCCGATTGCCGATGGCGACAAACGGTTGCCTTACGACAACATTATGTACACCTTCCATTTTTATGCTTCTACTCATACCTTTTATAATGAAATTCAGGAAGTATTGGGACAACTTCCGGTATTTTGTTCGGAATACGGAACGGTGGAAGCTTCCGGAAATGGGGACGCCAATTTCGCAGCTACCGATAAATGGCTGTTGATGTTCAACGGGAACAATGCCGGCAAGCAATTGGTAAGTTCCTGTAACTGGAGTTTTTGCGATAAACCCGAAACATCGGCGGCGTTGTATCCGGGCGCTTGCGAAAAACAGGAATGGGACAATGTGCAACCTTCCGGCGATTACGTGAAACGATTTATCACTGAACAGAATACAGGCGTAAAAGACTCTATTGTACTCAATCCCGCAAATATGTATGTTCCTTGATAAACAAATAATCCACGAATTACACGAATTAACACGAATTCTTTTGTCTTATTCGTGTTAATTCGTGTAATTCGTGGACACATAAAACAAATACAGTATGAAAAACAATCAAAAAATATCTTTCCTGGAGAAATTCTCTTACGGTTTGGGCGATATGGCCTGTAACCTGTTTTGGGCGCTTATCGGAACGTTTGCCGCTATTTTCTATACCGACTATTTCGGGATTACGGCTGTGCAGGCAGCGACTATGTTGTTGATTATCCGTTGCGTGGACATCTGTTTCGATGTGATTATCGGCGCTATGGCCGATCGTGTCAAAACAAAATACGGGCGTTTCCGTCCCTGGATACTTTATGGAGCTATTCCGTTCTGTATCATTGGATTCATCACTTTTTACACCCCCGAATTTACCGGTTGGACGAAATTGCTGTACGCTTATGTGACTTACGGCGCGTTTATGCTGATGTATTCCGTAGTCAATGTGCCTTACGGTGCGTTGATGGGCGTTATGTCGTCCAATCCGGATGAACGGACTACCATTTCCGCTTACCGGAATGTCTTGGCGCAAGCCGGCTGTTTCGTGGTGTATGGTTCCACATTGACGTTTGTGGAATATTTCTCCAAAACGTATTCTCCGCAAACCGCTTTCTCCATCGTGGTAGGAATCTATGCCGTAATTGCTTTTGCGTCCTTGATTTTCTGTTTCTTCCAAACCAAAGAACGGGTGGAACCGGTGCATGAAGAAAAAAACAAATTATCGGACGACATCAAGGATTTGGGACGCAACAAACCCTGGATACTTTTAACCTTGGCCGGCATAGCCATGTTGTTTTTTACTGTTATTCACAGTTCGCTAACTACTTATTATGCCAAATATTACGTGGCAACGATGGAAGTCGTGGGTGACCGGCAAATTTTCAGTATCGAAGGCACTTTCTTCGGTAAACATATTTCCTGGGAAACATTTTCTTCTTTACTTTTGAGCTTAGGCGCCATCATTACTATTATCGGCACCATTCTGATTAAACCGGTGGTGACCAAATATGGTAAACGGAATGTGTGGATCTGGTGTTTTGCCTTGGCTTCGTTCGCCTCCGTTGCTTTTGCGTTTATTCCCAAGACTTCGCTGGGGATGATTGTCATTATGCAAATCATTTTTACCATTTGTATCGGGCCGACCGGATTTATCATGTGGTCGATGTATGCCGATGTAGCCGATGATTCGGAAGTAAAAACCGGCCGCCGGGCTACGGGTTTGGTCTATTCGTCGGCAACGATGGCGCAAAAATTGGGAAATACCATTTCCGGGTCGTTGGGATTATATGCTTTGGGCGCTATCGGCTTCGTGGCCAATGATGCGTTCATGTCGGAAAGTACCAAAAACAGCATTGCCCAACTTTTCGCCTGGCTTCCGCTGATTGCCTCTGTCCTTGGGATTATTGCGTTGATATTCTATAAATTGGATAGTAAGACAATTGAAGAAAATGCACGGAAATTGGAAGAAATGAAAAAGAAATAAAGCGTTTGTTTTTCATTTTTAAAACATTATCTTTGTCAATGAATTAAAACAAAAAGTCTATGCAAACGGTAAAATTAAAATATGATATTATCTCTTGGATTACCGGATTAGAAGACAGAAAACTAATCCTGGAACTATATCAATGGGTAACAACCAAAGAAAAAGTAGATACCTCCATTCATCCGACTGGGTTAATCCCTCCAAAACGTCAGGGAAATTTAACGGAAGGTTACGGTCTTTGGGAAGATAACTTATTGAAAAATGAACAAGATTATCGCAAAACTATATGGCGCACAGAAAGAAATGCTTGGTAGATACTTCTGTAATCATTGCATTGTTCCGAAAAAATGAAGATGCTAAAAAAGTATTAGACAGCCTTAATCAAGAGGATGTATATATTTGCGACATCACTATTATGGAAATTCTGGCAGGATGTTTTACGGTGGAAAGGAGAGAACAAGCGATGAATTATTTAGATGTTTTCGGACAGTTGAGAAATAATGAATCGGTATCGGATAAAGCTGTCCAATTAATGAAACGTTACTGTATTCAACGAACAGGGCAGCCTCTTTTAATGTTACCGGATTGCTTAATTGCGGCTTATTCTCTTGTTTATAAAATGGAATTATTAACATTTAACAAAAAAGATTTTGATTTCATACAAGGAATTGATATTCATCCTATTAGTAAATAAAGAAATCAATTATGCAATACGGATATTTCGATGACACTCGCAAAGAGTATGTAATTACTCGTCCTGATACTCCCAAATCATGGAGTAATTACTTGGGCGACACCCGCTACGGCGCTATTATCACCCAAAATGCGGGCGGATACAGTTTTTTTCGTTCCAGTGTGCAGGGGCGGTTTTTGCGTTTGAGTTTCAATAAAGTGCCTTTGGATCAGCCGGGACGGTTTGTGTATTTACATGACCGGGAAAATACCGATTTTTGGTCGGCTTCGTGGCAACCTGTGGGAAAACCCTTGGATGTTTACAAAAGCGAATGCCGTCACGGATCGGCTTACACGTTGATTACTTCCGAATACGACCAAATAAAAACCGAATCGCTGTATTTTGTTCCCAAAGGACAGCAATTTGAAGTGTGGCGCATCCGGGTGACGAATAACGATATACGCAAACGCTCGCTCCGGGCTTTCACTTACGTGGAATTTGCGTCCAACTGGAATATGAATGATGACCAGAATAATTTGCAATATACGCAATACATCATTCAAACGGCCTACAAAGACGGTTTTGTTGATCAGGTAAATAATCCGTATATGCCCGAAGATCCGGAACATTTCCAGAACAAAGACCAGGCCCGCCATTCATTTATCGGAGTTACAGGCCAACCGGTGACCGGATTTGATTCCGACCGTGACCGGTTCATCGGTAATTATCATACCTATGCCAATCCTGTTTCGGTGGTTAATGGCGAATGTCAAAATACACTGACAGAAGGAGATAATGGTTGCGGTGTTTTGCAAGTCGATTTGGATTTGGCTCCCGGAGAAACCAAAGAATTTACGGTTGTTTTGGGTATTGGAAAAGCTGAAGTAGAAGGAAAAACCGCTGCCAATTTGGTTTCAACTCCTGAAAAAGTGCAGGCTGAATACCAAAAGGTAGTGGATTATTGGCATGGTCGAATTGAAGGTTTGACGGCCGAAACACCGGATCCGGCTTTCAACAGCATGATTAATATGTGGAATCCGTTCAATAACCTGATTACCTACGCCTGGTCGCGCGCGGCTTCGCTGATTTACAGCGGCGAACGGGACGGCATGGGTTTTCGCGATACAATCCAAGATATGTTGGGTGTCGTTCACAATATCCCCGACGAAGTAGTGGAACGTTTGGAACTGATGATTACCGGACAAAACGCCAATGGCGGAGCGATGCCGGTGGTGAAACCATTCGATCATCATCCGGGACAGGAAAAACCGACTCCCGAAAACGAATTTCGTTCCGATGATTGTATGTGGCTTTTCAATACCATTCCGGCTTACGTAAAAGAAACCGGCGATTTGAATTATTATAATAAAATATTGCCTTATTCCGATCAGGGCGAAGGAACCGTTTGGGATCACTTTCGCCGGGCCATTCAATTCAATCTCGATCGCCGGGGCAAACACAATCTGCCTTGCGGATTAAAAGCCGACTGGAACGACTGCTTAGTATTGGGCGAAAAAGGCGAAACCGTTTTCGTAGCAATGCAATTGCGCTATGCCTTAACGGTTTATATTGATATTTGTAGTCGTCTTCTAAAATCCCAAGAAGTTGATTGGGCTGAAAAAGAATTGAAACAATTGACAAAAGACATTGAGAACGCCGCTTGGGATGGCGAATGGTACGTCCGTGCCATCAAGGAAGACGGCTACGTTTTTGGAACCAAAGCGGTGGATGAAGGTAAAATCTGGTTAAATCCGCAATCCTGGGCGATTATCAGCGGACAAGCCACCGGCGAGCAAGCCGAAACCATCATGAACTCCGTTGAAAAATACTTGGCGATTGATTACGGTTTGACACTTTGTTATCCGCCTTACGAACATACGGAAGCATCGGTCATCAAGGCGCCTTTGTTTATCAAGGGAATGAAGGAAAATGCCTCGGTATTTCAGCACACGCAAGGCTGGGGGATTATGGCCGATTGTATCCTTGGTCATGGAACACGGGCATACAAAAATTACCGGAATTATCTGCCCGCCGCTTACAACGAACGCGCCGAAGTTCGCCAGATTGAACCCTACGTGTATGCACAGACGACTTGTTCCAATTACAATATGCGGGCGGGACAAAGCCGTTGTCCGTGGTTGAGCGGAACCGCTTCCTGGGCCTATCACACAGCAGCACAATATATTCTGGGCATTCGTCCCGATTACAACGGTTTGACGATTGATCCGTGCATTCCCCAATGGGAAGGCTTTACGGCCAGCCGCCGTTTTCGTGGAAAAACAGTGAATATACAAGTGAAAAATCCCAATAAAGTAGAAAAAGGAGTGAAATCCGTCACTTTGAATGGCCAACCGGTTGCAGGCAATACCATTCCTTTCGACCGGATGAATGAAGAGAATGAGGTTGTTGTAGTGATGGGCGCTAATTGAACTAAAAACTAAAAGCTAAGAACTAAAAGTGGGCTGACGCAAGCGGAAAACGGTGCAAGGTGATGACGAATGCTTACGGCGGAGCCGTTGCATTATTGTAGAAACAAGATAATCCTCCCAACCAAAAACCGCGGAGCGGTTGCATTATCGTATTGATTTCCATTTGATTATAATGCAACCGCTCCGCGGTTGTGGGTGGGGCGATCGAATACTCCGCTTCATTAAAAAACGGATAACTCCTTATGCCTCGCAACCTTATACACAAAACCGCTGGGTTAAGATGACCGAACTTGAACTATAATGTCAATCGTTCATTATATATCTTTGACGCACGTAGCTTGTTCTTCGTAGTTCTGTGTACTGGCCGTAGATGCGTACCGTCCATCGGAAAGTCTCACCTGGAATCTTCCCGCACTATTGGCAAATCGAGTATATGTCTCATCGAAACTCGACATTTGGGAGTTGCTGTATTTCCACATAAATGTGCTTTGAGAGAAAGCGTCCAATAGGTAGGGTTGACCATTTAGGCGATCTGCCTCAGTCTTCGATGGAACGTGCCATTCGGACGGGCAAGCCTGAGCAGGCACAACATTGTTATCATTATAGAAGCGCATTGTCCGGCCTGCAGCGTTACGTCCCGATCCACCGTAGAGATTTGGTCCTACCATAAACCAGCATTGGACACCATTGTCATCACCTGTAGCAAAAGCATGGGTAGGATAACTTATGCCCGCAACTTCAAGGTTACGCAGAATCCCATCAGACCCACAACAAGGTTCGTACTGTATCTTTATCGTCTTAGTTATTATGCATTCATGTCCATCAGCATATTCAATGAGAGCCGTCAGCACAACTGTTTGTGCGGTAGGATTAGCAACTGACTGTAAAGTAGCCAGATTTTTGAAGTTCAAAGTATCCTTGGTGCATGGAGTTGTACTGACTGCATAAGAATTCAACAAACTGGTAGAAGACGGAGTGACACCCCAAATAACACTTTGGATTGTACTGGTAGTACCGTTCTCAACAACCGTATAAACCCGAGGTTCGGCAGCAGGGTCATCTTGATCCGGTCTTACATCAAAACAAGTGATACCCTGTAGCGATGGTTTATAGTTCGGATTAGGTTCGGCAATAGCAGCAGGATCCTTAATAGTAACCACACAATTCTTGGTTTCACCACCAGCACGAGCATGAAGGGTAAACGTACCGGCGGTTGTACCCGGAGTGACCGTAGCTGTATTACCATTATAGGCAACCGTGGTACCGGCAGGAAGGGTACTGCCTTCATAATCCCAATCAACGGTCACATCAGTTAACGAACCACCAAGGTTATCGAGAAAATTAGAAGCGCTAATAGTAGCCGGTCCCGTACTTGCTATCGTATTTAATGTCGGTGGAAGACTGAAACTTTTTAACGTAACTGATAAAACATGAAGAGTGACTGTTTTATTGTCCAACGTTCTGTCGAGAGTGGAAACAGTTAACGTAGCTATACCCTCAGTAAGTCCTGAGATTGTAGCCGTAGTCATCGTATATGAAGTGATAGAAGCGAAAGTCGAACCGGCGGTAATATTCCACGTAACACCGGGATAACTGGCGGTACCGTTGGGCATGAAATTACTGGCAGTGAAATCCTTCGTGTTACCAATATATACATCTACTTCGGTATTAGGAGTAAGATCATAAGCCGTAACTGCAATGTCTGCAGCGATAGAAGATTTTGCAGTCACCCATTTTGTTCCGTCCCAAACATAAACTCCGGCAGCCAACCCGTCCGTACCGGTGGCATATACCATCAAACCTGTGGCCGGACTGGGGATAGTCGTAGCATCGTCTTCGGCTATCAAAGGAACCCTCGGCAGCAATAAACCCATATTACCGTCTATCCCGCTATTCAAATCCAATACGGCCGATGCTACAGGCTCTGCCGCGTTCGTACCAATTACAACTTGCGCTTTCAAACTTGTGGTCATTACCAGCAACAGCGAAAGCATAAAATACATTCTTTTGTTCATTGTCTTTATTTTATTTATTTGTTTCATTATTTTCATTCTCAAAACCCGATGTACAATTTCCATTCTCCATTCCAGTAATACACTCCATGCCGCAAAGAACCGGTAAGATTGCACACCAACATTCCGGGTACCGGTGTTGTCAACAGGGAAGATGTATTATCAATATTATCCAATTTGACTTGCGGAAGCAATAAGCCTGCGCTACTGCTTCGCAATTCCAATACAGCCGATGGATGAGGTTCATCATCGGCGCCAATCAGCACTTGTGCATTGGCACCGGCTGCACTCAAAACGATGAGTATCAGCGCTAAAAAAATCTTTCTTTTCATATTTGTTATTTTTTAAAATTTATACTCCTAAAAGAGGGCAAGGCAACCGCATAAACTAAATTTAATAAATACAAAGAATGAAGAAATGAATGCGTAACTACGAATGGTTGCCTATACCCTGAAAGAAAAGGCGGACGTGTTCAACTGACTAAAAACATGAGAGTGTAAATGATTGAAATGAAACGCCCGCCCAGTTTCCTATGACTTGTTCTGCATATTTGTAGATTTTTTTAATGCCTCCAAGTCCCCGAGAAGCGGTTATTTAAAATAAAAAACGTGGGACTTAAACTTTATTTGTATCTGAGGTCTTAGACTACCCGTATATGCAAATAAGTTCAGCCCACGATTCTACGTGAGCGCTTACTAACTTATCCTCGCATATACCGAAATTGTCTAAGTTTCAGATACAAGAATAAAAGCTGTAACGCTTTTTTTAATGAATTATGTCTTTATAAAATACTATCTATTTTGTAATAAAAGCTTTTTATCGTTTATTTAATTGGCAAAAGTAATATCTTTTTTGATATAAACCAAGGAATTATCAAAAATTAACGCAAATGAGTGTTTTTGTAACTACTCGTATTTTTCAGGCTATGTGAAAAAAATATAAAGATTTGCTATATTATAGGTATATTAAACGGATAATTGTAATTTTGCACCCGATATTTCTAATGTTTTATAAGGCTAATAGTAAAAACACATGGCAAAAGGAATTAAAGATAAAGCGCTGCTTTATCACGCAGAAGGCAAACCCGGTAAGATTGAAGTAATCCCAACCAAACCGCACAGTACACAATCCGATTTATCGTTGGCTTATTCCCCCGGGGTAGCCGAACCCTGTCTGGAAATCGAAAAAGATCCCGAAACCGCTTACGATTACACCATAAAAGGTAATCTGGTGGCTGTCATTTCCAATGGTACAGCCGTTTTGGGCTTGGGCGACATCGGCGCATTGGCCGGCAAACCCGTAATGGAAGGCAAAGGCTTGTTGTTCAAGATTTTCGCCGGTATTGATGTATTCGATATTGAAGTCAGTGAAAAAGACGTGGAGAAATTTGTGGCGGCTGTCAAAGCGATTGCCCCGACTTTCGGAGGTATCAACCTGGAAGACATCAAGGCGCCCGAATGTTTTGAAATAGAAAGACGTTTGAAAGAAGAATTGGATATTCCCGTGATGCACGACGACCAGCATGGTACGGCTATCATTTCTTCCGCCGGTCTTTTGAATGCGCTGGAACTGGCCGGGAAGAAAATCGAAGAAGTAAAAATCGTGGTGAATGGCGCCGGCGCTTCTGCCAGTTCCTGCACCCGTCTGTATATGGCTTTGGGCGCCCGAAAAGAAAATATTACCATGTGCGACAGCAAAGGCGTGATTTCTGTTCGCCGCGCCAATCTGACACCCGAAAAAGCTTTTTTTGCCACCACACGCGAGGTCAACACCTTAGCGGAAGCCTTGGCAGGCGCTGACGTCTTCCTGGGATTGTCCGTTGCCGATGTGCTGACGGGAAAAATGGTTCAAAGCATGGCCAACGATCCGATTGTGTTTGCCCTGGCCAATCCCAACCCGGAAATTTCCTACGAAAAAGCCAAGGCGTCCCGGCCGGATATTATCTTTGCTACCGGCCGTTCGGATTATCCCAACCAGGTAAACAATGTATTGGGATTTCCGTATATCTTCCGCGGCGCGTTGGATGTACGGGCTACCACAATCAATGAGGAAATGAAACTGGCGGCCGTAAAAGCGATTGCCTCTTTGGCCAAAGAATCCGTTCCCGATGTAGTGAATGCGGCCTACGGCTTGTCCCTGTTGAGTTTCGGACGGGAATATATCATTCCCAAACCAATGGATCCCCGTTTGCTGACGGCCGTATCGACGGCTGTGGCAAAAGCGGCCATTGCATCGGGCGTAGCCAAAAAAATCATTACCGATTGGGACAGTTACGAAGATCATTTGCGTGACCTGATGGGTTACGACAACAAACTGATCCGCGAATTGACCGACATGGCCGTTCAAAATCCCAAGCGGGTGGTATTTGCCGAAGGCTCGCACGAAAACATGCTGAAAGCGGCGGCACAGGCGCGGGACGAAAAAATCGCCTATCCTATTTTGTTGGGAAATGATGAACGGATACAGAAATTAGCTGCCGAACATCATATTGACTTGGAAGGGATTGAAATTGTCAATTTGCGTCATGATAATGAAGCCGACCGCCGCAGCCGGTATGCCGAAATATTGGCGACCAAACGGGCGCGCGAAGGGGCCACATTGGATGAGGCCAAAGATAAAATGTTTGAACCCAACTATTTTGGAATGATGATGGTGGAAACCGGTGATGCGGATGCTTTTATTACCGGCGTATATACCAAATATTCCAATACCATAAAAGTGGCCAAAGAAGTGATCGGCATCCGGGACGGATACAATACGTTTGGCACCATGCACATCCTGACCGGTCAAAGAGGGACTTATTTCTTAGCCGATACACTAATCAACCGCCACCCGTCCACGGAAAACGTTATCGATGTGACTAAATTGGCAGCCAACGCAGTATCTTTCTTTGCACATACGCCGGTCATGGCCGCCCTGTCGTATTCCAATTTCGGTTCGGATACGGAAGGAAGTCCGGCCAGCATGCACGAAGTGGTGCGGGTCATGCAGGAACAATTTCCCGATTTGGCTATTGACGGGGAAATGCAGGTAAGTTTTGCACTGAACAAGACCTTGCGGGATCGCAAATACCCGTTCAGCCGCTTGGTTGGGAAAGAGGTGAATACGCTGATATTTCCTAATTTAAGTTCGGCCAATATAGCCCAAAAACTATTGCAGGAAATGGAAGTAGGGGAGATGATCGGCCCGATTCAAATGGGATTGAAGAAACCCATTCACTTTACCGACATCGAAAGCTCGGTTCGCGATATTGTGAATATCACCACCGTAGCCGTAATTGATGCGATAGTGGAAGAAAAAATACAAGGAAAAAAGTAAAAATTGTAATATATATTGTAGAAAAAGAAAAGTCTGCTTTCCGGCAGACTTTTCTTTTCTATTCACGAAAGAAATCAATTATTTTCATTTCTTTCATTTTCTTCATTTCTTTCATT
This sequence comes from Candidatus Symbiothrix sp., assembly GCA_031261295.1. Classification (GTDB taxonomy): domain Bacteria; phylum Bacteroidota; class Bacteroidia; order Bacteroidales; family Azobacteroidaceae; genus Azobacteroides. The sequence goes on along the minus strand of JAISKT010000206.1, from coordinate 3,955 downwards.
TAACCAATACTTTATAAGTACTGTTTTGGATCTTTACAATATAAGTTCCGGCAGAAAGACTGATGCTTTCATTGTTGGAAATTGCATTGTGGCTCACCACTTTTTGACCCAATACATTATAAATGGTTACCGGAGCGGAAACATAACCTTCGATGTGTAAAGTCCTGTTTTGAACATATACTTTACCATCGGCCGTAATGTCATGAATACCGGTGATGGATAATGTTTCTTCCAGCACATTGTTTGTGTAATCACTTTCTTCAAAAGGACGTAAGCCTTCGCCATTGGCATCATTTACTTCCGCTTTTACGGTAAAACTACCGCCTGTGGCAGTCCAATAAGCCACACCGGCAGGTCCGCTGTTGGCCGTTAATCTCACTTCTTTACCTACACCAATCGATTCAAGACGAGTGTCGCTCCAGCTGACCACCGTTCCGTTTACAGAGAAAGCCACTCCATGTTTAACGTCATTAGGCGTATCAATGGTTCCTTTGTTTTCAACGGTAATATTGAAAATTACTTCGTTGCCTGCTTCAGGGGATGCCGGTCTCCAATTAAGACTTGTAATATTCAAATCGGCTTTTCCTCCGTTTACCAATTCAGCTTCAGCCGTATTGTTATCATAATTTGTTTCAGTAATATCACTTTGATCATTTACCTTAGCGCTAACCGTATAAACGGCATTTTTACCTACCGTCCAGGTACCGTCACCGGGGCCGTTTGCCGTTAATTCAACGGATTCACCGGCGGCCAAAGAAGTAAGATGTGTATCACTCCAGGTAACCACTGTTCCGTTTACAGCGAAAGCCACACCATGTTTTACATTCGGAGAAGCAAACTCACTGTCATTTTTAACGGTCGCTTTGAAAGTCACTTTTTCTCCCGGTAGCGGATTCACCGGCGTCCATGAAAAGTCGGTAATGATTAAATCCACCGGATCAGCCACATCCAGATTGACGTATGCATCATTCAATGTGATGGATCCGGGTTTTTCACTCTTCACATAAATACGATACACTTTATCTTTTTTCGCAGGATCCAAATTAACCGTAGCGGTAGTAGCGCCCTTGCGGACTTCGATCACATTATCGCCATCGTTGTTTCCACCCACATACACTACCGAAAGTTGAACTTTAGGAAGTCCGTCATCTCCGGTTTCAGGCAGGTCGGTCGTATCAAATTCTACCGTAACCGATTTATAGCCGGTAAAATCTTTTCCTTCAGCCCATTCCCATCCGGCATATCCCCAACTTCCGGGATAAGTAATCTTATGAGTTTCAGTGTTGTAGGCAGTACCGCTTAATAAATTGAGTCCGTTTAATGGTAACAAACCCACTATCGGTTCATCTTTTTTCAAATAGGCTCTTTTCAGTACTAAATCTTGCGGAGCGCCATTCGAACCTAAACCAATTCTGGTAAGCGGACGCGCATGATCGATTGCAATCGAAAGGGAAAGCGGATTGTTTACACCGGCTTCTACCCAACCTTGACCATCACCGTATTCGGCTGTTAACCGGATATAACCATTGTATATCGGTTCGTCAAATTCAACGACCACTCTGTCATAAGCAGAAACGTCCATACCTGTAACGTCCCAGCCGGCGCCTCCTTGCCAATCAGCAACAAAATGAACGGTTGCTGTCGCCAAATCGTAAGTAGGCCCGTCCCAAACAATTACACTTGACAGAAGCAAATCTTTTTCCGAACCGGCTATTGCATTTACCGGGCCGGCAGCAATAGCGCCGTCCTTTATTTCGCGTGTTTGACCCAATTGGTCAACCAAAGTGGCATCAGCGCCCAAAGCAGCTGTCAGAAGAGCCGGATCACCTGCTTTGGCAGCTTTAGAATTTCCTGCAATCGGATAATAAGAACCTTCGTCGGTAACTACCAATCCAGAAGGATATTCACCATCGCCCCAAACAATACCGGAAGTTTCAGCCAGTTTCCAATCTTTTGTCCGGGTATATTCATTGATAATAGAAGGAGGTAACGTTGTACTTTCTTTAGAAGTCACCCAGGCAATCTGTTCGGCGGTAAGCGTTGTATTATCACCGTCAATTTGTATGCGGCCAATAATCGAATTGCGTATATCCAAAACAGCTGTTGCTGCATCAGCGTCGGTCAACTTAGGCACAATACCACCGCCATTCAGTTTAATATCAATAGCCGGTCCCGTACCACCAATCTCATTTCCGTCTCTGGAAACATTACCTACAAAAATCGAATTGTAAATCTTGGCTTTTGCGTTGGCATTTTGCAACGTGAAAGCAGTCGTATTTCCTGCATTCGGAGCGCCCCAGTTTCCTACAAATGCCGTATTGATAAAAATATATTCACCGCCATTCGGACACCAAAACATTGAATTACTGTCTTTCCACATCCGGTTATTCGCAATGGTCGAATTGACAAAAGTCACCTTCGGTTGATCTTCTGCATGTAATACCCCGCCATGATCTCCATAACTATTATTTTCAATGATAGAAGAAGAATAGACATTTAATACGCCGTTTCCTAATCTGAAAACGCCGCCGCCATTACCGGTCATTGTGCCGTCTTCCGCTTTCACACCGGCGGAATTTCCTTTAAAAAGAGAATTATACACATTGACAGTTGGCGCATTTTCCGTAAAGAAAGCGCCACCACGTTCGCCTTTCGCATTGTTACCGATAAATTCGCAATTGTAGAAATTGGCTATCGTTGCATCTCCTGCAAACCAAATAGCGCCGCCTCTGTTGGCCTGGTTATTTATAAATTTACAATCCCGGAAAGTGGCATTTGCACCACCTTGTACGCTAACAGCGCCACTACGATCGGCCGCATAATTGTCCTTGAATATACAATTTTTAATTTCAATGACTCCACTTAAGATTCTTCCGATAGCGCCGTCATTTTCACCGTCTTTATAATTAGCTCCGCTGAATGTAAGATTTTCGAGAACCAATCCGGTAGCCTCAAAGTTAAACATACGGCTCGCAGTATAAGTTGGGGCGGCTTTAATTTCAATATTATCCCCCACGCCTCTTATCACTATTCCCTTGTTAATTCTAAACTGGTCCGTATCCCAAATGATAGTTGTAGCAATTGAAATCGTATCGCCATCGGCAACTTGCCCCCATGCCGCATTAAAAGCATCTCTGTTGGTACCATCCACAGTGACATCCTTAGCATTTACAGTGGTTACAACCAGCATAAGCATTGCAGCCACTAAAAAATTAAATAAGTAATTTACCTTCATAATATTAAATTAATGATTTAAAAATTAAATAATAAGTGTTCTCTAATAGAAAAGCAAAGAAAAGAGTTCGGTCTTAATACTTACTTAATATTCGCTTAATTTTTAATTTTCGATGAAAATAAATAAATTAATAATTAATTAAGACTATTTTAATGCAGGAAAATTGTGCTTTAGATTATTTTTTTTGAGGAAGTTGGATAGAAAAAAATGGGTAAGCTTACTACATCGCGTCGCTACAACCAACTACCCTTGCTGCGATCAAGCCCTGGGGGATTTGAAGGGAGCTGACCGTGTAGGACTTACCCGGGCGCAAAAGTAGTACTTTTTTTTAAATTAGGAATTAAGAATTAGGAATTAAGAGTTAAAAAATCACTAACTGTTTGATAGTCAAAAAAATATTTTTTCATAAAATAAATTTCTCTGAAAATAAATGCAGAGGATATATTATTATGTAAAATTTTATTTAGTTAAAAATCAATTTTTTACAACATTTTCAAAAAATATTTGTTGAACTTTCTTGGTTGGTAATAAAAAGATGCGTATCTTTGCATCCGCTTTCGGAAACGCCTTGTGTAAAGGGGCGTTTGAGAGTGAAAAAAGTGATCTTTGAAATGATTTCCATAATTACGTAGTACAATCCAAAAAGCTGAAAGTTTTTTGCCCTGAGCGAAGTCGAAGGGTCTCAAGAAGCAGAAGGCAATTTTGGGGTAAAAGAAGAAG
>JAISKT010000163.1 GCA_031261295.1 Candidatus Symbiothrix sp. | reverse complement strand
ACTATTATCCCCCCCGCAAAGACAACAAAGAAGGTTGGGACAATATCGACATCTTCGGATGGTTGGGTTATCCGATGCAATTGAAAGTGGATTTCCTTTGCCGCGACTCCATCCTGGCTGCTCCGCTTTGCTTGGACTTGGTATTACTGTCCGATTTGGCTAAACGCGCCGGATTCAGCGGCATCCAATCGTGGTTGTCTTTCTACTTCAAGAGTCCGATGCACGACAACGAACACATTGCCGAACATGATTTGTTCATTCAAAGTGTAAAAATGAAAAATACCTTGCGTCAAATCATTGGTGAAGAAACCCTTGATTTTATGGATTAAAACTGACAATCCGTCATTTCGAACGAAGTGAGAAATCTAAACCTCAATCGTAGGGCCTACGGAACAGGTTAGATTTCTCACTTCGTTCGAAATGACGGATTGTTCATCTGTGTTAATTGTATAATTTCTTTATCAAATCCGGTCGTTTCAACCGGTTCAATGCCCGGATAATCTGCTGTTTGTACTCTTTATTATACCAGAAAAAATACTGCCGCTGACTTAACTTTTCCTCTTTCGTTTTAGCCGTATAAACCGGCTGGAGAGTATAAGGATGATAGCCCGTATAATAAATTTCGGTAGATAACGTCATGGGAGTAGGGGTGAAATCCTGGACTTGCTCCGGATGAAAATTCAACCCCTTGGAAATAACCGCCAATTCCGCCATATCTATTTCCGTACAATCCGGGTGCGAACTCATAAAATAAGGTATCAGTTGTTGATTGAGATTTTGCTCCTTGTTTATTTTATCGAATATCTTTTTGAATTGCCGGAAAGCAGCAAACGCGGGTTTCCGTATGCAGTTCAACGTTTCGGGCGAAGTATGTTCCGGAGCCACTTTCAACCGTCCCGAAACATGATTTTTGATTAATTCCTGCGTGTAATCCCGCGCGGCCTTGTTCAATTCCCCGTCTTCGTACAGATGCACCAACAAATCGTATCGCACACCGCTGCCGATAAACGATTTTTTGATGCCCGGAATTTTATCCACCGCCTTATAAATCTCCAGCAAAGGACGGTGGTCTGCATTCAGGTTTTTGCAAACATGAGGGAAAATACACGAAGGTTTCTTGCAATTTTCGCAAATTTTTCCGTTTAGTCCTTTCATCCCGTACATATTGGCCGAAGGCCCGCCCAAATCGCTCAAGTAGCCTTTGAAATCCGGCATGGCAGCCACCGCTTTCACTTCTTTCAAAATAGATTCTTTGGAACGCGAGGTTATAAATTTTCCCTGATGCGCCGAAATCGTGCAAAAGGCGCATCCGCCAAAACATCCCCGGTGAATATTCACCGAATGACGAATCATTTCATACGCCGGAATCCGTTTATCCTTGTATTTCGGATGAGGCATGCGGGTATAAGGCAAATCATAACAAGCGTCCACTTCCTCCGTAGTCATGGGTGGATAAGGCGGATTGACCACCATATAGTTGTTTTCCGTTTTTTGTATCAGCCTTTCAGCCTTCATTTTATTGGATTCTTCTTCGATGTGTTTGAAGTTTTGGGCTTGCTTTTTCTTGTCTTTCAAGCAATCTTCGTAAGAGAAAAGGAAAATGTCGCTTTCTTTTTTCTTCACTTCTTTTTGAAGAAAAACCGTTTGAGGAATTGTTGTTAACTCCGAAACTTTCGCTCCGTTTTGAATAGCCAATGCAATAGCGGACAACGGTTTTTCGCCCGAACCATACACCAACAAATCGGCTTGGGAAGGAATCAAAATACCCGGCAGTAATTTATCCTGCCAGTAATCGTAATGGGACAAGCGCCGCAAAGAAGCCTCAATCCCGCCGAGAATGACCGGCACATCCGGAAAGAGTTTTTTCAATATCGTGGAATAAACAATGGTCGGATAATCGGGCCGCATATCGGGCCGGGCATCAGGCGGATAGGCATCGTCCGAACGAAGCCGTTTGTTGGCGGTATATTTATTGACCATGGAATCCATTGCGCCGGCCGAAACCCCGAAAAAAAGGCGGGGTTTACCTAATTTTTTGAAATCCCGTAAATCGTCCCGCCAATTGGGTTGGGGCACAATGGCCACTTTCAGTCCCATCGCCTCCAACGTACGTCCAATGACCGCCGCCCCAAAAGAAGGATGATCGACATACGCATCGCCGGAAAAAAAGATGACATCCAATTCATCCCAGCCGCGTAGCTCCACTTCTTTTTTGGTTGTTGGTAGCCAATCGGTAGGTTTGAGCGTTTCTGTTTTTTTTATTACCATTTACTTCTAAACCTCTCTTAATTTACTCGTAAATAATTTATACAATTACATAATATACAGTAAGATACATTTATCTCCTTTACTAAATTTACTGCTTTACAGATAAATTTACAGATATTTTACAGATAAATTCAATGTCCACTCAGGCATTTTATCTGTACCGCTATTAATAATTTGTTCATTTTGTCGAAGTTCAGCAATCAAATTTTTAATCCTGTTTTTCTTTTGATCTATATCCATCCAAGCGGGCAACATATTCCACAATAGTTCATCAATATCCTTTCTACTCAAACTGCCGTGTTCTTCGATAGACTTCAATATCCAATCGAAATACTGTTGTTTGCTAAAGGCGGCGTTCTTTGAGTAGTCTGCCTTTTTGTCGGTTGCTTGTGCGATTACTTTACCTACAAAATAATTGGGTTTTCTTCCTTCTATCAACCTTTCTTTTCGTAGCGCATCGGCAGAAGCATCGGGGATGAATGTTTTTTTCTGAACTTTATCTAATAACGTTACTTTCGACAGAGACAAATCACGTCGTTCAATCAACAGTTTGGGATAATTCTCATCTATTGTTTGTCCATACATATACATTATCACTTCCTGCGGGTCAGATAAAATATAGTCGGGCATGGGAAAGAAACGGTTGCGTTGCGACACGTATAAACTGTGTATTCCATACCCCAAATGGTCAATCATACCTAAATTAGACATCGCATTAACCAACCATGGATTGCGGTAACGTTTAGGGGTTTTTTCTCCCAGTGAATACTCTTCGGGAGTCCCTTCAAAAAAGTTTCCTGCATTGGTAAAAATCAGTTTGTCAATCTTTTCCGTCACAATAATCCGCGAACGTAGCGAATAATCCTGATGTGCGATGCAGTTATGAATGGCTTCCAGAATGCTTTTCGTATCATATTTATTGACTGTGGTGGCAAGCAACTCATGCTCGGGATAAAACCGGATTTGCACACTACGTATCCGTTGCATTACTTGTGTCGTGGTTAGGAAGAAAGGTGCAGTAAAATGCTCGTAAGCCTTTTCCTCCGTATCTAATTTCCACGTAATTTCGGCTACGGAAGGCAATAAATAATGGGTTGCTTCAGGCTTCCCTAAAAGCAAAAGAGCGGTATTGGTTATTTTCCGGTCGATGCTTATCCGTGCTTTGTCTAAGAAAGTTGCATCATCCCACGTATCTATTTGATTAAAATAAGGAAAATTGGGATTCTTCTCTTTGAATTTTTCACGGGCCATTTTCAATGCTTGTGGGTCTAAATCGCCAATACTCGCTTTCTCAATAATTTTTGCACTCCAATCTTCCTGCGAGTTGTAAATAATTCGCATCCAATCGGGATACTTGCGTAAGTCGGTTTTGTTGCTGCCTACACGAATAAACGGCTTTTTTTGAAAATGGGTAGGTTCACTTTTGGCGGTAGGAATTCGCATCAAAACAATGCGCTTCCCTTCACAATCAAATTCAAAAATTTCAAAATTGATTTTAGGATCAAGGTAAAGCCTCAACCACAGTTCCAAGTCTTGATTGCCATGTTTGGCTTCGGCGAAAGTAAATGTCGTGCCTTTGACAACGTGTGTGATGTCTTCCACACCCCAAACCAAATAACCAAAGGGTTTGTTTGCCAAGGTCGCCCCATTGCTCATGGCGCTGATATATTCGCCTGTCTGCTCATGGTCAATACCATTCGATTTGAACTCCAACCATTGTTGCTCTCGCGGTTGTGCGCATAAATCTTTTAGTAAATCTATTAAATCAGAGTCGTTCATAGCGCAAAGGTAGTAATTTTTTTATTGGGTTATAGATACAATAATGCCATAGTAGCAGAATCATTCTTATCCGTTAAAAGAAGTTATAATTCAAGTCCTGTTTAAACTTCCCCGGAAGAATTGCATCTAAACTTTACAAGTGAAAATTTGAATTAACAGTTTATCAATTATATAAAAAGTAAAAAAATTATGAAAGCAATCTTGAGAACAGGTATGTTTTTTCTATTAGTGTCATTATTTACCATCAACGTTTCGGCGCAGAAATCTCACAGTCATAAAAAGTTAAGTGCAGAAGAAAGAGCGGTGAAACAAACGGAACGGATGACCGAGCAACTGGGTTTGACAGAAGAACAACAAGTCAAAGTGAAAGCATTGAACCTGAAGTATGCCGAACAATTGGAAAGTCAACGGAAAGTGGACAAAGAAAAAGCGGTGAAGAAAAGCAAAGAGGAAGGTGTAAAGAAAAGTAAAGAAGGCGTGAAGAAATGCAAGGAAGGTGTGAAGAAAAGTGAAGAAGGCGTAAAGAAAAACAAAGAGGGAAATGAGCAAAGGAAGGCTTTGAGAGAAGCAAAAAACGCTGAATTAAAAGAAATTCTCACTCCGGAACAATTGGAAAAACTGAAAACGCTCCGGCATAAGAAGCCTCATTTAGTTAAATAATGAAAAAATGTTTGTTTACTGAACTGTTTTCCTTAATTTTGTGGTTAAGGAAAACAGTATTAATAAAAAACATAGAATAAAGGAGACTATTACAATGAAAACATCTAAATGGTATGTACTAACTGCAATGCTATTTTTTGCTATCTCGGCGGTAGCTCAAAACGATGCATTTGGAGATGATATTTATTATTCTCCTAAAAATAAGAAAGCGGAACCGCAGGGAGAAGAAGTAAAAATCGTAAAAAGTGTGAAAGAAACCCCGGTGGTTATCGCCTCCATGTCTTCGGATAGAAGCGTGGACGAATACAACAGACGTTATGTAACAAATGATTCCTACGTGGACGAAGCCGCGAACGATACGCTCGTGGAATACATCGACGGGGAATTAACTCAACGGATTGTTAAATTTCATGATCCTTCTAAAATCGTTATAACGGGCGCCGATAATGTAAATATCTATTACGACGGCGACAATTATGAACTGGATTTCAACGAACCGGACAATAACGGTTTGTCTATCAATATCGGAACAGGCTATTACAATGGATTCTATCCGTGGTACGATTCCTGGTCTTATGGCTGGTACAACCCTTGGTATTATAGCCGTTGGCACAGTCCATGGCATTACGGTTGGTATGATCCCTGGTATTATGGCGGCTGGTACAGTCCCTGGTATTACGGTGGATATTATGGCGGATACTACGGAGGTTACTACGGAGGCTGGTATGGCGGAGGCTATCATCACAACCATTATTACGCCGGAAATTACTATAACGGTAGAAATTCAGGATCATCTTACAATGGCCGGACTTCTTCCAGGGAAAGGAATTCATCTTATACAGGAGCCAGCACAAGAGGTGCATCGGCAAGAGATCGTGGCAATATAAGCAGTTCTACCCGTTCGTCTTCCAGCCGGGGAGAAGGAATTACAGGTAGTTCTACCCGCTCGTCTTCGGGACGTCAAGGCACCGGTAGTACATCTACCAGTACAAGAACGAGAGTCAGTCCGGGAACTTCCAATGGTAGCGGTTCAAGTGTAGGCCGTTCAGGTAGTTCAAGTTCAAGCAGTTCCAGAAGCAGTGGTTCCTACTCTTCACCATCCACTTCAACCCGAAGCTCAAGCAGCTCAAGCGGTTCATATAGCAGCGGAAGCAGCTCCAGATCTTCAAGCAGTGGAAGTTATTCCTCCGGTTCAAGTGGCAGTAGCAGCCGTTCATCGAGCGGAAGTTCCGGCGGCGGTGGCGGCGGTGGTAGCCGTTCCTCATCCGGTGGCGGAGGTAGAAGATAATCATAAAAGAATAGAACAAAATCATGAAAAGAAATCTATTTGTATTAATAGCTATATTTGTTTGTGCCTGCTCCTTTGCTCAAGGAGAAATAGACGCCCTCCGGCTTTCGGGAACCGATCTTCAAGGAACGGCCCGGGGCCAGGCAATGGGAGGCGCGTTCGGAGCCTTAGGCGGCGATGTAACGGGAATACTGATTAATCCGGCCGGTTTGGGCGTGTATCGCTCTTCCGAAGTGAATGCGACCTTGAGTGTGGCGTCCACCAATATAAAAACAAATTGGAATGGGAGTACAGAGACGCAGGATAGATCCAAATTCAACTTTGATAATATATCCTACGTAGGTTATTTCCCTACCGGAAATGACAAATGCCGTACAATCAATTTTGGATTTACATATAACCGTTTGAAAAATTTTGACCGGAAATACTCGGCTTCGGCCACCGGACTCAATTCTTCCTTAACGGATTATATTGCAAAAATAACGAATGGAGTATATTATGAAGATTTGTATTCGAATGAGAATTCTGATCCTTACGATAGTGGTATTCCCTGGTTAAGTGTATTGGGATGGGATGGCTATCTCATTAATGATACGGATGATTATGAGTACTCCGGTTTGTTTTCAGACGAATCAACTAATCCTTCTCTCCGGGTTTCCGAAAGAGGGCGTATCGAAAGTTATGACTTTTCATTAGGCACCAACATTTCGGATGTTCTGTATTTAGGAGCGACATTCTCTATTATGGATATTTCTTATCATCTGTATTCTTCTTTTGACGAAAAATATGAATTGGGAGGAAGTATCGGATTGGATAACGATCTTGAAACTCAAGGAGATGGAATTCAATTAAAAGTAGGAGCTATCTGGCGTCCGATAGATGCTTTGCGAATAGGCGTTGCGTACCATTCACCTACCTGGTATTCTTTGACAGATTATTACCAGGGAAATACGTATGCGGATTACGAAGACATTCATAACAAAACGGCCCGAACTCCAGATGGCGCCTATACCAATTACCGGTTTCATACACCGGATAGTTGGGTGTTTAGCGTAGCCGGTATTTTGGGGACAAAAGCTGTTGTCAGTTTGGATTATGAACTTAAGAACTATTCCGGTATGTATCTGAATGAAGATTATGCAGGCAATCGCTATTCGGAAACAAACAAGTTTATGGACAAAGCATTCAACAGTACGGCTTCTACTATACGGGCAGGATTGGAGTATCGTTTTACGCCTCAACTTTCAGGTCGCGTAGGTTATTCCTGGATGCAAAATCCTTATAAAGAAAGTTATAAAGATCAATTGTTGATATCCGGTACCATTCCTCATTATACGGTTGAAGGCGATGTAAATTATTTCACCGCAGGAATCGGTTATCGTTTTACGCCTCAATTTTATGTAGATGCTACGTTTGTTTATAAAACTCAAACGGATGTTCTATACGGTTATCCGTTGGTTTTCAATAATTCCGAACCGGCGTCTTTAAAAAGCAATACATCCAAAGGATTAGTAACATTGGGATATAAATTTTAAGAAGGGAGGCGATTTGTTTCGTCAGTGCAATAAATTCCTCTACTGACAATTGTTCCGGCCGCTTGTCGAAAACCGGATCATTGAAGAGGGCATTCCCTTTTCCCAACAAAGCTTTCAACGAATTCCGCATCGTTTTACGCCGCTGATTGAAAGCCGTTTTGACAACGGTTTTGAACAGTGTTTCGCTGCACTCGAAATGACGTTGCTTAACCCGCAATCCCAAGATACCCGCACAGACCAGCACCCGGAAGGGTGCAGATTTGGGTAACCCCGTACAAGCGAAGCGCAGTGCGGGGTCAAAGTCGGCTCTCTCCTCATCAGCCCCGAAGTGGCATAGCCGTCAGGCTAATCATAACTTGATGTTATATAGTATTTTACGTTAAGCCATTGTTGTTTTCATTAGATGTGTACCACTTTTGTCATCATATATTACACCTGTTTATTAGCGTGTAAGATATAAAAATCCACAGGCTGAAACACTTTCAATGCGAATATGAGATATCTGCATTCTTAGAAAATGACCATCTTATCCGTTTCTCTTATGAGAATTTATTAGAGAAAGGACAAGCTAAGGATTTGTCGTATGAACAAGCAATGAATTATTATTAATTATTTGATAATTAATCAATTACAAATAAGCATAATTTTTTTTAGCCCCGTGTCTTTGGAAAACCGGGGGGAATTCGTACCTTGCAGCATATTAAAGATCGATTTTTAATTTTTTAATTTAGCGGGATGGTTTTGTACGAAAAACTGTCCCGCTCTTATTCTGCAAATATACACATATTATACTGAAACACAAAGAAATAGTTCTATTAATTTACAGAATCCTTCTTTATTTTTTTTTCTTTCCAAAAAATGATTTTTCGATAGTATTTCAAATAAAGACACAAGGGCTTCTCTGGCCATCCGTTTCTGCGCACGAATAATGCAGTAGAGTCTGTTAAAGTACCGGATAAGTGTATGCAGCGCTTTGTTAAAACTCAATAGACGAATCTTACCGTCTGTTCCTGTAATCCCGATAACTTTTTGTATCCGGTAAGTAATTTGCAAGTTAATGACTATCAATATCAATTTAGCATACAGTAAACACAAATAGCGTTCTTCCTTCATCTTTCCTGTCTTATGAATGCAAAACAAGGATTTCCACTGCTTAAACATCAACTCTATTTGCCAGCGAAGTTTGTAAACCGGATAAATCATTTCTGCGGGAAGAGATTCACCGGGAACATTGGTTATAAATATCGTAAAATGATAACAGGCACACATTTCTGCGCTCATCTGTCCTCCCCGTTTTTTCTGTGCTTTTTTTCTGTCCCGAACCCGTTTTTCATAGACTTGATCGCAAACAGGAATAAGCAACATGCGCACCGGTAACCGATGTTCGTTGCCAAGATATACCTCAATTTCCTGTTGGCGCATGCCTTTTTTCTTCATATCGGCATAGAGTTTTTGAAAACAGATTCGGGAACCATCCTTGTAAAAAACGCTGGTGCGAGTATAATACCGGCTTAGAAAATAACTGTGTTTGTCAATGAAGGTTTGAAAAACATCTAATGAGTAGTAACCTAAATCACAGATAATTAAATCTCCCTCCTCCACATTCAACTGGGTAGCTCCTGCATCTGAACGGTCGTTGCGATCGCCTGAATAAATGGTTAAATCAAGCACTTTACCTGTTTTCAGATCAAACTCATATTGAATACTTATACCGGCAAGAGAACCTCCGTTGCCCTTATAATGCTCTTGCAGCATGTCCGGAATTTTAAATTTGGTTGAATCCTTGATACGAACATGATGGAAGCTATCCCAAAAACTTCCTTGATAAAGAGGGATTGCTGCGAACTTCTCTTCCAGTATTTCCTTCAATACCGCCTTGACAAATTCTACACAGGAAGCGTTGAATCGCTCGAATAACGATTGTTTGCTTATCGGTATTCCAAAATGTTCTTCTATAAAAATGGCCATTCGCGACAAACTGACCCCTTCCTGTAAAGAGGAACAATAAAGTAACATGTCAAAAAAGAGGGCGCCGGTCAATTTGGATGACCGATGAACAAAGCCTGCCTTTTTTGCCTGAACTTGTAAGTGAGGACGACTCAAAACTGTGCGCATTTCTTCTGCATACAACTTCAAGTCGGGTGATAAGATAACCCCATTCTTTTAGGCTAGATTGATTTGGCTTGGAAGACAACCTAATTTTAATTATTACATCTTGATATACTGATACTTATGTCTGTTAGCCTGACGGCTATGCCACTTCGGGG
>JAISKT010000160.1 GCA_031261295.1 Candidatus Symbiothrix sp. | reverse complement strand
GCTGAAACTCTTGAAAGATAAAGGCCGGAGTGCATTTTCAAATTCCTTTTCTTTATCGTTAAGCCCTTGTGAATGAATTTCGTATTTATCCATTTAATATCTTTTTCTGGGGATTGCGGGTCAAGCCCGCAATGACAGTTAAATTTTTTCTCCGTATGCCAAATCGCCCGCATCGCCCAGACCCGGAACGATATAGGCTTTGTCGTTCAAATAAGGATCGATGGCCGCCGCCCAAATGGTCGTTATCTCTGCCGGAAATATCTCGCAAGCTGCTTGAATCCCCTGTTGGCTGGCAATTACACACGCTACGTGAATTTTTGCCGGGGTTCCTCTTTTTAACAAAGCCTTGTAGGCCAAATCCATAGAACCACCGGTCGCCAACATCGGGTCGATGACAATCAAGGTTTTCCCTTCAATGGACGGCGAAGACAGGTATTCCACTTCGATGGTAAAAGCATTGTGCGCTTCGTTGTATTTCCGCGAAGCTGAAACAAATGCGTTTTCCGCACTGTCGAAAAGCTCCAGAAATCCCTGATGAAACGGCAAACCTGCCCGCAAAATCGTAGCCAATACAATTTCTTCATCTGGAACTGAAACCGGTTGAACTCCCAGAGGCGTTTGCACGTCTATTGTTTTATAATTCAATGTCTTACTTATTTCGTAAGACATAATTTCACCGATACGTTCAATGTTTTTCCGGAAACGCATCCTGTCATTATGAATATCAACATCCCGTATTTCCGCCATAAATTGGTTGAGGATGCTGTTATTTTTCCCTAAATTATGAATATTACTCATGAGTATAGTTTTTTTCGCGTACAAAGTTATCATTTTCTAACGAAATTGCATATTGAAATGAGTCAATAAATACATTTATCCACGGATTATTTTCTTTTTCGCCCGCCAAATTAGAATTGTGCCAAAGACTTACATAATCTCCACCCGATTTTTTACATTCGTCAATCAACTTTTTTATTTTCCGAAAGGCATCTTCCGGTCTTAACTTTAAATGGGTGATTAAAGTCGTATCCATCATAATGGTTGGATGCAGGAACAAACCGCTTGTTGCTTCTTTTTCAATATCATAGAAATAATACGGAATGGCTGTTCCCGAACGGAATCCCGGCGCTTGGGCGAAAGCGAGGGTAAAATCCTCGTCAAATCCGGCAAGGCTCAGGTCTTGAAATGTTTCGGGATTACACATTCGCAAAAAATGTTGGCGGGTAGTTGCAACAGACGTTCCCAAAATCTTTTCCAATTGTTTTTTTTCTTTTATCAATAACCGGCTATTTAAATAGGTGTCGTACGACGGATGTAAACCAATCATGACCCATTCGAGATTTTTCAAGTACTGATAATATGAATGTGTAGGATAAATAGCGCTTCTGCCGAATTTTCCTCTTTTCCCCAGCAGGATAAACAAATGATAGACCCAATCTGCGCTTTTGTGAATTTCATCTATCCGTTGAATAGCTTGCATATACGGATCGGGTTTTAGCCGAAGATGAACGGCAACGCGGGATACTATATTTTTGAAATCCGATTTTAATAAATCTTTGATAGTACCTCCCGTCGTTTTTACCAATCCTTTTTTAAGATATAAATAAGGATGGTCGATGTCGAAAGTGCTGACAAACCGGTATTCCCGCGGCTTAAATTCCGATGCAGGGTATAACTTTTCCAATTCCGCTTTCAACAAATAAGCCCAGCGGTCGATGAGCGGTGTTTCAAGAAATCCTTTGCGATAGGCCAACGATTCTTTGCAGTCGAAACGGCCGTGTATATCTAATTTTCGGGAATTATATTCTTCGTACAAAGTCAGCAGGTAAAATGAAGCGGCAAAAATATCGAAGGGAATATCGCCTTTTGTTTGTTTGAAAAAGCAGAAAAATCCCTGCCATTCCGATTCTTCCAAGTCAGGAATCGTTCTAATGCCGGTTTCAGACAGCAATCCGTGGGGAATTATCTGTAAGCCATGGTTTAATTCTTCGCTTGAATAATTGATGCAAACACCGGATTGTTGCCGGAAAGTTTCCTTTTCCGTAACAATAGCAAAATCGGTGCCCAAAATATTATTAAAAATATGCCGGGCGATATAATCCAAGCGCTTTGAATTTTCCGAAGCAGAATAAATAAATACCATAAATTTGCAATTAGGCGATACAAAAGTAAAAAAAATAGAGATGTAAAACAAATCCAAAAATTTACGTCGCAACCATTTTGGAAATTAAAAAATAATTACTACCTTTGCGGCTCGTTTTACGAAAAAGTATTAATTATTAATTTAAAAATCAATGAACAATTACGAAACCGTTTTCATTTTGACTCCCGTTTTGTCTGATGCTCAGATGAAGGAAGCGGTCGAAAAATTCAAAGGCGTTCTTGCAGCGGAAAGCGCTGAGATCGTGAATGAAGAGAATTGGGGATTGCGCAAATTGGCTTACCCGATTCAGAAGAAATCTACCGGATTCTACACTTTGTTGGAATTTACGGCAGAACCTACTACCATTGCTAAGTTGGAAACGCAATTCCGCCGCGATGAAAGGATACTTCGTTTTCTGACTTTCCGTCAGGATAAGAATTTTGCAG
>JAISKT010000156.1 GCA_031261295.1 Candidatus Symbiothrix sp. | reverse complement strand
ACGGAAATCTGAATGACATTGTAGCCGTTTTTTGCTGTTTCACCGATGAAATATCCGGCTTCATCTTGGTTTAAACGCGAAGGCAAGAGCCACGCAGTTTCGCCCAACCAGAAAAAAGGGTTACCGTTTTCGTGTTGCAGAAAACGATGATTTTCACTCACTTGCAATTTCCCATTGTCCCAAGGCAAAGCCACTTTTTTCTCCTCATCTTGTGCATAAACCAGCGTTGTAAGCAGGAATAAACCGGCAATTATAAACTGTAACTTTCTCATTTTCATATCTTTATTTTGTTTTTAACTATACTGTGCTGTACTATCCTGTTTTCAATGCAAAGGAACATATTTTTTTTGACATGGCATCACTCAAAAGTATGTTATAAAACACATTTTGATATTTATTTATGATACTAATGTTAACGCTTTGCTTGAAATCGTCAAAATTCTCATCCAACACGCCGCGCAAGTGTATCAACAACTTCCTGGCAGTTAGAAATTGCTGACAAAACGGCACAAAAGTACATTGGCAAATTTGCACAAAGCGGACTGATAACACACTTTGCGCATGATAAATATAAAAAAGGATAGGTAATGATAGATAAACAAGTAGTAATTAGAGAAAAAATCGTACCTTTGCGGTTGAAATTAAGCACAATATGATGAGTAATAGCAGCAACAAAGACGCATTAAATGTTGTTCTGAAAAAAGATAAAAAGTTGAATATGCAAAAATTACCCGATAGAATATTACAGATAATAGATGAACTCATAGACCAATATTACGAGGACGACCGCTACAATCGCCCTTGGATAATTGGTTTTAGCGGCGGAAAAGATTCTACTGTATTGCTTACACTTGTTTGGCTTGCGCTCATAAAAATAAAAGAGGACAATCCAAATGCTGAACTCAAACGACAAGTTTATGTGGTTTGCAACGATACGATGGTTGAAAATCCTGTTATCGAAGAATATGTAACCACCGTTTTGCAAACCATTCAAAAAGCAGCCAAAGAACAGCAATTACCGATAATTGTAAAAACCACAACCCCGCAAATAGAAGATACATTTTGGTGTTGTGTAATTGGAAAAGGTTATCCTGTTCCTAATAATTCTTTCCGCTTTTGTACCGAAAGGATGAAAATCAAGCCGACTTCAACATTTATTGCAAATCAGATAACAGCAGACGGCGAAGCAATTATTTTTATAGGAACACGGCTTGCAGAGAGTCAACAACGAGCGAAATCTATTCAAAAAAATGAAACTAAAGGACATCGTTTGGCAAAGCATCCCTTAAATCCCAATACATACATTTATGCACCAATCAAAGAATTGATGTTGGAGGAAGTGTGGTATATCATAAACGCCTTCCCTTCGCCTTGGGGTTTTGATAATCAGATACTTTTCAAAATTTATATGGATGCTTCGGCAGACGATTACGAATGTCCGACCATTGTAACCAACGATTCGCACCGTTCTTGTGGGCAAAGTCGTTTTGGTTGTTGGATTTGTACGGTTGTAAAGGAAGATAAATCACAAAATAACATATTGTATAACAAATTAGCAGCGTAAAAAATGGAAAAAACTTACAGATTATTTATTAGTCATTCGTGGAATTATAGTGATGCCTACGAAAAAGTGTTAGAGTTGCTTGATGGACAAGGATTGAGTTATTATAATCATTCCGTCCCTAAAGATGACCCTATTCATACACGAGGAACTCAAAAAGAGTTACGAGAAGCCATTGACAGACAAATGAAAGCAACAAGTTGTGTCTTGATATTGGCAGGAGTTTATTCAACATACAGCAAATGGATAAACGAAGAAATTGCTATTGCAAAATCGTATGGAAAACCTATTATTGCGATAGAACCTTGGGGCGCAGAAAGAACAAGTACAGTAGTTAAAGACAACGCTGACCAAATTGTTAAATGGCAAGGAAGTTCCATTGTAAATGCAATTAAAGAACTATGTTAAACCTATTAAAATAAAAAAGATATGGCAAATCCAAGAGCATTTATTAGTTTTGATTTTGACAACAACCTCACAGAGAAAAATCTATTTGTTGGTCAAGCAAAAAATTCACGCACACCTTTCAATATTGAAGATTGGTCGTCAAAAGAATCTCTTCCTCAAAAAGAGTGGGAAGATTTAATTAAATCCAAAATCAACAAATGTAATATGTTAATCATTCTTGTAGGAAAGAAAACATATACAGCAACGGGAGTTGTAAAAGAAATATCTTTTGCAAAAACGCAAGATGTTCCTGTTTTTGGCGTTTACGTTGGAGGCGCAGATAGTACAACAACTTTGCCTACAGGTCTTCAAAGAAATAGAACGATTGATTGGGATTGGGAGGATATTGCAGATATGATAGACCAAGTTATGAAAGAAGGTAAAAATAAATAATTATGAGAAAAGCATTAGTAGTAGGAATAGATTTTTACGAAAACATAAACCAGTTAAAAGGTTGTGTTAATGACGCTTATGCCGTAAAGCAAGTTCTTGACAGACACGCTGATGGAACTAAAAACTTTGATGTTGATATTGAAATAGCGACAAGTGCTGCAAATGCTATCAGCAGAAAAGATTTGAAAAACAAAGTCGAAGAATTGTTTAAAGACCAATGTGATATAGCGTTATTCTATTTTTCGGGACACGGCTATATAGAAAATACAGGTGGTTATTTAATAACTTCTGATTGCAAAGATGGCGATGATGGATTGCCGATGAATGATTTATTGCAAATTGTAAATGATTCGCAGGCGAGAAATAAAGTGATAATTTTAGATTGTTGCCACGCAGGAATAATGGGCAAGCAATCGCCAAAAGAATACAAATCAATTCTTACAGAAGGCACGACTATTTTAACGGCTTCAAGTGAAAATCAATATGCAGTTGAAGAAGGCGGTAACGGCGTTTTTACAAATTTGTTTGTTGATGCAATGAATGGTAGCGTAGCAAATTTAGTTGGCGATATAACGCCTGGCAGTATTTATGCACATATTGACCAATCGTTAGGTGCGTGGGAACAACGACCAATTTTCAAAACAAATGTTCGCAGTTTTATAACTTTACGAAAAGTTCAACCGCCAATTTCTTTATCGGACTTAAAAAAAATGACTGAATTGTTCCCCGAAAAAGGACAAGAGTTAAAACTTGACTCAAGTTTTGAGCCGACAAGCGATAAACCTGATAAAGAAAATACAGTAAAATTTGAGTTATTACAAAAATACAACAGAATTAATTTAGTTGTTCCTGTTGGTGCAGAACATATGTATTATGCAGCAATGGAAAATAAATCTTGTAAATTAACCATTTTAGGAGAGCATTATTGGAATTTGATTACAAAAGATAGGATTTAGAATAATGGATAAAAACCTTTCATATTACATTCATTGTTTCACGCATTTAAAGCGGGATATGAAAAACGGCGGTGCGCCTCACAAGCCGATTTTGCTGTTAAGTGTAATTCGTTTGTTTGAGAAAGGAATTTTTACCGATAATCTGATTTATGTTTTGCCGGAATTGGTTGCCTCGTTCAAAACGAATTGGGCAAAACTTGTTGTAACAAACCATTTTCCAATTTTTGCCTTGCCGTTTTATCATTTGAGTTCTGAGCCGTTTTGGAAATTGGTTGCAAATGCCGGCTGTGAAAAATGGATTGAATCCAAAAGTTCGATGCGCAGTTTCGGAAATCTGACAATAGCAGTAAGGTATGCTTTGATTGACAATGAATTATCAAATCTATTGTTAGCACCTGAAAATCGGGATATTCTCAAAATTGCGGTGTTAGACAAATATTTTCCTGATACAAAATCTAATTATGGTACAGGCGGCGATGATGATTTGCCGTCTGAAAAATTGTTGCACGACAATTCCGAAACTTACAAGCAAAAAATCATTGAGTTGAAAAATCAGGTTGATGAAAATGCTTTTCAGGAAGAAATATTCATTCGTGGCGGGTTGTCTAAGCGCGAAATTCCCAAAATCTATAATCATACTTGCGCTGTTTCGGGTTTGCGGATTTCTGCCGTTGCTAATGTCTCGATGGTTGATGCCTGCCATATTGTACCGTTTTCGGAAGGTTACGATGACACGCTGACAAATGGAATTGCTCTTTGTCCGAATTTGCACCGCGCATTCGACAGAGGTTTGATTTCAATTTCAAACGATTACACGATTTTAACAAATAAGAATTTTGTTGAAAATCAAAAATCGGTGTTTAATATCTCACAGTTTGCAGGGAAACAAATTTTTTTACCGTATGCAGCGGAATTGTATCCTGATTTGGGAAATATAGTAAAACATAGACAAAAATATGGATTTTGAAAATAAAATAATAATTTTGCAATAACTAAAAATCATAAAATATGAGTATTGAAAAAGGAATTTCGTCACGCCGCGAAAGCGACAAAAAAGTTGAAGCACAAAAATGGTTTCAACAACTGATTCAGCCTGAAAATTTGGTTGGCGATTTGTATTCAATCAATTACGAAACGGCGCGAATAATAATCCACGATAAACACAAACACGATGTAGGTGGAATACCGAGTTTGAGTTTTCTTATCGCGTCACGAGTAGATACAAACAATTCTAACATTGATTTTAAGGCAGAAGATTCTTCTTTTATTCTTTTGCGCGTTAAAGATGCAGCGGCTTTGCCACAAGACAAAGAGGCAGAAAGAATAAGAGTTGAAACGGCACAAAGAATTAGTGGCGAAACAGATAAAAATTGGGACGATGCAAGTTCTATGGATGTGCGAACTAAAAACTTGCTCAGTTTTGCAGGCGTGGAGTGTCGAATTATTGGTACTTTCTTTTTGGAAGAAAACCCACAGGACAGTGAAGCCCCGCTTAATTTGAAATTTGGTAGTGATATTTCAAATTACTATCCAAACAGAGGTTTAAAAGTTTATAAACCGAATGGGAAAGCCCTTGAATTGATTGTAAATTATTCGGAAAACATTCAAGGAAAAACCGTAAAACTCGGACAAGTTCGCTATGCCTCTACAAATAGAAAATATCAACAAATAGACGATGTTCCTGTTTATATTTATCCTGCCGACTTGCTTTCTCAAAAATCTGCTTTATTTGGAATGACACGAACAGGAAAATCAAACACAACAAAAATTATTGCAAAATCGGTGTTTGAATTGCGAAACGATGATAACCCATTGCGAATAGGACAAATTATTTTCGACCCCAATGGTGAATATGCAAATGAAAATGTGCAGGATAATAATTCCGCGCTGAAAAATGTTTGGCAATTACTTCCAAAAGGACAAAAAGAAAACGAAGTTGTTACTTATGGAATTACACCACACCCTAATGACCCTGATAGAATACGAATGTTGCTAAATTTTTATCTTGATGAAAATTTGCCTATTGGTAAAGAAATTATCAATTCTCTTTTGTCCGATGATACGACTACATATATTAAAAACTTTTTACAAGTTAATTTAGAAAAACCTGACGAAAACGATGCAAGTGCTACAACAAGACATAAGCGAAGAGTTTTAGCATATCGTTCCATTCTTGCACGAGCAGGTTTTCCTGTACCTAAAAAATATATTGTTTCTACAAAGAGTTTGTTCAATAAAGATTTATTATCTGCTATGGAAAATAGCACAAGTGATAATTCGGTAGAATATAAATCAGCAGCAAAAGTTTTCGGAACAGATAATCCAACTTTACAACAATTAGCGGGAGCATTTGAATCGCTTGATAAATTTATCAGAGAAAACAAAGAATACAAAAATTTTGAGACTGCTTATGTGCAAAAATCAAAATCGGGTAACACTTGGGCTGACGAAGATTTGAAAAAAATCATTGGAATTTTCCAATATCCAAACGGTACACGAAAAATTGGTAAAGCAGTAGAACAACATAGTGCAGACACAACAAGCGATTACGCAGAAGATATTTACCAGCATTTGATTGATGGCAAATTGGTAATTATTGACCAATCCACAGGTGAGCCAGATTTGAATAAATCTTCAGCAGATAGAATAATGAATAAGATATTTAGTGGAAACAAAGCGCGATTTATCAAAGGCGATACAAACATTCCCGAAATTCTTGTTTATATTGAAGAAGCGCACAATATATTGCCTTACGGTACAGATTTAGACACAAAAAACATTTGGGTACGAACAGCCAAAGAGGGTGCAAAATACCGTGTCGGAATGGTTTATGCAACTCAGGAAGTTAGCAGTATTCAAAAGAATATTCTTAAAAATACGGCAAATTGGTTTATCAGTCACTTAAATAATTCTGACGAAACCAAAGAATTAAGTAAATATTATGACTTTGACGATTTTGTTCCATCAATCAGGCGGGCGCAAGACAAAGGTTTTTTGCGGGTAAAAACTTTGAGCAATCTTTTTGTTATTCCTGTTCAAGTAGATAAATTTCAAATATAATCAATATTATGCCATTTGAAGGAGAATTTGCGAGTTACGAACCATTACGACGTTTGCGCGACAGTGAAAAAGTGCAAGCCCTCGAAAAGCGGTTTAAAGTCAGACAAAAAGTTGAGGAAACTCAAAATTTTGAAAAAACAATTACAAAAAAATCTGACCTTTCCGAAAGCACTTTACAACCTGACTTAGTGCTTGCCATTGATGGTAGCCATTTGGAAGCAATGGTAGAAAACGGATTTCCTTGTGCTGAAATCGGTTATGTAACTGTCGCCTCCGTCTTGATTGATTTAAATAAAATTGGAGAACTTGAAAAAGCAGAATTTATAGACCCTAAAAAGTTTAGAGAAACAGAAAAAGCCTCAACTATTGAGAGCGTTTTCCCTGGCTGTAATGTAATTTTAGGTAATGAAAAAAACGCTAAAACTTCATTTCGCAGAGTATTGTTTGAAGAACTTAAAAGCAACACAATATTTTCAGAATGTGAAACTTTGCTTGATACTTACGAATATTTGTTTAAGATAAAACGAGAACATTTTAATGAAAGGAATTTGCCGAAAAGTCCAATAGATGACTACGAAGATGAGGATATGACTTATGGCTACGGCGAATACATTTGTCCTCATTCAAGCGAGGCGCTTTTTTCAACCGATGCGTTGCGATTACATTCATTAATGAATGACGGTAACAGTAATGGTGAAATGTTTGGGCAAATAATGTCCACTTTTGAAAAACTTTGGCTTGTTCACATTTTAAGGTCTTTTGAACAGAAAAATTGGTTATCGACATTGCGGCGCGTTGCGTTTATAATGGATGGTGCTTTAGCAGTTTTCAGCACTTCTTCTTGGCTGACAAAAGTAATCAGTTATGAAATCAAAAGGATAAACGAATTACAAAAACAAATCAACGGACAGGATTTGTTGATAATAGGCATAGAAAAAACGGGAACTTTTGTTAATCATTTTGAGGCGATTGACACAACAAAAGACGGTGTATTTGACAAATTTCCCAAACAGTCTGCTTTATTGTTGGACGACAGTTATATAAAGAAAAATATCATTTTCAGAGAAAGCGATAAACCATACGGACAAGACACCTATTTTGGGCGAAAGTTTTTTTACAAAACAGAATTAGGGCAAAGAATTGTTGCGTCTGTTGCAACCTATAATGATAATCAAAGTAATATTCGCACTGCAAATCCCAACCAATTTTCAAGATTGGCAGATGTTATGAATTTGCTTGATAAATTATTTTCAAGCCGTTATCCAAATGCACTTTCGCCACTTGTTTCCGCTCATGCAGAGGCAGCAATTCCGTTGAATTTAGGCAAACGAATTTTTGATGAAATTGCAAGAGAAATCAGAGAAAACTCAAAAATATGATAGCAGTAGAAGACATATTAAAAGGACACCGTACAGCAGAAGCACGTTGGGCGCGTTTTGGACCATATTATGCAATGTTTCCTGTGGATTTTGCATTTGAGGTTGTGGAAAAATACTCAAAAGTGGGCGATTACATAATAGACCCATTTGCCGGCAGATGTAGCAGTATTTATGCAGGTGGTGTTTTAGGTCGTAACAGTTTGGGAATTGAAATAAATCCTGTTGGTTGGTTATTTGGAACTGTAAAATTACAACCTGCTGATAAAGAAGATGTGATTGATAGATTATTGGAAATTTACGGTAAAAGAAATGATTTTACAGAACAAATGAAACAAATGCCTGAATTTTATAGGATTTGTTATTGTGATGAAGTGTTAAAATTTCTTTTGTCTGCGCGTGAAGCTTTGAATTGGAAAGTTGATAATATTGATGCAACTTTAATGTCCATTCTATTGATTTATTTACACGCAAAATTAGGCGAGGGATTATCAAACCAGATGCGAATGACAAAATCAATGGGATTAAATTATTCTGTTAAATGGTGGAAATCAAAAGGAATGGAAACTCCGCCAGAAATTAATCCTTGCGATTTTATTGTAAAAAAGATAGATTGGCGCTATGAAAAAGGAAAACCAAGTATTAAATTTGATAGTAGGGTTATATTTGGCGATAGTTCCGAAAAATTGATAAACATTTCAGATAAAGCCATTGAAAACGATATTAAATTTTCATTATTATTTACTTCACCACCCTATTGTTCTATTACTGATTATCACGCTGACCAATGGTTGCGTTTGTGGCTTTTAGGAGGTGCTGAAAATCCGCAATCTTTAAAGGATAAACATAAAGGCAGGTTTGTCAACAAGCAGGAATATTACGATTTACTTGATAATGTTTTTGGGCTCTGTTCAAAAATGATGAAAACAAACAGTACCGTATATGTCAGAACAGATAAAAGAGAATTTACATTTAATTCTACTATTGAAATTCTTAAAAAGCATTTCCCAACTCATAAAGTGCAAATTGTTGAAAAACCTTTGAAAGAAGACACGAAAACTCAAACTAAACTTTATGGAGATAAATCAATGAAACCTGGAGAAGTAGATATAATAATGACAAGATAAAGTTAAAATTGATTATGCCCACACAACAAAACATAGAATACAACAAATTATGAATATACCTGTTTACACCATAAGCGCAAAATCCATTGACCTTGTTGCCCGCATTGCCGAAAAGGTGGGCGAATTGAAAGGGTCGGGCGTTTACAGCCGCAATTTGCGTTTGCGGAAAATCAATCGTCTGCGTTCCATTCAGTCGTCGTTGGCTATTGAAAACAATACGTTGACATTGGGGCAGGTTACGGATATTATTGAAGGCAAGCGAGTTTTAGGGCTGCCACACGAGATTCAGGAAGTGAAAAATGCGTATCAGGCTTATGAGCATTTACTCGAATATGACCCATTCAAAGTAAAGGATTTACTGAAAGCTCACCAATTTATGACTTCCGAATTAGTAAAAGAGGCGGGACATTTTCGCTCACAGGGCGTTGGCGTATTTGAAGGCACAAAGTTAATTCACGCAGGGGCAAGTTATCAATTTGTGCCCGAACTGATTGCAGATTTGTTTGCTTGGGCAAAAAAATCAGATGCACACCCGCTAATCAAAAGTTCCATTGTGCATTTTGAAATTGAATTTATTCACCCTTTTATCGACGGCAACGGAAGAATAGGACGGCTGTGGCAAACGCTTGTCCTCTCTCGGTGGAATGAACTTTTTGCGTGGTTGCCCGTAGAAAACAAAAAATTACCGATATATTTACCGATATAAATACCGATAAACTTTCAAAAACCGAATTAGAATTTTTGGAACAGATAGCCGGATATTTGGATAAAAACGGCGAAATAACCAATTATCGCGCCCAACTGCTTACCAACAAATCCGATGTCAGCGTAAAAAAATACTTTGCAAAATTTGTCGAAATTAGCATTTTGAAAATGGAAGGCAAGAATAAAGGCAGAAAATATACTATTAACAAAACATAGAATACAAAATGACACTAAGATTCCTGACATATTTCGTGAATAATATCATAAGCGGCCGCTTGTTCTTCGGGTGTAGGACAATAAGTGACCACTATCAGTTTCATTCCCGGATGCCATAACTGACGGACGGTTTGCTCGATTATATCCACATTGCCAACGATTCTTGCATTCAAGACGATGCCCGTATTGACAAACCCTTCCGCAAAAGGAGTTGCCGGATTCGGATTCGGATCGGTTTCCGATGAAAAAGCGCCATCTGCCATCCGCAAACCCTTGATATGAGACAAGACCGGAATCTTGTCCGACCAATCACCGCAGGAATGGAGCACGGGACCGCCATACGCCAAGCCGACTTTTTCAAATGAAGGAACGGCACAGTCTATGTATTGTTCATTAGACAGCATGACAATATTGTCGTCGCTTTGTCCATATCCGGCAAAATTGCGGGCGGAGGCAAAACCATGTCCCGGATTCGCCAAACAATCGCCGATAATCTTTTTTTGTTCGGCGACAAATTCAATGGTCAGGTCGGCAAGAATGTCGAAAAAACTTCTTACCGAATCGGGGTCCATAAGGGTGTCCATCAATAAATTGCCGTTTTTCACTATCATAGTGGATACGTTCAGCGGCGATTGTGCATCGGTAAAACAGATAGGCAGTTTGCCGCGGGTTTGATTCATGAAATAATCAATCATGTCTAACGTATGTTTTCCGATGTTTGTTTGCGCAATGGATTTCGGGGTATATTGCAACGCTTCAGCAACCGTATCAAAACGATGGCGCACAGCAGGTGCTTGTCCTTCGTTCCAAACGTAGTCGGCACCGTAAGCAGCGGCACAAGTACCGATACCGTACCACGGCTCCAAAAAATTGGGTATGTCGGCTTTGAATGTCATGCTTTTCTGTAAACAGCCCAACTGCCATTCCAACGAACGTTTCATGTCCCGGCTTCCGTCGGCAAAAACTTCTGCTGCACGCACCCTGCGATAAACTGCTACACCCGATGTGGCGTTCCAAAAATTGCCGCTCTTTTCCAATAAAGATTGCTCATACTCGGAGTATGCATCCAAATCAAATTGTTCGAGCGATAACGGGAGGATGTCCGTTGCTTGCGAATCTCGCTTGGTGGTATCAAAACTCATGACTATCTATTTTTACAGGTTCTATTTTAGGTATAAATATTTTCAGTGAAAGCCAAGCCAGCAAATAGGCTACGCTTGCAATGGCAAAAATAATTTGATAATTACCGGTCGATTGCAATATCCAGCCCACTAAAGGCGAGAAAATAATGCCTCCGATGGCACCGGCAAAACTGGTCAATCCGATCATGGAGCCGATAGCGGATTTCGGGTAAATATCCGAAACTATCGTGTAGATATTCGATGCCCAACCCTGATGAGCGGCGGTTGCCATACTTAGCAACACAATGGCTAAGCCCAACGAAGGAATCCACGACAACAAAAAAACCGGCATTACCATAAGGGCTACTATCAAAATGGTGGTTTTTCTTGCAAAGTCAATGCTTTTACCCGCTTTGATAAAGTGGGACGATAACCATCCTCCACCGATGCCGCCCACCGACGAAATAGTGTAAATAATAATGAGCGGAATGCCCATCCCTTGAAGGTCAAGACCGAGTTGTTCGCTCAAGTATTTGGGCAACCAATACATAAAAAACCACCAGATCGGGTCGGTCAGAAATCGACCAATACAGATGCCAAGTGTTTGTTTGTGGGCAAGTAATTTGAGCCAAGGAATGGATGCTCCGCTTAGCTCCTCTTCCTTATCCGATAGAATATGGACAAGTTCTTTGGGCGAAGCAACCTGTTCGGGTTTTTTATAGAACAATAACCAAAACAGCAACCAGATAAATCCCAATGCACCGGTAGCAATAAAGGCTGCCTGCCAGCCAAAAGTGACTGCCAAAAAGGGAATCAACAACGGGGCTACAATGGCGCCAACGGTGGAGCCGGAATTGAAAATGCCCGTAGCCAAAGCCCTTTCTTTTTTGGGAAACCATTCGGCAACGGTCTTGATAGCCGCAGGGAAATTGGCGGATTCGCCCAATGCCAATCCGAAACGAGCCGAGGCAAAAGAGAATACCGACGATGCCAAAGCATGACCTGCAGCGGCAAGGCTCCAGACAACCATTGCAACGGAATATCCGATACGAGCACCGAACTTGTCTAAAACACGTCCAGTAAACAACAAACCGATGGCATAAGCAATTTGAAACGCCATGATGATGTAGCCGTAATCCTTTTCGCTCCATCCAAATTCTGTTTGCAGAAAAGGAGCAAGGATGCTTAGCACCTGCCGGTCTATGTAATTGATAGTGGTTGCAAAAAAGAGCAAGCCGCAAATTGTCCAACGATAATGATTCTTCATGGATACTTTCTTGCTATTTATTGTGTTCTATTGCTGCAAAAATAAACGGGGCTATGGATTTCGGATCATTGTCGATAACTTTCTCGCCCACGTAATAATCGAAAGAGCCATCGCGGTATCTGCCGCTTCCGCCCAATCCGGCAACGGAGCAGCAATTCGTAATACTGTAAGTGCCGTCACTTTCTTCTTTAATGAATTGCTTGATGATGCCGTCAAATCCTTTATTGGCAACTGCTTTGTATCTGGTACTGATATAGCCTTTATCGACCGCTTTGTATAAAAAGTAAACAAACATACACGAGCCGGAAGATTCTAAATAATTCCCTTTGCGATTGCCGGCATCGGTCACTTGATACCAAACGCCTGTTTTTTTATCCTGCCAACGGCTGATGCCTTTCGCCATTTTTTCAACTATCGCCAGCACTTCCTTTCTGTCCGGATGGTTTTGCGG
>JAISKT010000096.1 GCA_031261295.1 Candidatus Symbiothrix sp. | reverse complement strand
CAGTCTTCGACATTTCTTTATTGATGTCGATGTGTTGGATAAAGGTGGACGCATCACGTATGCCTGTGTAGCACATCTCCCATGGATTGCCGTTATTGCCATTACCCTCATTGGCAGCGCCGCCCCAAGTGTATTCATCGTATTCTCCGTTTTTGTACCTTTTGTAACTGTTATCGCGGTCACCAAAGAACATATCATCGGAGATCATATTAAAAACCGTGTGCCCTTTACTTGCCACATCGGCATTGGCACCTTGCAAATGTGTATATACACCTGCCAGCCATTGCTCGGAATAGTCTCTGCTTTCAAACACGTCTTGCAGATCCAATTGATCCTTAAAGAAGTGCTCCATATCCAAATAATCGGAGCAGGATGTGAGCGAAAGCATCAAAGAGGTTATTGTCAATATAAAAATATTTTTTCTCATATTCTCTTGTATTATTTACTATTATTATTAGAAATTTACCGTGAATCCCAATGTGAGCGTTTTTGATGGCGGATATTTCATTCCGTCTCCACTTGCCAATTCCGGATCCCACAATTTTAAGGTATCCCATACAAATAAGTTAGTGCCTACAAAAAATACACGTAAACTCTCTATATGTATTTTTTGAGTCATCGGTTTGGGTAATGTATAACCTACTTCGAATGTTTTGAAACGAAGATAAGCGCCATCCCTCAGCCAAAAAGTAGAGGCTCTGTAGTTGTTATAACCGGCATACTTCTCTTTGTCCTTATCATTGTTAAGATCAAATTGATAGCCATTATAACTTAACCGGGGATATTTGGCATTCACATTTTCCGTAGCAGGATCGCCCGAAATAGCGCTTGAAATCCAGCGATTATTGGGATCTGCGGCATCTTTCAGGATATTCCCCCAACTTCCGGCTACAAATGGATATACCGATACGCCGCTAAGGAAGTAGGAGGATTTTCCTGAACCTTGGAAATGCAGATTGAAATCAATGCCCTTCCACGCTATAGATGCGCCAAGACCGTATATGAGGCTGGGTACCCGCGTGGCTCCGATAGGCACATAATCGTCACCGTTGATGACTCCATCTCCATTGACATCCTTATATTTGATGTCTCCCGGCATATATTCTCCAAAAGTTTGCGTTGGACTGTTTCGAATATCTTCATAGTCTTTGAACAGTCCTTCCGCAATCAACCCTCTGGCTTGATCCCAACGGAAACCTTGTGTCATCTGATATGCCCAACCCTTGAATTCTTCATCGTATTCAAGCACTTGATTTTTGGAGTATGTGATATTTCCGCGTATATTTACATCGAATGCACCCAGGTTGTCATGCAGATTAAAATGCCCGTCAAAACCTTTTACCTGCATTTTTCCCACATTTGCCCATGGACGACTGGTGATACCGATCATGGAGGGCATATAACCGCGTTCCATATAAATGTCGTTTCGAGTGTCTTGATATACATCAAAAGCTCCGGAAAATTTATTGTTGAAAAGAGTAAAATCAAGACCGAAATTATGCTTCACAGCTGTTTCCCATGTTAAATTGTCGGCTGCCACTTCCCTTAAATGTTTGCCGGTATAGCTATCGCTGTATCCGTAATCGCCATAATTATAGCCATCAATGTAGCCTACCGTATTTAAGTAGGGGAAACGAATATTATAATCACCTCTTTTAATTTGATCGTTACCCACTTCTCCATACGAATAACGTAGTTTAAATAAATTGAGCCATTCTCCCCAATGATCCTTAATGAAAGATTCTTCCGAGATTACCCATGCTCCCGATATGGCCGGGAAGAAACCAAATTGATTACCCACTTCAAATGTTTCCGATCCTGTGTATCCGAAATTGAAATCAACAAAATAGCGATTTTTGAAATCATACGAGAAACGTCCGGATAGCGATTGTGTACGCCGTGCAATTCCGTCCTTAAGTTGTTGATAAAAATCAATTATCTTCTGTTCATCACTGTCTGCATCGTAAACCACTTCCCCTCCTAAACTATTGGTATTTGCCAATTCTCTCTGTTGGTATTTTAAGAGACCGGTCACATGATGATCTTCCAGAAAACGTTTGTCATAAGACAGTTCCGCTTCAATGTTGAATACGCGTTCGCCCCATGAATCGGACATTTGCGACATCAAACGTTCTGTAGATACCCGTTTCAGTATCAGATTACCGTTTTCGTCTCTTCTTCTCTCCACATTGTATTGTTCCGGCCATTTGCGGCGGTTGATATTATTTTTGTTGTCATTGTCGAATGCAAGACGTCCCACAAACCGTAAACCATTGGTCACGAATTTCAAATCTTGTTCCCAAGACAAATTGAGTTCCGATTTGGTTCTCCAGTGTTCCTGATAGCCGGTTTGTGTTGCCAATACCCAGGGATTGGTTTGATTCCCGGTTCCATAAGCCGGCACTAAACCGTTGGAATAGATAATGGGGGTTGAAGTCGGATTTTGGCCCACCAGCGAGGTCCAAATATCATCTGCCAAACCGGGACGATTCCTTTTTTCCATAAAACCGGCTACACCCAACTTCACTAAAGTCGTTGAGGTAATATCCATATCCACATTTGCCCGCCAATTGTAGCGGGTCAAATTGGAATTGGTTTTGTAGCCTTTCAATCCCTGGTCGGCTTTGTACATTCCTTCTTCATCGAAATAGCTACCCGATACATAGTAACGAGCCATACTACCTCCTCCGCTCAAATTAATCGAGGCTCTATAGTTGTTGGCCGCATTACGCAGCATCACATCCTGCCAGTCGATGTTTGGATACAAATCGGAGTCAAGTCCGTATTTGAAAATATCCAATTCGACATCCGAATATAGAGGCTCCTGATTCCGGGTAATCAATGCTTCATTCACCATACCGGCATACGTGTTCGCATCCACAAAGTCAGGGGTACGAGTACGGGTGTTGTAACCATATTCTGCTTTCGCATTGATTTTAACTTTCCCTGAATCCCCTTTTTTGGTGGTGATAAGAATAACGCCATTCGCACCCTTCGAACCATAAATAGCGGTGGCGGAAGCATCTTTCAGTACGGAAAAAGATTCTATATCCTCTATGTTCAATTCGTTAAAAGGACGTTCAAATCCATCGACCAACACCAATGCACTTGATCCGCCGCCAAAGGTAGAGATTCCACGTATCCAAAATTCCGAGGCATTCGCCCCAGGTTCGCCGGAAGTTTGCATCGCTATGATACCTGCCACATTCCCTGCCAAAGAATTGGCAATGTTTCCGCCCGGTGTCTGTAACGTTTTCATATCGACACTGGTAATAGCTCCGGTCACGGCAACTTTTTTTTGCGCCCCGGTTCCGGTAATAACCACCTCGTTCAACGCATTTTCCTTACTTTCCTCCAAGGTTACATTGACCTCCGTTTGACCGGCAACAGGAACTTCCCGTCTGTTGTAGCCAATGTAAGTGAAAATCAACGTGCTATAAGGAGCCGTTTTGATCTTGTAATGTCCGTCAATGTCCGTCACAGTTCCCAATCCGGGATTGTCTTTTACAGCAACGCTC
>JAISKT010000027.1 GCA_031261295.1 Candidatus Symbiothrix sp. | reverse complement strand
AGCCTCTTCCGATAGTTTATTCCATGAAGAAAATAAGAGTTTATTTAATATTTTCAGCCATTTTTGGTTTTCTGCCTGTTTGTTTCGCTCAGGTTGATACAACTTACATTGAGCCTTACAATCAAAAAATAACCGTTAAAGCCTATCTTTCAAAAAATTTCATAGAAATACAAAAGGACGACAAAAATTATATGCCAAACAATCCGATGAAATTGGGTGTCGGATTATCGGTAAGAAATACGGTTGTGAATCTGGGATATAGTTTTGGCCTCAATTTTACAACGAATCCTAAATGGGGAAAAACAGAATCGTTTGATTTTCAGCTTCACAATTATGGGAGAAATTTTTTATTTGATATATCCTACCAAAGCTATAAAGGTTTTTATTACCAAAGCGACGATAACCGTTTGGGTAGAGAGAATACGGCAGTCGAACTTTATTCCGATCTAAAAGTCGCACAAATTGGTGCAGAGGCGACCTATCTGTTTAATGGGAAAAGATTCTCGGCCAAATCGGCATTTGCTCAAAGCGAAAAACAACTCAAATCGGCAGGCAGTTTTGCCTTAGGGGGAGGTATTTATCGAAATCACATTGAATGGGAAGAAAGTTTATTCGCCGCAACAGAGAAAGATGCCATCAATAATTTACAATTTGGAGTCAAACTGGGCTATGCCTATTCGTATGTAATCAACAAAAACTGGATGTTGTCCGGAATGGTCACTGCGGGAGTTCATCTGGGCAATGAGCAAAGCCGGTTGAAAAAAGGAAAAATCGAAGTATCACCCGCTGTTTTTTCGCGGATGGCCATAGGCTATAACAAACCCGACTGGGCAGCCTCTTTCTCATTTTTGGAACATCTAAACTCTTTTACCTTTTCGGATGCAAAACCAATCACTTTAAATTCAATTGATTTTCAAATAAGTTATGTTAAATACCTGGATTGGTCTCCCTTTTGGAAAAAATAAGGAACGTCTATAATTGTTCATCATATTTTAATGCGGCTTCTTTCTGTTTCTTCTGTGAATTTCCGAAATTGCAGGTAAAACCTATGTAAAATATCTGCGAGGCGCGTTTCCTTTCCATGCGTGCTTTCAATTCGGGCGTATCTACTTTTGTTACACTGCTGTACGTATTCAGCAAGTCGGATACTGTGAAAAGGATGGATGCTTTGTTGTGGAATAAACTGTAACGCGCGCCCGCATTCAAGATATACGAAGGTTCGCGATACCCTTGCGGCGTGAGCGATTTCGCTGTGTAACGGGTATTTACCTGCGTCATCAGATTTTTGGTAATGTTGAAATTCCCGTTCAACGAAACATTCCAGGCAACGGCTGATTTATTTTTGCTAAAACCCAATTCGCTCGCATCAATCACATTGTAATAAATATTGGAATTGAGATTGAGAGTCAACCATTTACTTACTGTCGAATTGAGAATAAATTCCAAACCGCTCGATTGGCTCGATGACATATTTTCCTTGGTGGTCCACAAAACCGAGTCGTTTACATATTTCGTTATTTCCGTCATCCGGTTCAAAATTTGCCGGTGATAAACCGTTGTTAAAAAAGTCGTTGAATTACTTTTCAGCAGATAGCCAAATTCAAAAGAATGAATTTTTTCCGGTTGTAGATTGGGATTTCCGCTCTTGACATTGAACGGGTCTTTGTATTCGGGAAACGGATTCAAATCATCGCCTTCCGGACGGTTGATGCGGAGGCTGTAATTCAGTTGCAGTTCATGCTTCTCGTTGATGTGGTAAGCGGTATGCAGGGTTGGAAAAATATTGGCATAATTATTCGGAATAACACTATCGGTATAAATCAATCGTGATTGGGCGCGAACCAACTCCCCCCGGATTCCGCCCATGACGCCAAATTTTCCGAACTCCGCTTCATACGTGGCATACAAGGCGTAAATATTTTCGTCGAACTTAAAATGATTTGTTTTTTCGGTATCCGGAATCCAGACATTATCCAATTTATTATCAGCCCTATAATCAAAATTATCCCGATTCAATTCTATTTCCGTACCGAAGTCTGACTTGGCATCTTCACCCAAAGGGCGGGCATAATCGGCGCGAATCAGGTGTTTCGTTTCATCTTGCCATATCCTTGTTTTGTCCTTTGTTTCGGGACTTACCGGGAAGAAATAGTTATTCGTATATTGATTATCCTCCAACTCCTTGGCCGCAGAATACATATAATCGACTGTCAAAGAGTGCTCTTCTCCAAATTTATGCTCATAAGCGGCGCTTATTTCCGATTCCGTCTCACACTCATCGGCAATACGGAGCCGGGAATACTCGTTCGTTACATCCTTATTATTGTCCCGATAAAGATTAATTGTATTTTCGGTGCGAATAAAACTCATGTTAGTATAAGCTCCGGACACCTGAAAATTATCCTTTTTGCTCATTTTCCAATCCATTCCACCTCGCAGAAGATGATCAAGCGGTCGCGCAGGTCCGCTGGTATTTTGATCAATGTAGGTATTTTCTCCGCTGATCGTATCCGTTTTTATCCGGTTATTATAAGTAAAACGGTAGCGATTGTCGTAACGGATGCCGTAGCTGCCCGAAAAATTGATTTTTCCCGGATTGTAATTCAAAGACAAGGTACTGTTGTAACGATCGTAATTTCCGGCATTGGCGGCAATAACGCCATTTACACCCGGCCGGCGTTCTTTTTTCAGTACGATATTGATGATGCCGGAGGTGCCGTCGGGTTTGTATTTGGCGGATGGATTCGTAATCACTTCAATCCGCTCAATTGTTTGAGCCGGAATTTGTTGCAAAACCGTTGCCCGCGTGGCGCCGCCCATCAAGCTGGAAACTTTCCCGTTGATGAGTATCTGCACGTTTTCCGACCCGCGCAGGCTGACATTTCCGTCTATATCCACCTGCACCGACGGAATATTTTCCAATAAATCGCTGACCGAACCGGAAGAACTCATCAAATCTTCGCCCACATTGAAGATTTTTTTGTCGATTTTCGTGACATAAGTTGATTTTCGTCCCGTAACTACCAATTCATTCAGATAAAAACTTAGACTGTCGTCTTCGAGGGACGTTTGGGGCGCTTGTCCGAACAGAACAAGTGTTTGAAATAAGCCGATAAAAAGGATAACAAATGATTTCATCAAATTTGGATATTAAATTTAGGCAAAGATAGAAGGGGAATTTGAAGAAATTTTGAATTTGGGTTCGATTCTATCTTTATGAATGTATTTTTGATAAAAAATCTTTTTTCATTGAAATAAAAGATGTACCTTTGACATCGAAACAACTTAAAATTTTGACAATATGAATAATACAATCACAACTGCTGAAATTGATATGGCTACCCCTACGGGTGGGCGAATTATCAAGGAATTTGAACAACATAACAGGTCTGTAAGATTAAACTATCCGGCATCGGAAAGTATAACCGAGAAAACCTATACTGTTGATGAAGCCTTTGATATAGTGACCTGAGTTCCGGATAAGAAAAAGAATAAGTAATTGATATTCAATAATAAACCTCATTTATACCTAATTTTCCGAACAGAACAACCTCAGTAGCAAATAATTCTCCCACAAACCAGACCTCATTACCTCAATTGCGCTTGCTTTTAATGAGGTAATGTGGTTCGTGTCGTGTATCTGTAAACTTATTGCTACTGAGGTTGTTCTGTTCGGAAAATTAGGTATAAATGAGGTTTTCTTATCCGGAACTCAGGTTAAATATCAAATGGATAATAAAAATATTTAGA
This sequence comes from Candidatus Symbiothrix sp., assembly GCA_031261295.1. Taxonomy (GTDB): domain Bacteria; phylum Bacteroidota; class Bacteroidia; order Bacteroidales; family Azobacteroidaceae; genus Azobacteroides. The sequence continues at coordinate 40,758 of JAISKT010000027.1, read as the reverse complement.
GAAAGAATTATCTTTGTGCGTAAATCTTATAGATAGAAAAAAATGAAAAAACTTTCAGGATGGTTATGGATTATTTTTTGTTCCATATTAGTATTGATATTTTTAATTGGTTTTATTATACTCGTAACAGATGATAGAATGAATCTACTATCGGTCAAGGAGATTTTAAACTTATTAATCGTATTTGTTGTGGTTGTTTTTCTTTCAATTATTGGAATAATAAGCAAAATAAAGGAAGTCAAAGAAGACAAACCGATTGAGATTATTGAATATTCCGGAGAACTGAATATTAATTTTACAGGGAGAATAGCTTATAAAGACTATAAAAATTTTATCTTGAAATCAAGTTTGAAAAGACCACTTAACTTATTTTTTATTGGAATAATGATTATAATTATATCTGGGTTTTTGTTGAATGAAAATCCCGAAACGAATCAATCTAATTCCATTTTTATAATACCTCTAATTTTATGTGGAATCTTCCTATATACGCCAATTTTAACCCTTACTCAGGCTAAAAAGATTTATAAGATAAACAAAATATTTCAGGAACAATTGAATTATAGTTTGAATAATGAATCAATTCGGATTAAAGGCGATGAGATTGATACAACACAAAAATGGACTCGTTATTACAAGATAAAAGAAACTAAAGAATTTTTTATTTTATATCAAGATAAAATTGTTGCCAATTTTTTGGATAAAAAATTGTTCACAGATGATGAATTAATTGAATTTCGGAAATTCATTCAATCATTGGATGTAATAAGAGAATAATTCAATCTTCAATTAGCTCTGCTACTGTAATTTTAGAGTTTTCTATCAATATTGTTTTATCTTTCTTTTTCTTATATTGATACAAGTAGCCTGCTTCGTCAGCACAAAAGGATTTACCATTATATTTCACAAATGCATAACGATTAGTGTCGCTTATATATTTCAGATCTCTGTACCTAACCGTATGTTTATAGTCCGGATTTTCCGGAATATCCTCTTTCGATTCGGTTGTATAGATAACATTATTGAAGTATTCGTCAGCTTCTTCAAATATAGGCGGATAAAGCAGTACTTTTTTAGACGCATAGCCGAATTTCCCATTCTCAGAAAACCGGAATAGTTGATTCTCATTCTCTTTTATATTTATTACTTCTTCGCCCGACGTATTGATGTATTTTGTAAAGTCGTCAATTAATACCATTGCAAGAGAATCCTTTCCAAATGCGTAAATATTATCATATATAGCCGGAACTATCTCTTTTCCTTCTTTATTAATCAATCCCCATTTGCCGTTAAGTTTTACTCTGGAGACCTCATATTCAAATACTCTCACAAACTCATATTTCGGTTCAACGACGATATTTTCCAAATAGTCGATAAATCCCCATTTATTATTGATTATGACAGGAGTTATATTCCCCTCCTGATTTGTTTCATACTTATTAAAAAAACAATCTTCCTCTTCTTTGCCACCTGCTGCGAATACAGGTATCATACCAAAATTATTATAATAATAGTGGATAGCCAAATCAGTTGTGTCAGTTGAGCCTAAATAAATTTTGTGTGTGAGATAATGAATATATAACGGCGGAAAGATATGCCGTTTCTTTTCCAACATCACTTCAAGACAATTGCCTTTCAATTTGCTTTTGTACGAAATACACTGCTTGCCGTTTTCTGTATAATAGGATATTGTTAAAGAATTTTTTCCATTATAATCAATTATAAAAAAATCGGTTGCATTATAACCCAACCCTAATATGGACGAAAGTTTATTATTAATATTCTGATAAATGCCATTGAACACGGGTGGATTGGCAATTGGCGTGAGATTGTCAATAGGAGGATTTTTCGAAAAAACACTAAAGACAAAAATAAATTCCAATACGAATAACAATATGAATTTGTTGGAAATCATAGTCGCAAATATAGTGAATTTTTTGAAGAAATTTTGAGTTTTTGTATTATCTTTATGGACATCAGCCGGCGGCTCATACAAAGTCGAATATACAAAATGAATTTAGAACTTAACCGTAAATTGATGCATTTCATCCTCATACCAATACGCAATCTGCCACTGATAAAGCCCGCATATCTGCTGTACAATAGCAAGTCCCAGCCCGCTGCCTTTTGTCCTTTCATTCATCCGGACAAACCGGCGAAACAATACCGTTTTATCCAATGCTTTGGTAACGCCTGTGTTTTTAATGGTTAGTTTGCTATCCTGAAAGGAAATCGTAATGGCCCCGTTGGGTATATTATGCTTTATGGCATTGGCTATCAGATTGTTTATCAGACTTTCCAATAATATTTTGTTGGCTTGAACGAGGTGTTGTTCGGCCGCAATATCCATTTCAATATGAATGGAATGGGCTTCGGCTTGTTCCGATAAAAACGACAAAGATTCACTTATAATTTGAGGAACATTTAAGGCCTCCGTATCCAAAAACTGTAAATTATCCATTTTTGCTAACAAAAGCAGGTTTTTATTCATTCGCACCAAACGGGAGGTTACATCATAAAGCGATTGAATAATAAATAGTTGCTCTTCGGAAAGGTTGGGCTGTTGCAACAAAATATCCAATTTGGATTGAAAAACAGCCAAAGGCGTTTGCATTTCATGCGAGGCATTTTCCGTAAATTCCTTTTGCGTTTTGTAAGCCTGCAAATTGTTGGAAACCAATTTTTCCAAGGCTTTATTCAATTGCGAAAACTCCCGGATGGTTGTTTCCGGGAAAGGCGGGAGTTCATTTTTCCGGATATTGAATTGTTCGATTAGATTCAAGGTTTGATAAAAAGGTGTCCACAGCCTTTTCATCACTAATTGGGTAATCAACACAAAACCAAGCATTAAACCAATAAAAAAGAGCATTTGTAGCCACGTGGCAGCCACAATAATTTCTTGCGCTTCGTGGGTAATCTTTGGGATGTCTATTCCATCCGTTTTTTCTTGCCGTTCGGTTAAATACTCATTCAGTTCGTGCTCATAAAACCGGTTGGAAGCATAATAAAACAAAGGGATCGTCAGCAACAAATAGAGGATGCAAAACCCCACGTAATACAGTAATGTCTTATTTAATAATTTTCTTGTTTTCATTCCACCCATTTGTAACCCATTCCGTAGATGGTTTTTATTGAATCTTTACTTCCCGCTTTGCTCAATTTGGCTTTCAGGTTTTTGATATGTGCATACACAAAATCATGATTATCCAACATATCCGCCATATCTCCGGAAAGATGTTCCGCCAAGGCATTTTTGGAAATGACACGGTTTTTATTGCCGATTAAAAACAAGAGCAAATCCAATTCTTTCTTGGTCAGGATAATTTCTGTATCATTGACGAATACTTCTTTCGACAACAAATTGATTTTCAAATCATTGGATTGTACGCTGTTGTTGTTCGCATATTGCGTCCGGCGAATCAAGGCAAAAATGCGTGCGCTCAATTCGGACAAATGGAACGGCTTGGCCAAATAATCATCCGCGCCGATGTGAATGCCTTTTATCTTGTCGTCCAACGAGTCTTTGGCAGAGATGATAATCACGCCGGTCGGTTTATTTTCCTTTTTCAACGTTTCCAAAACGGTCAATCCGTTGCCGTCGGGGAGCATCAAATCCAACAAAATACAATCGTAAGAATAGAGCGAAATTTTCTCAATCGCCTCATCGACAGTTGAAACGTGTTCGCAAACATAGTCTTTCTGCGAGAGGTATTCCATAATGCTCTGCGCCAATCCCAATTCGTCCTCAATAATAAGAATCTTCATGAAGTAAAGATGTTTCTTTTATCGCTTCGCTTGCAATATTTTCGCAAAGGTAATACTTAAATATCAAATGGATAATAAAAATATTTGGTAAATATACACATTTTTTCTCAATAGAAAATACTATCTTTGCAACTCCTTAGAAGGGGCAAAAATTATATGGAACAACTTAAGCACGAATGCGGCATAGCGTTAGTCCGCCTGTTAAAACCGATTGAGTATTATGTGAATAAATATGGTACTTGGCAGTACGGTCTGAACAAGCTTTATCTTTTAATGGAAAAACAACACAATCGCGGACAGGAAGGCGCCGGAATCGGTTGTGTGAGCGCAAAAGCCACTCCCGGAACCGAATACATTTTTCGGGAAAGGGCTATGGGCAGCGGCGCCATCAAAGAAGTTTTTGAAAATACATACGACTCAATCTCACAAACGCCGCCGGATACTCCTTACGAAAATATCCCTTTTTGCGGCGAAGTATATATGGGCCATTTGCGCTACAGCACCACCGGGCGTTCCGGGATGGCTTATATTCATCCTTTTTTGCGGCGCAATAACTGGCGTTCCCGCAGTTTGATGCTGTGTGGAAATTTCAACCTCACGAATGTAGATGAAATATTCCAGCAATTGGTGGACCAGGGGCAACATCCGCGTTTATATTCCGACACCTTGATGATGCTGGAAATGATGGGGAATTACTTGGACCGGGAAGTGCAGCATTTATATGAATTATACAAATTGAAATTGAAAGACGGTCCGGCCCGGAATAAGAAAATTGCCGAAAATGTCGATTTGGGATATGTTCTACGCCGTTCGGCACAAACCTGGGACGGCGGATACGTTATTTGCGGGGCAACGGGCAATACGGATATGTTTGCTTTTCGCGATCCGCATGGTATTCGTCCGGCTTATTATTACCACGATGACGAAATAGCGGTAGTCGCTTCCGAACGGCCGGTTATCCAAACGGTGATGAATGTAAAAACGGAAGATGTCCGGGAACTTCAGCCGGGACAGGCTTTTATCGTGAAACAAAACGGCGAAATCGTCCTGGAACAAATTCAGGAAGTGGAAACGGTCACTCCCTGTTCTTTTGAGCGGATTTATTTCTCCCGCGGTTCCGACAAAGATATTTATCAGGAACGGAAGATGTTGGGCAAACTACTTCTGGATCCGATTCTTAAATCCATTGACAATGATTTGGAACATACGGTTTTTTCCTTTATTCCCAACACTGCGGAAGTGGCGTTTTACGGGATGATGGAAGGCTTTGAATCGTATATGGATGAGCAAAAGAAACATCTCATAAAAAAACACGTGCATGAATTGACGGAAGATGATTTGGAGCGGATTCTTTCGATGAAAGTGCGTCAGGAAAAAGTGGCGCTCCAAGACATTAAGTTGCGTACTTTCATTGCCGAAGGCGACAGTCGCGATGAATTGGCCGCTCACGTGTACGATATAACCTACGGTTCCATCAAAGCCAAAACCGACAATCTGGTGGTCATTGACGACAGTATTGTTCGCGGAACTACGTTGAAACAGAGTATCATCAAGATACTGGACCGGCTGGAACCCAAGAAAATCGTCATTGTCTCTTCTTCGCCCCAAGTGCGGTACCCCGATTGCTACGGCATCGACATGAACCGGATGGATGAATTTGTGGCTTTTCGTGCGGCGATTGCCTTATTGAAGGAACGCGGAATGCAGCATATCATCGATGAAATCTACCAAAAATGCAAAGCGCAAGTGGATTTGCCCAAAGAGCAAGTCGTCAATTATGTGAAAGATATTTACCGTCCGTTTACGGCGGATGAAATTTCGGCTAAAATCGCCGAAATACTCACGCCCGAGGATATCACCACTCCCATTGAGATTGTCTATCAATCGTTGGAAGGGCTGCACGAAGCCTGTCCCAACCACAAAGGGGATTGGTATTTTTCAGGAAATTATCCCACGCCCGGAGGAAACAAAATCGTCGTCCGGTCGTTTGTCAAATACTACGAAAGCAAGGAACAGTAATATGAATATTCAACAACTCATCCAACAGGACTTGGAACGCTTGTATGCCGAGAAAATCCCGGAATCTGCCATCCAGTTACAGAAAACAAAGAAAGAATTCAAAGGCCATCTGACCTTAGTGGTTTTTCCTTTATTAAAAATTTCTAAGAAAAATCCGGAACAGACCGCAACGGAAATAGGGGAGTACTTGATTGCTAATCAACCGTCTATCTCGGAGTTCAATGTCATCAAGGGATTTTTGAACCTCACCATTGCTCCGGCGTATTGGATCAATATTTTGAATGATATTCATCGGACTCCGAAGTATGGAACAAGGGAAGCAGGCAAAAATGCGCCTCTCGTGATGATTGAATATTCTTCTCCCAATACCAATAAACCGCTTCATTTGGGCCATATCCGCAACAATCTGTTAGGTTACAGTATTTCTGAAATCCTGAAAGCCAATGGGAATAGGGTAGTGAAGACGAATATCGTGAACGACCGGGGCATTCATATCTGCAAATCCATGTTGGCGTGGAAAACCTGGGGAAACGGCGAAACACCCGATTCCACCGGAAAAAAAGGCGATCATTTGATTGGAGATTATTATGTAAAATTCGATCAGGAATATAAAAAGGAACTGGCCGAACTGGAAGCCTCCGGTTTGACGCGAAAGGAAGCGGAAGAACGTTCTTCCCTGATGGCCGAAGCGCGGGAAATGTTGCGGAAATGGGAAGCCGGTGATTTTGAAACCGTTGCCCTGTGGGAAAAGATGAATTCCTGGGTGTATGCCGGTTTTGACGAAACGTACAAAGCATTGGGAGTCGATTTCGATAAGATTTATTACGAATCCAAAACCTACCTCGAAGGCAAGGAAAAAGTCTTGGAAGGACTTAAAAAGGGTGTTTTCTATTCAAAAGAAGACGGTTCGGTCTGGGCCGATTTAACAGCCGACGGATTGGACGAAAAATTGTTGCTTCGTAGCGACGGCACTTCGGTTTACATGACTCAGGATATTGGAACGGCCAAATTGCGTTTCGACGATTATCCCATTGATAAAATGGTTTATGTAGTGGGAAATGAACAAAATTATCATTTCCAGGTACTTTCCTTGTTGTTGGATAAATTGGGATTTGCCTTCGGAAAAGATTTGGTGCATTTCTCGTATGGCATGGTGGAACTTCCCGAAGGAAAAATGAAATCCCGTGAAGGAACGGTCGTAGATGCAGACGATTTAATCGAAGAAATGATTCAAACGGCGCGGGACACTTCCAAAGAGTTAGGGAAATTGGACGGATACACCGAAGAAGAAGCCAACGAAGTATCCCGGACGGTCGGTTTGGGCGCCTTGAAATACTTTATCCTGAAAGTCGATCCGCGTAAAAATATGGTCTTCAATCCGAAAGAATCTATCGATTTCAACGGGAATACCGGCTCTTTCATCCAATATACTTACGCGCGTATCCAATCGGTTTTGAGGCGGAAAGACGCAACTTTTTATGCGCAGGAACAAATCAATGTGTGTGTTCCGATCAGCGAAAAAGAAGAAAACCTCATTCAAATAATAGCGGAATTTCCGGCTATTGTGCAGGAAGCCGGCGATACGTTCAGCCCCGCGGTAATCGCTAACTATATCTACGATTTAGTAAAAGAATACAATCAATTCTATCACGATTATCCTATCTTGAAAGAAGAAAACGAAGAACTGAGGAAATTCCGATTGGTGCTGTCCCAAAACATCGGAAGAATCATTCAAACCGGCTTTTCACTCCTCGGCATCAACGTCCCCGAACGCATGTGAGAACTAAAAACTAAGACCTAAGAACTAAAACCTAAAAGTTGGCTGACGCCTGTTTATTACCGCGCTTCGCGCAACTTTTAGTTTTTAGTTTTTAGTTTTTAGTTCTCTAATTGGCTGTCATTTTTTTGATGATGCCGTAGGCGTCTATCATGCCTAATTCTCCGGCTTTGCTCAAATCTTCGATTCCTTTGTTGGTATCTCCTAAGTACAGACGGGTTAAGCCGCGGTTGAAATAGGCTTCCGCAAAGTCGGGATTCCGTTTGATGGCTTCGTTGTAATCGGCCAGAGCGGCTCGGTAATCTTTTTGCAGGCAACGGATATTTCCCCGGTTGTAATACGCATACACAAAATCGGGATTCAATTGGATGACCGTTTCATAATCCCGCATGATTAGATTGAATTCGAAACTTTTTTTCGTATCATCATCCGAATTATTCTCCTTATACTCAGCGATTTCCATTTGTTTGTGCCGCACGACCGCACGGTTGAAATAGGCCATGAAAAAATTTGGATTATAGGTAACCACCCGCCCGAAATCGTCAATCGCTTCCGACAAGTCCTGCAACACCATAAAATCCAATGCCCGTCCAAAATACGCATTCACATCCGCCGGATTGCGGTCTAAAACCAACGAGTAATGGTCGATGGATTGGAAATGATAAGCAGCTTGGTCATCTGTCAGAGGTACTTCGTGATTAACAATTTTCAGTTGGTAATACAAAATCCGTTGATTGTTATAATCCGAAACGAACTTGTCCGTATGGGAAATCGAATTTTCAAGCACATTCAGGTTGTCATAATAGGTAATGATGAATTGCGGTTCCAAATCCACTTTCACCTGTTTGTCCTGCACCCGTCCGCGGATTTCATTCTTGTATTTGGATTGCAATTCTTCGTCTTTATCATACACCACCAAGCGGCTGAACTTGGCTATATCCTTATCGGATTTCTCCCGTGTTTTGTTTCCTTCCCCCGCATTATCCGCCATTTCATCGGAATCCAACACTTCTTTTCCTGTGATGATTTTGCCTTGTTCCCTTTGCTTGCGAAGGTTTTGTTCCAAATCGTAGGCGTACCAATAATCCCGGTCGGCGCCTTTCACGTCGTTCATTTTCCGTTTGATTTCCGCCCGGAAATAATAAGCGGGTACAAAATTGGGATATTCGTTGAGCACCTTATCCAAATCGGCCACTGCATTGCGGTAGTTCCGCGCTTCTTCATTCAAAATAGCCCGGTTGTAGATGGCCATGAAGTTATCCGGTTCCAACTCTATTACCTTGTCAAAATCTTCCAACGCGCCGTAAAGGTCGGCCACCTGCGAGCGGAGCAGTCCCCGGTTGAAGCGGGCAATCAGATTGTTGGCATCCAGGTTGACTACCTTGTCGTAATCGTCCATCGCACCCCGCAAGTCATTCAAATGAAAGCGCACCAATCCCCGGTTGATATGATAGCCCGGTTGCTTGGTTTCTAAATGGATAGCCTGATCGAAGTCCTTCAAGGCGGAGGCATATTCTTCTTTTTGAAAATAAAGCATCGCCCGTTGGGCATAAGCCGGCGCGTAATATTTATCCAATTCCAAGGCTTTATCATAATCCACAAAAGCCCGCGTTGTATCGCCTTTTTCACTGAATACCGAACCCCGGGCCAAGTACGCCTGCGTGAATTTCGGTTGATATTTCACCAACAAATCCAAGGTCGTAATGGCGGGTTCGTATGCTTTCAATTGCGCGAACGCAATGGATTTGTTGAGCAACATCTGTCTGTCTTCGGGACGAAACTCCAATCCCTTGTTGTAATCCTCGATGGCTCCTTCAAAATTACCTAAGTTTTGCCGGGCGGCGCCCCGACATTGATAGGCCGATACCAAAAACGGATTCCGTTCGATGCACAACGTAAGGTCGGCTTCGGCGCCTTTGTAATCATCCAGACTGAATTTAGCCATCGCCCGGTAGAGGTAAGGCTCCGCCAAATACGGTTTGGATTTGATGACTTGATTAAAATATTGAATCGAAAGGACATAATCTTCAAAATACAGGGCATTCTTGCCAATGGCAAGCACCCGGTTGGTATTTACCTGCGCCTGCATGGCAAAACCCGCGCACAGCAAAGCAAATACAACTATTATTCTCTTTATCCTGGATAGCTTCATGCCCGCAAAGATATGAAAAATAATTATTTGCGCCAATGCTTTTTCGATAGCCAGGATAATATTTTACTATGAACACGACTGATTCTGTCTTTTTCCAAATTGTTTGTATATTTAAGATTTATTTGTATTTTTGTGAATAATTTAAATTTATAGATATGAAAAAATTAGTATTTTTAATGCCCTTATTTTTAATAGTTTTCATCCAATTTATTCATGGACAAGAAATAGAAACAAAAACAAAAGATGAATTATTGCAGTTGGGAGATTCCAATGAAGAAATAATAACAAGGTATAATTCTATATCCTTTTTTGTTGATACTTTGTTTTTCAAAACAAGCAACCCACAAAACGAATATTTTGTCAATCTAAACATTCGCTATTATAGTTGGTTGGACAATAACCCCAAAGGTGAACCTGTATATCAAATAGGATGTTTGTTTAAAAAAATAATTTTAAAAGGAGACAATATCGGATACTTGACAGATCTTAGATTATCTCCCAATGTAACATTAAACGATATTAATCACATTGAAGTTGAAGTTAAATTAAGGAGAATACCTCAAAAAGAAGATAATATCACAAACGTATTATCAACAGTGATAGAAAAGACTATTACCGAAAATATCGGGTTAGGATTGATAAACAGGTTATTAGAAAGCAATGCTTCAGATGATTCAACAGACATTCTTGCATTTCGTAGAGATTTTACGATACCTTTGAATTTTTTACAGTATGAAAAATTACGAGAAACGGATTCACTCCGTCTTTTGAAAAATAATGAAAGAATTGGAATCCCAATTTCTTCCGACATACAGGTCAGCATTCTAAAAGGTGGACTTCTAAAAGGAGTTTTCAAAAAGGTGGCGGCTGTAATAAAAGGCGTAGGAGTTACCCAAAACGATATTTCCGATCAAAGGATTGATTATAATGGAATGATGCAAATTTATTTTACCAAAGATGAAAATCCGGTAATACCAGCAGAAATACAAAAATGCCTTGTTAAGATTCGTTCGGCATCTTCACTGAAATTAAAACGCATGATTGATGAAGTTGCCGAACTACGTACCTATATTGATAATTCCAATGTCAGTAACGAAATGAAATTTACTCTATCCGAGTATTGTACGCTTGCAGAATGTTATGCTTTGAGTCGGACGATCAAGCCAAAGGATTGGAATAGTCGCGATATTGAGGATAATTTAGTGACTAAATTCAAAGCCGTTTTATCAGATATGGAGGCGCATGCGAAGAATAATCGATTTAAACCTTACAAGGTAACAAACATATCTGAAAAGCATCCGGAAAAACCGTTTATTATTTATTATCCTTATGCCCTTGATGAAACCTCTCTTAGAGATTTTATAAAGTGGCAAATAGAGTTGGCATCTGCATTAGAATCTATAAATAACTAAATTTTTGATTTGTAGGGGCAGGATTAAACTCCTCCCCCTTTCGATTTTTATTTTCCTGCAATCCCTTTCAGTTCTTTAGAAGAGCTGATTTTGCCTGAAGCATGGGTGTTTTTTACAATATAAACACCTGTTGTTGTCGGAACTACTTCTACACCTTGCAAGTTGTAATATTTAGTAGCCACAATAGCATCAGCATCTACAGATTGAATACTAACGAGTTCTGCTAAAGTTACAGGTACTGTTACATTCGCATCCGTTACAGTTACGTTGCCTGAAACTGTTTCGTAATCTTCTTTTGCTACCAAATAATCGTATGTATCGGCCGCGATGTCTGTAAATACATAATTGCCGGCTGCATTAACTATATCGTCAAATGTTACTACCGCATCCGTAATTGCTATTCCATTTGTATCTTCTACTGCAAAAGTAACCGTATAGGTTGTTACTACGGGGTCCATTACAACTTCCCATTTGAGAATCGGGAAAGTTCCCTCTTCAATTGTCCATGTATCGGTAAAATTCCAGGCGAGGGGAGCGGTCGTGTAGAATACTTTTGTTTTAGCATCGGCAAGGGTAACTGCCGCACCGGTCCACTCTGTTTCATTTGTATTTTGTTCTCCATTCAAAAGCATTTCGGAATTGGAGTAATTTTCTTTCGTTCCAATGCTTATGTCACTTACCAAAATGGGGAAAGTATTGGATGGATTACCCGTAAGCAGGTCCTGCAATGCCACGTTGTGTTGAATCATCGTATTGGCGCTATCCCAGACACGGCCAACGATACCTGCTGCAGTGCCATTGCCTGTATTCACGACACTTCCGGTCGCATAACAATTTTCCACCGTATAATAACCGTCAATAGGGACATTATACATGTACCCAACGATTCCGGCTACGTACGAAGACTCTACCGCAGAGGATATTGTCGCTTGGCTATAGCAATTGCGAATAGTAACGGTCAGTTGCTCATCAGCCGCACGGCCAACAATCCCTCCCGCATAGATACCCCCTGTAATAGCGCCTTTATTGAAATTAGACGTAATAGCAGCAAATTTTCCTTCAATGCTACCCACAATACCACCGGCTTGTGCCGTAGCGCCGGTTGCACGAATGGATGCACTATTGCTACACTTTGTAACCGTCGCCTCTGCACCACTGATGTATCCGGCAATGCCTCCCACTTGTGCGTTTGCTGCTAAAGAAATAATACTACCGCCGACTATGTTTACGCCTTCAATGAATGCTTTGGCGCCCAATTCTTCAAAAAGTCCGGCCTTAGCAGCATCGCTATTAATTGAAATATTTTTAATCGAATGATTATCACCATATAACTTACCGGTAAAGACACCTGCTATGGGTATCCAATCGCCCCCCTCACTCAAGTCAATATCTTGTGTCAGTTGAAATCTACCGGAAAGATTGTCTTTAATGCTTTCCAATTCCGCCCGGGTGGAGATTGGGATCGTCTCTTCCGTCGGTGGAGGCGTGACTGTCACCGGATTGTTGCAGCTCGAAGCTTTTTCCGCCAGTCTGTTGATTTGTCTGGCATTATCCGCCGGGCCTCCGTCAATCAATGAGGAGGGTTCTGTACCTTCCACTCCGGTTGGAACGCCATTATACAAAACATTCGGATTAGAGAAATGCTTGATACGCGGACAATTTGCCGAGCCGCTTTCTCCGCCTACCGTTACACAGTTTGTATATGCCATAATGGTTCGATAAGTTGGAAATACTTTTCCAAATTGATAATAGGGCCTGCTATTTGTTAATTCGGTTCTCTCCCGGTAATCATACCGGTCATGCAGTGCACCCAGATTGTGTCCGCATTCGTGAACAAAAGTAAAGCGGGAAATGATATCGCTGTATTTACTGGTGTTGTATCCTGTCTCCTCTATCTTCGAATTGTCTGTCAATACATATCCGCTTCCTGCTGATCCGTTCATATTCCAATGCGATGCAATGTCCGCACCGTATTGGGCGCGCAATGCGGTAACACTTTTTATTCGGACATCTACCGCGCTCGGTGCATTGGCGGGAACAATATCGTTTATTTCATGATGCGCCAAGCGGAAACGTACATTGATTTCACTGTTTTCAAAAATCTCATTGGCTTCAACAATTCGATACTCAACGGATGCCGTTCGTTCTGCCGCTGTAGAACCCAATAGACTTGCCACGGCTGCCGGATAAAGTACTAAAATATCGACAATGTAATGTCCTTCCTCATCCATTGTAGGTGATGCTGTTGCTGCGCGCAATTCGGCTGTTGATTGTGGTAAAGACATGGCATGCTGCGTCTCTACCTCTTCGTGAAAATAGCAATCTTCATCGGGATTCGGATTATTTAGAAGATCCAATTCCACTACTTTGACAGTACCGTTTGCACCGGGAGTGATGTCGAAAACTTGATCTCCCTGCCGCAAAGTTCCGGCTAAATAATTGTTTTTCATAAACAGGGTTAATTCGCCGTTTGGTAGAGATGCAATAAATTGCGTTTCTACGATGGTTCCCGTCCAATAAATTCCACCGGATGCGGTAGTGCGAACATTGGTTTTCTTTGCGGTAACTGTCACATCCTCGAATAGTTGGATGGAAAGTAAATTTTCCGTAAGCAAAGCGGTTTGAATACTTTGGTCATTGATATTGGCACGATTCAACGCTACAATTCCTTCACGCACAAACATATTGCCATGTACAGCTTTTGCTGCCCTCCATTCTTCAGTAGAGACGCGGCGCGCCACGTCTCTATCGGGCGTGCCAATTAAAAACTGCGCCTGTATTTGCAACGCATACGTAATTATCAGAGTGAATAATAAAAGTGTTTTCTTCATTATTTTTTATTTTCCTGCAAAAACTTTCACAGCTTTATTCCCAGCGACAACGATATATACGCCATAAGCAGGTAATTGAATGGTTTGTTCCGAATTCTTTGCCATCTGATTTGCAACAGTTTGTCCCGTTACCGTATATACGCGAACCGATTCGCCTGTAACCAGGCCTTTCACTGTCAAAATACCGTTGGAAGCAGATGCTCTCAATGTGTAGATAACTTTGGGTGACTCGATAGCCACATCACCGGTGGTTTCCCATTTGAGAATCGGCAAACTACCGTCAGTAATTGCCCATGTATTGGTAAAATTCCAACTTGGCAGATTAGCAGCATACCATGCTGCTGTTTTAGCATCAACTAAAGTGACTGCTGCTCCATTCTTTTCATTAATCGGATCCGGATATGTAATTTGCACACCATTCAAAAGCATTTCGGAATTAGAGAAGTTTTCTTTCGTACCCGAAGACAGGTTACTTCCCAAAATAGCTACCGTATTGGATGTACTACCTTGAAGGTTGGTTTGTAATGCCACGTTGTGTTGGACGATTGAGTTGGAACTATTCCATGCACGACCAACAATTCCGACTGCTGATCCTATGGCAGAAGCAGCGTTCACAACAGTTCCTGTTGCGTAGCAATTCTCCACAGTATATTGACCACTACCGCCATTATACATATACCCCACTATTCCTCCCAGATAAGAAGAAGAGGTAGTAGTTATTGAAGTCGTTATTGTTGATTGACTATAACAATCGCGAATAGTAACAGTATTTTGTGCATCAGCCGGACGCCCGACAATACCTCCGGCATAAAGCCCGCCGGTAACATTCCCTTTATTAAAACTGGAAGTAATGGTGGCAAAATTTCCTTTAATACTACCCACGAGACCACCTACACGTGCCGTAGCTCCTGTTCCTCTAATATTTGCAGTATTACCACATTCTGTAATTGTCACATTGTCTCCGCTGATATATCCTGTAATCGCACCCACGTATGCACCCGCCGAAGTGGCGATCACGTTTCCGCCTACCATGTTGACTCCTTTGACATAGGCGCCGGTAGCCAATTCGGCAAACAATCCGACATAATTGGCGCTTGATGCAATTGTGGCGTTGTTCAGTTTGTGTCCTTCGCCATATAGTTTACCTGAAAAAGAGGGAATCGGCGTCCACGTTTTACCGGCCATATCAATGTCGGCAGTCAGTTTATATATTTCGCCCGGAAAATCAATGATTTTTTCCAAATCAGCTCTGTTGGCGATAAGCCACGGATTTTCTTCAGTCGATGGTATTTTGAAAATGGCTGTGAGTGTTACATTTTCAGATGCCATAACATACGTTGTATTCGCTTGATCGGGATCTCCAAAGACACCATTACCACCAAGCCAATGCGAAAAAACTTGCCCTTCCTGAGGTGTATCGGCCGTAAGTTCAATAACTGTATTCGCTACCGCATTCGAGATATTGGATTGTCCGTTAATAACGGTTACGTTAAAACTTGGAATCGTTGTAATCGGATCATTATATGCTGAAACATATTGTGATTCTATATTAATGTATCTTGCATTATCGGCGGGTCCTCCATTGCCTTCTGCAGTTAAGGGAGCGCCGGGAATTAATGCAATTCCGGTCGGCTGTCCATTGAATATAACATCCGGATTTGAGAAGTATTTCACCCGGGTACTACTACCGCCGGATATAGTCGGATCGTTACCATACGACATAATAGTATGATATCCGGGGAAAGATTTTCCAAAATTATCTCCGGGCGCTTGTGTTAAGTGTTTCTGCTCTCCTCCCGGTTTGGAGTATTCGTAGCGATCGTGTTGTCCTCCCATATTGTGTCCACATTCATGAACAAAAGTATAGCGGGAGATTACATCGCTGTATTTACTGCTATTATACATAGCGCTTCTTCCGGTGCCGGAAAAAACAGATCCTATTCCGGCAGCGCCATTGAAATTCCAATGAGAGATAATATCCGCACCATACAAGTCACGCAATGCGGTAACCCTCGGTGTTCCACTTACTTCTGAAGTAGTAGTCGCCCCTTTAGGAATAGCATTATTAATTTCGTCGTGCGCTAAACGAAACCGGACGTTAATCCGGCTGTTGATGAAAATTTCGTTGGCTTGCTCAATATAATAATCCACTTTAGCCGTGCGCAATTCCGGAGTTGCTCCCATCAATGCGGCCACTTCATTCGGGTAAAGCACTAAAATATCTACTATATAATTGCCATCCACATCGGTAGATGGAGTTGGAAAATCGGCAGCTGCCCGCCATTCGGATTGGGCAACCGTTTCGTCCGGGTGAATGCCATTCGTCCCTACGGTATCATCCTCATTAAAAAAGCAATCTTCAGCCGGCATTGGATTTTTTTCCGTGTTCAATTCCACCACTTTCACATTGCCGGTTTCATCGGATGTAATGTCAAATACTTGATTTCCTTGGCGTAAGGTTCCCGACAAACAATTGTTTTGCATAAACAATGTTAATTCACCGTTCGATACATTTCCTGTCCAATAAATGCCTCCGGATGTCGTGGTGCGCACACCGGTTTTATTTGCCGTAACAGTTACATCAGCAAATAGTTGGATAGTCAGCAAATCCCGGGTCAATAAAGCGTTTTGAATACTTGGATCATTAACATTGGTGCGATTTAATTCCACTACACCTGCGCGCACGAACATATCGCCGTGAACGGCTTTTGCATCTGCCCATTCCGTAGAGACGAGGCATGCCGCATCCGTACTCCGTAATTGCGTTTTTGCGGGAGAACCAATCAAAAACTGTGCCTGCATTTGCCAGGCGCACGCAAGTGTTAATGTTATTAAGAATAATGTCTTTTTCATAATATTATAGGGGCGAACTATGTGTTCGCCCGATAGGAGGGCGCACACGCAGGTGCGCCCCTACGATTTATTTTGCTAATTTCAATTCTTTAGTAGAAGAAACAGCGCCTGAAGCATGGATATTTTTTACGATAATCACACCGGTAGCGCTTGCTGATACTTCTATGCCTTGCAAGTTGTAGTATTTTTGAGCTACAATTGCTCCGTTTTCAACATTCACCCGGTTGATGCCGGTACCGGCTGATATAACAGGATTTGCTTGCAATGTAGGATAAGAAACACCTTCTACGATCGTCCAGTCATCGGTAAAATCCCAATCCAGGATAGTTTCGTAGAACAACTTTGTTTTTGCATCTTCCGGAGTTACATCCAAACCATGCGCTGCGGTTGTAGCAGACTTAGCCGCTCCATCTATAAGGATAGTAGAGATAGAATAATTGTCAGTAGTTCCAGTGTTTACGTTACCGCCAATAATGCCTTTGCCTTTACCATCCAATGAAGTTTGTAAAGCCACATTGTGAAGAACGATTACTTGAGCGTCATTTGTTGCACGACCAACAATGCCTGCTGCTGTTCCTGCAGGACAAGCAACCGTACCTGCTGCATAGCACTTTTCCACGGTATAGAAAGAAGGAGCAGTAGATGTGCCGCTGGTATAAACATATCCGGCGATTCCACCTGCATAAGGAGAATCCGAACCTGTAGAAGAAATATTTCCTACACTGTAGCAATCTTGAATGGTAGCAGACCCTGCATAGCCACGACCAACAATACCACCGGTATATTGTCCGGAAGAAACATTACCTGTATTGTAACTTGAAAAAACAATGCCTCCATCGCCATCAATACGACCGACAATACCTCCGGCAGCTCCGGAGTTGGCAGTTGAAGTAACATTTGCACTATTGCTACAATTAAGTATCCAAACATCATTACCATTCACACGTCCTACAACGCCGGCAGCGTAAACACTTCCTCCGTTTTCTGTTACGGTAATTGATCCGCCTACAATATGTACATCTTGAATAACTGCACCGACACCTACTACACCAAAAAGTCCGAAATATTCCTGTTGACCGTCCGAAGCGCCGGTAGTATTGATGTAAATATTGGTAATTTTCTTTCCATTTCCATTATAAGTTCCTTTAAAAGAACTGTCACTAAAGTGTGATATGGGTTCCCAAGGTGTAGCCTCGCCACCTAAATCAATATCAGCTGTTTGTTCAAAATACAAACCTGCTGTACCTGCTTCCAAGAAAGCTGAGTTACCAATAGCTTCCAAATCAGCTTTCGTTGAGATTAAATACGGATTAGCTTCCGTTCCGTTACCACCCGAAAATTGAGCGCTCATTGTTTGCGCAGAGAACAACAGCGCGAATGCTGCCAAAATAAGAGTAATCTTTTTCATAAAAATAAAATTTAAATTGTGTTTATATATTCAGGGCGCACACACCCGTGCGCCCTGATGAATTTTCAATAACCGGGGTTTTGTTGTTCCGATACTATACCTGCCAAATCGGTTTCGTGTACAGGCACAGCCAATACTACTTTGAAATAGTCCCAATCGAAATCCCATGCGCCCGGATCAATGCCGACCAAATGTGCGTATTTATTGTCTTTAGAACGCACTATGTGTTTGTGATTACGAATGGCATCAAAGAAACGATGTCCTTCACCGATCAACTCTTTGCGACGTTCCGTCAATACATCATCCAGCGTAACGGTCTTACCTGTAAAGTTATTAGCAGCCAAACCACGTGTAGATATTGCATTCAGATATTTCACCGCATCGTCATTTGCGCCCAATTTTGCTGCCGCTTCTGCTGCAATCAAATAAGTTTCAGACAAACGAAGTACCTTGATATTACCCAGATTGAGTGCATCTGCACTTTCATCCGGTTGCACCGGATATTTCCACACATAGCGGGTACCGGCTTTACTGGTTGGAAGCGGGGTTTTGATCATGCAAGTGTAACGTATATCCGTTTTTTGATCACCCATTAATTTTACGATCCAATCATCACTGATTACAAGGTCGTCGTATCCTCTGGGAGCCACGAGATAAGCAATTCCATCATTACCTGGACCTTCACCTGTTATTACCGGTAATTCAAACAACACTTCACCGCTAAATTCAGCTGCCCAAGCCGTTTTATATTCTGCGGCTGTCCATAATTTTACGCCATTAGATTCTGCACCGGCAATAGCCTCTTTGGCTGTTTGTAAAGCATTGGTATTATCTCCCAGAGCATCGTCTCCTCTGTAAAGATAAGCACGGCTCAACAAAGACAACGTAGCCCATTTGGTAAAATGGCCATTGTTTTTCGTTCCTTTCATCAATTTTGAAGCATCATCCAAATCCTTGATAACAAAGGCATAACATTCAGCTACTGTGTTACGTGAGGGAACGTAATACGCTTCTACGGGAGTGTCAATAATGGGCACCCCATAAGATGCGCCATGGTCTTTCGCATACGGATAACCGTATAGACGGGTCAAATCAAAATGAGCTAACGCACGCAGGGTTAAAGCCTGCCCTTTGTAGTCCGCCAATGTTGCTTTCTCTGCATCCGTAGTTGTAGGAACGAGATCTATACCCGCTAAAATAATATTCGCATTTTTAATAATGGAATAACATTTACTCCAAAAATTGCTGGGTGCATTTGTTTTGTTGAAGGTAAACTGATAAAAATCCGTTGTTCGTTTGCCGGTAGCTACAGATTGCATATCATCACCACACACATCTCCATAATAGGTCATACGTGCGCCATAATACTCAAAAGTACGCATTTGGCTGTAAACGCCATTCAAACGCGCATTGACATCCGTCAGCGATTTCATACTCACTCCCTCATCTATTACAGATGTAGAAGGTTTTAAGTCCAGATAATCGTTGCAAGCCGTTGCTAACAACAAAATAAAGCAGGACAAAACTATATTTATATATTTTTTCATGAAAATCTTTATTATATAATTATTTTTTCAGCCATTAAAATTTAATATCAATACCAAATGTCCAAGTCTTCAAAGGTGGTTGCGACCAATCGGAATTACCATCTTGTTCCAAACCTGTCGGATCGTACCAGTCGAATTTTGCCCAAGTCAACAAGTTGGTTCCGGAGGTATATAAACGCACGTTAGACAAACCGGTATGTTTCAACCATGTTTTCGGAGCATTCACACCAAAAGTCAAGTTTTGCAAACGCACATAATCGGTAGAGTGCATACGACGGGTAGTGGTGTAACCACTCATGGCATTCGGACGACCGTATATAAAACGTTCAATATCTGTCTTATCTCCCGGTTTTTTCCAACTGTCGGCATAATATACCGGAATAGTCGTTCTCATATCTGCTCCCCCATGTTCTACTTTTTGTGCCGCATCATCATAACTATAACCACCGTAATTAAAGTTTACCTGAAAACTCAAATCGAACATTTTGTAAGACAAAGTATTCGTCAAACCACCGGATAATGTAGGTTCAAGTCCTTTATGTTCAGTTCGAGAGGCTTCACTGTATGTTTTAGTCGTACTCTTATCTATCGTTACATTTCCATTTTCATCCGTTACTTTTTTGTTTTTCACAAACATCGGTTCTCCATCTTCGGGGTCTATCCCTGCAAATTCAACCAAATAGAAAGTATAGTAATTGGCACCTATTTTATGAATAAAATGTCCGCTCACCAATTCGGTAATATCACCGTCCAATTTCAAAACTTTATTGCGGTTTTGACCCAAATTCAAACGGGTGCTCCAAGTGAAATCTTTCGTAGTAATGTTAGTAGAGTTAATATCCACTTCAAAACCACGATTTTGCAACTGTCCGATATTACGGAAGTAAGTGCTGTATCCGGTGGTATAAGAAATAGGGAAAGGATATAACAAATCTTTCGTTACACGATTGTAATATTCTAACGATACATTGACCCGCTTAAACAACTGAACATCCAAGCCAAGATTAAAAGCGGCATTCTTTTCCCAAGTCAAATTAGTGTTTGCCACCTGAGAAGAAGCGATACCTCCTTTGTTCATATATTTATAGTCGGCACTCAAGCTACTCAAACCATAAAAACCGTATAAATCGGACGGCAAAGTACCACTGGTACCATAAGAAGCTCTGATACGCAAATCGGAAAGGGTCTGTTTATAATCTTCCATAAAATCTTCCTCGGTTACACGCCAAGAACCGGAAACAGACCAAAAGGGAGCCCAATTTTTGTTGTCTGTTTTCGACAATTTAGAAGAACCGTCATAACGGAAAGAAACGCCCGCATAGTATTTTCCCATATAGTCATAATTAGCACGTGAGACCAAAGATACCATGCGCCATCCATTCGGACTACCCGAAATGCCCTCCTTCAATTCTCCATTGGCAATGGCGTTTAGTTCGGGATCAAGAAAGCCTGACTGCGAACCATAAAGATAATCGCGGTAGTAGTCTTCCACCTCAAATGCCACAAGAGCATCCAAATTATGTTTTTCTGCAAATGTTTTTACATAGGAAGCAGAATTAGACAGTTGCCATTTATTATAATCATAGATATACACACTCTTTACCCCATTTTTAGAGGCTCCATCCGAAGTGCGCGGATCCGTCCAAGAATCAGTTCTACTGTAGTTGAAATCATAACTAAAAGAGGCCTTGTATTTTAATTCGGGCAAAATCGCATATTGCGCGTACAGCACATTATTGGCACGGATCACTTTTTGTGTTTTTGTATTATAGGTTTGAGCCAATTTCGGATTACGAGTAGCAGCACTACCAATAATAGAGGTGTTCCAAGTACCGTCTTCATTGTAAACAGGATCGGAAGGAGTCACCGCTCTGCGAGAAGAATAGAAAGGCGAAGTATAGGCCTGTCCTTCCGAGAAGACATCTTGCTCCACTTGCGACACCAAGGATTTAATTCCAACGGTCATTTTCTTAGTAGCATCCCAATCCAAATTGAATTTACCGGAGATACGTTCCAAACCGGAATTTATGGTGGAACCTTCTTGATTTGCATAGCCTAACGAAGCGTAGGTACGCATGGTTTCATTCCCTCCTGAAGCGGATGCTTCATAATTGCTGTAAGATCCTGTTTTGAATAATACTTTGTCCCAATCTTCAAAATAGCCCATCCAGGGAATTGGGGCTGTGCCATTAATATTTTGAGTAATATAATCATCTACATCCGTATAATTTGTTGAACCTGAGAAAACGCCACCGGTTGCATCCCAATAATTACGATAGCCTTCGATTTGTTTATCACGACGTTCTTGTCCGCTCATCATGGTACGATAAGGCATAGCAAAATCAGAGAATCCCATATCTGCTTTTACATTAAATACGGTCTTTCCTTTTTTACCGGATTTGGTTGTAATCACAATTACCCCATTAGCGGCACGAGAACCATACAAAGCAGCAGCGGCAGCGTCCTTGATCACGGTAATGTTTTCAATATCCGAAGTACTCAATGTACTCATAACGTCAAATCCCGGAGCATTATCGAAAGTTACGCCAATATCACCGGACATTACCGGCACACCATCTATTACATAGAGCGGACTTTTGCTTGCATTGATAGAACCCATACCACGGATGCGCACGTCAGCCACTGCACCCGGTTGGTTGGTACCCGAAGTGACCATTACACCGGAAGCATTCCCTTGCAACATGGCATTCATCGACATAGCCGGTATATCCGCCAATTTTTTTGCGTCAATCACAGAGGCAGCACCCGAATAAACCGATTTTTTCGTAGTACCATATCCTGTCACCACTACTTCGTCAAGGAGCTGATTGTCCGTTTTCATCGCTACATTGACCATAGGCGCTACGGCTATTTCACGGGAAATCATTCCCAGATACGTAATGAAAAGCGTCTTTGCGTCACCGGGTACATCCAGTGCGAACTTACCGTCAATATCCGTAACAGCGGCAATTTTTGTACCTTTTACAAGTACAGACGCTCCAATAATAGGCTCTCCGTCATCTGCGTAAGTAACTGTTCCTGTTACCTTCGTAGTTTGAGCTGAAACCCATCCTATGCCTAAAAACAGGCAAAATAAAAAAATGCATAGTTTCTTCATAAACTTACGTTATAATTTAAAATTTCAAATAGTATAAAATTTAACTTTTCCGGCAAGGGCGAATAAGGATTCGCCCTTACGGTTTTTTATTTTTCTGCCAACACTTTCACGGCTTTATTGCCTGCGGCAACGATATAGATTCCGGAAGCAGGCAAAGAAATGGTTTTTTCCGTACTGGTGGCTGTCCAGCTGGAAACCGTTTGTCCGAGCAGGGTATATACGCGAACGAATTCGCCGGCAACCAGCCCTTTCACTGTCAAAATACCATTGGAAGCAGAGGCTTTCAACGGGTTGACAACTTTGGGTAACTCAATCCCTACGTTGCCAGCCTTTTCCCATTGGAAATAAGGGAAAGATCCGTCTGTGATTGTCCATGTATCGGTAAAATCCCAAGCCAAAGGAGCAGTCGTATAGAATGCTACCGTTTTAGCGTCGTTAAGAGAAACTGCTGTACCGTTTTTCGCGCTTTCATCGGTTTTTGCGACACCATTTAAAAGCATGGCGGCATTGGAATAATTTTCTTTCGTTCCCGTATTTACTTCACTTCCCAAAATGGCTACCGTATTGGCATCGCTACCGGTAAGATTGTCTTGTAAAGCTACATTGTGTTGAATAATCGTGCCGGCGTTATCCCACGCGCGACCCACTATTCCTACGGCCGAACCATTGCCGGTATTCTCAACACTTCCTGTGGCATAGCAATTTTCCACAGTATAAATACCCCGACCACTATACAGATATCCGGCTATTCCGGCCACATACGCAGAAGCCACAGCAGAAGATACGGTTGCCTGACTATAACAGTTGCTAATCGTAACGGTATTTTGCCCGTCAGCTCCACGACCGACAATCCCTCCGACATATTGTCCTCCCGTAACGTTCCCTTTATTGAAGCTGGAAGAAATAGTGGCAAAAGCGCCTTTGATACTACCCACGAGACCACCTACTTGAGCCGTAGCGCCGGTGGCTGTAATAGTTGCTGTATTACTACATTTTGTAATAATGACATTCGCATTACTAATATATCCGGCAATAGCGCCTACTTGTGCGCCCGCTGCAGAAGAAGTAATATTTCCGCCCACGATGTTTACACCTTCAATGAATGCGCCATTACCTAAATCGGCAAAAAGTCCAACTTTAGCGACAGAAGTATTAATGGAGATATTTTTAATGGCATGACCCTCTCCCCACAGCGTACCCGTAAAAATTCCTGCGATGGGAGTCCAATCGCTACCGGCTAAGTCTATGTCATCAGTTAGTATATAATAAGATGATAAATCGTCTTTGATTTTTTCCAGATCGGCTCTATTGGCAACCGGGAAAGGTTTTGTTTCAGTTCCGGGTTCTGCTACGATGTAAGTTGCCTTCACCCATAGATCTTTTGACAACATATTGACATTTGTCGTTGATTTGGTTGGGTCATCCAGTATTCCGGCAATACTTCCTCTGTCGCCACTGACCCAGCCTGCAAATACTTGTCCTTCCGGTGCGGCATTGGCTGTAATTTCAACGGATGTACCGGCTGTTACAACTACTGTTGCCGGTGTTCCATCAGTCACTTTCAATGTGAATGTAGGTTGAGTTGTGATTGGATTATTGACTGCGGAAACTGCCGATGCGTTTGCACTCATGTATCGCGCATTATTAGCAGGACCTCCATCGATAATAGCAGATATTGGAGTCTCTGATGTTATTGCAATCCCGGTTGGAACAAATCCATTCGCACTGCCGGTGCCAAAAATCTTACTGTCCGGATTATAGGAAACATCAGGGTTGGAGAAAGCTTTGATCCTGCTTCTTCCCACGTTTGCCGCTCCGGGTAATTGTTTGCTATTATCATAGGCCATAATCGTGCGATAGGTAAGGAAACATTTTCCAAAATTATCACCGGGATTATTTGTCAAGTAGGATGTCTGATCTCGGTATTCATAACGGTCGTGGCGTCCACCCAGATTGTGTCCGGCTTCGTGGACAAAGGTATAACGGGAAATAACTTCGCTGTATTTGCTGGTATTGTAACCACTTTGACCGGCATTTCCACCATACACAAATGCTGTGCCATCGCTTCCGCTACTATTCCAGTGAGTCACGATGTCGGCGCCATAATCATTTCGCATAGCGGTGATAGAAGATAATCTGACAGCATCTGCTGATGTAGCATTGGCCGCAATATCATTATTGATTTCGTCGTGTGCTAAACGAAAGCGCAGATTCATGTGGCTGTTTTCAAAACATTCGTTGGCTTCTTCAAGTATTGCCATCGCTTTTGTTGTTCGCGCCTCCGCATTCGCTCCCATTAGTGTAGCAGTAGCAGTTGGATAAAGAACTAAAATATCAATGATGTAATGCCCCTCTGCATCGGTAGATGGATCAGCGGTTGCTGCCCGTAATCCGGATGTTGATTGTTGTAGAGACGTGGCCGTCTCTACTTCTTCGTGGAAATAGCAATCTTCATTAGGTGCAGGATTATTATTTTGATCCAATTCTACGACTTTGAGATTGCCGTTTTCATCGGATGTGATGTCAAACACTTGATCCCCCTGCCGCAAAGTTCCGGCTAAATAATTGTTTTTCATAAATAGCGTTAATTCGCCGTTCGGTATAGACGCAATAAATTGCGTCTCGACGATGGTTCCCGTCCAATAAATTCCACCGGATCCGGTGGTGCGAACATTGGTTTTCTTTGCTGTAACAGATACATCATCAAATAGTTGAATAGAAAGCAAATCTTGTGTACGTAAAGCGGTTTGAATACGTTGATCATTGATATCGGCACGGTTCAGTACTACAATTCCTGCACGCACAAACATATCGCCATGTACCGCTTTTGCCGCAGCCCATTCTTCGGTAGAGACGTGGCGCGCCACGTCTCTACTATCGGGCGATCCAATTAAAAACTGCGCCTGCATTTGCAATGCACACGCTATGAGTAGTGTTATTAAAAATGTTTTTTTCATGATATTTAGTGATTATTTTTCTGCTGCAAAGATACAAATTATTTTTCGATAAAAACCCCCACCTTCCGGCAGGGATTTTTGGTTTCGCAGGGGCGAGCCTTGCGGTCGCCCCATACATCGTTTTTCTAAAATTTACTTCCCTGCAAGCACTTTGACGGCTTGAGTCCCTGCCACAACGATATACACGCCGTAAGCAGGTAATTGAATGGTTTGTTCCGAACCGGTTGCCGTTTGACTGGCAACGGTTTGTCCGGTTACCGTATATACACGAACCGATTCGCCGGCAATTGTACCTTGCACTTTCAAGATACCATTGGAAGCAGAGGCTTTCAACGTCTTATTAGTGTTCGGAGTATGGATACCGACACCTCCCACTTTCTCTAAAACAATGTTACAATCTACTTCAGGCGCGGTTGATGAACTCCGGTAAACAATTGATCCTGCACCACCGCCATTTTTAGGATAAGCTTTGTAAAGCGTATTACGAGCGCTCAAAAAAGTGTAATCTCCTGATTGATAAATAAAACTATTGCCATTTACATCCGTATCAGAAGGATAAGCGCCATTTGAAGTAGTTGCATAGAAAGCGGAACCAACGCCAGCGGTTGTACTCAGATAACGCAAATTAAGCGCCGGATTGGCTTTGTTGGTAATTAGCGCTATTTGACCGCTTGCATTAGTTACAGGAGCTGTACCCGGATAGTCTATCGCCCATAATTGAGCATCGCTGCCGTCGGCAACTTCTACTGTTGTAGCTTGCTCCGCTCCATTGCTTTGAATAACCAAACCGGTGGAAACAAACTGAATGTAATAGTAATCACCAGATACTGTTAGAGTAACCGTTTTTGTAACATTAGCTCCTGTCACTGTTACACTACCGGTAGCTGTAACAAAACCTGCTTTAGTTACTGTATAGTTGTATGTACCTGCTGCCAAGCCTGTAAACACATAATTACCTGCTGCGTTAGTTGTAGCGCCCAATTTAACCACAGCATCTGTGATTGCAGCGGCGCCGTCATTTACCACAAAAGTAACGGTATAGGTTGTCGGCGCTACTTGTCCGGTTTTAAAATAAGGATAAGAAGCGTCTTCATCTATTTTCCAAATGTTGGTGAAATCCCAATCCACATAGGTAGCTTGTTTTTTCAACTCAGCCACGGTATAAGGATTTACATTCGTCAGGTTCGGCGTTTTATCTGTTCCTACACCACCGTAAGCCGGTAAACCGGTTGCACTGTTGTAACCTCCGCCGGAGATAGGTCCACCGGTACTTCCAACTAAACCACCTATGAATGTTTCCGCGGCAGTACTGGTAGTTGTTGCAGTTCCTGAAGCATAACTATTGGTAACAATACCATTGTGCGCTCCAATTAATCCGCCTACTCTAATGCCTGTTCCGGATGCATTTCCGGTAGCATAGCTGTTATCAATACTACTGTTGGTAGCGCCGAGAGCCAACCAGCCCACTAAACCACCTGCGTGAGAGTAATCGTCGCTTGTGCCTTTTCCTGCAGTTACATTTCCGGTAGCATAACTATCGTAAACATGACCGGCATTAATATAGCCAATCAAGCCACCGGCACGTGAAGTACTTGCAGTTACCGTAGCGGAAGAATAGCTTTTCCGAATGGTCGGAGCGCTGCCATAAGACTGTGAATATCCAATGAGACCACCCACAGAAGCAACTCCGGATACAGTTCCCTTGGTATAAACACTTTCTATAATAGAAACATCATTGGTTGTTTCGCCGGTTAAAATACCTACCATGGTACCCCCTTTGACACCCCCTTTGGCATCGTCTGTTTCAATGGTCAAATTTTGAACCGCTCCTCGAATAGATCCGAAAAGTCCTACATTATTAGCAGCGCTATTAATCCAAAGCCCTTTAATCGTATATCCCTTGCCGTCTAATGTCCCCGAAAAATAGTCGGTTTCAGCCTGACCTATCGGCAACCAACCGGATGCACCCCAAGCCGTGAAACCTGCGCCGGAAGCTAAATATTCCGTAAGATCTATATCCTGCGTCAATTCATAAGAGTTACCGGTAGTATAGTGATTCCGTATTGCATTCAGTTGAGCCGGAGTTGAAATCAGCCATGGACTTGTTACCGATCCGTCGCCACCTGCAAATTCCGAGGGTGGTGTCGGAGGTTCTGTTTTGAACATATCTTCCGGTAAAATAAAGTTCAGTTTACATTTGTCCGGATTCGGATTATCTGTTCCATCTCTACCAATCATAGAACCGGCAGCATCAGCCAGCGGCCGGATATAGTAATGCGTGTTGCGGGCATTGATAGTAACATAACCACTACCTTGGTAATTTAATTCCAGAGCAGGATTACCATTCGCATCCGTACCATCACCGGGATAAGAACCGGCGCCGGCTGTAGCATAGAATCCACTTTGTCCACCAGTAACACTTTTAAACCGGAGTTTAAGATCCGGATTTGCCTTGTTACTGATAACAACGCACTCTCCTCTCGTTACTGCCGTTCCTGTTCCTTCCACTTTCCACAACTGAGCGTCATTGTTCTCTACAGCCGTTTGAATGGTCGTTATTGCTTCTGCTCCATCATTTTGAATAACCAATTTATTGTAATTGAATTGGATATAATACCAGATGTCGTTCCCTGCCGTACTGTATGTAGGAGGTACGGACGGAGTATCCCCATTCAACGGGCAACCGTTGGCATCCACCGGAACGCCCGCCGGAGTATCCGGACATTGGTCGATAGAATCCGGAACGCCATCACCATCCGAATCCACTATCGGGCAACCGGTAGCGTCCACCGGAGTGCCGGCAGGAGTATCCGGACATTGATCCACGTCATCGGGAACGCCGTCACCATCCGAATCCGGTCCTGTGATTACGAATCCTGCAGGTGTCGGTATGGCTTCGTTTGGCTTAGCGGTACCCTTGTTATCAAAAATTCTAAAAGTACGACCGTCTTTTAGTATTAAGGCTCCACGTCCGGCATTATTATCATAAGCAGTCTGCGTAGGTACATTTACATTCACTACCCGATAATCATATCGCGTGTAAGCCAAAGCAGCATTGGTACCCGTTTGAATACCACTACTTGCCTGTATTTCGCAATGCCCGATAATAACGCGCTTTACATTAAACTTCGTCAAAATAGGCTCTAAAACGGTGTTGTCATAAGCTGCAGTCTGCACCATAGCGCGGTACCACAGTACTCCTCCGGTATTAATATTAGAAGTACCTGTACCTGTATTCAATATCGTAGCCACATTACCGGTTCTGCCCGTACCCAAGAACTGGGCGGCAACTTGCGTATTCATCTGGTCGATAGTCAAGTTCAAATTAGCAACAGAAGGAGAGATTCCACCGTGCATATACATATCCCTGCCTACGATTTGAATCACTTCACAACCATCGCGGAAAAAACGGCCCAATTCACTATTTGCACTGAACCAAGCGGTGCCGAAAGTACTGAAAGAGGTACCTAATCTAGCTGCAGTACCCACAAAAGTGGCAATTCTCGGATATTTTGCATTTAAATCAGTAGTTGTACCTTTAACACGCCACTCGTCATGATTTCCCATATTGAAATACACTTGACCTCCTTTCAATCTTGCTTGACGTTGCATTTCATAAATAAACCAATAACAAGTAGTGGCATCATCACCACGGTCGGAAACATCGCCAATGATCATCAAGGCATTTTTTCCAAAAGCCCAATTCAAATTATTATCTACCACTTTTTGTGATTTCAAAATACTAATGAATGGAGCCCATTTGGCGTGAACATCACTCAACACGATCAAAGAATCCGGCGCCGGAGCTACTCCGGGAGGACGGGACAATTCGTCTTGTATCGTTACTTTAAACTTAGAACGAGCGCCGGTAGTCGGGTCGTTTACTGTTGAAGTGACGTCAAAAGAAGTTCCTGAAGGCAATTGTGTGGCTCCTGCCCACAATTTTTGAGTAACCACTCCAGTTTCACTTACCTCAATAACTTTAACTCCTTCTGCAGTGTAAAAAATGTAAGGTCCATCCGGCTGACCGGAAGTAGTAGAACCCCAATTCGTTGTTGATGTCTGTGCAAATGCAGATGCTGCAAAGAACATAAATGTAAGTAAAAGACTAAAAAACAATTGTGTCTTTTTCATGTAAAATAGGAATTTAAATTTGTGTTATTAATAAAAATAGCAGAAACAAATCCCTACCTTCCGGCAGGGATTTGTTGAGAGTCCTTTTGGAAAGCTTTATTTCAATTTTACCACCAGTTCTTTAGAAGAAGTAACTTTGCCTGAAGCGTGAGTATTTCTTACAATATAAATACCTTTTGCTTTCGGAGCTACTTCTATACCTTGCAAGTTGTAGTATTTAGTAGAAACAATCGCATCATTGGCATTGACCGACCCGATACCAACAACTGTTGCTAATGTTACAGGTACTGTTACATTGGCATCCGTTACTGTTACGTTACCTGTAGCGGCTTCATAACCTTCTTTTTCTACCATATACGTATAAGTACCGGCAACGAGGTCTGCAACGATATAATTACCTTCAGGATATTCTACATTGTCAAATGTTACCACCGCATCGGTAATGGCTGCTCCACTTGCATCTGTTATCACAAAAGTGACACTGTATGTTGGAATTACCGGTATAAGTTGTAGTGTGACATCTACTACGACATTGGCATCCGTTACGGTTACATTGCCTGTAGCTGCTTCATAACCTTCTTTTACTACCGAATAAGCGTAGGCGCCTGCAGCGATATTGGCAAATTCATAATTACCTGCCGCGTTAGCTTTATTGTTGAAAGTTACTACTGCATCCGTAATGGCTGTTGCACTTTCATCCTTTACCGTAAAAGTAACGGTATAGGTTGCAATTGGTGCGCCTTGATATTTGAAATACGGATAGCTTACACCTTCATCGATTGTCCATATATTGGTGAAATCCCAGGTTGGAAGAGTAGCGGCGTAGAATGCTGCTGTTTTAGCATTCTCAAGCGGAATACGTATGCCGCCTTGTCTGCTATCTTCAGCCGATATAACCGTACCTCTTACAAGCATACTTGAACTGACTTGATTGTTAGTCAATACTGCATTGGCTGCGTTATAGCCCAAAATGGCATTTGCATAGGAAGCCGTTCCCGAAATGCTTTCCATTAAAGCCGCATTATTTTCTACATGTGTAGTTGCTGCATTGGCAATACGTCCGATTAGCCCGGAAGCATTCGTTGTAGTAAGAACACCTGTTGCATAACAATTTGTTACAGTGTATTTGCAATCGGCGGTAGAATTAACCTGATACATATATCCTACTATTGCACCGATGTATGAAGAGCCGGTACTTGAAGTAGCAACCGTAGAGCTGTTATAACAATCGGTAATCGTAGCAGTACCATTACCATTTATCCAACCGACCAAACCACCTGCATATAATCCGCCGGCCTGAACATTTCCGGTATTGTAGCTTGTAGAGAGAGTGAAAACACTTCCGGCTGTTGTCAGACCTACACCACCAACCAAACCACCTGTATGAGAGGCGCTTCCTGTTGCTGTGATTGTTGCGCTATTGCTGCTATTACGAATAATGACACCTGCGCCACCGGCTACAGAGCCTTTTACATAAGCCGTAATACCACCCACATAATCCGTACCGGTGATTGATCCGCCGTCAATATGCACATCATCAATGATGGCTCCGGAAGCCAAAGCTCCGAACAAGCCGACATAGTTCCCTGATGTAATGCTGATGTTTTGAATGGAATGACCGTCTCCATACAATTTTCCTGTGAAAGGATCATCACTTGTTCCTATTGGAGTCCAGTCATCGCCGGCCAAGTCAATGTCGGCCGTCAGTTTGTACTCTGCCGTAAGATCAGTAGCGATAGCTATCAAATCGGTTTTCGTTGCGATCAGGATAGGATCTCCGGTTACCGGTGTAAGTTGTAGTGTGATGTCTGTTGTAACATCGGCATCTGTTACCGTTACACTTCCTGTAGCAGTTACATAACCTGTTTTTGCTACCGAATAGGCGTAGGCGCCTGCAGCGATATTTGCAAATACATAGTCACCGGCAGCATTCGCCACTTCATTAAATGTTACTACGGCATCCGTAATGGCTACTTCGCTTGCATCTTTTACCGTAAAAGTAACGGTATAGGTTACTACTCCGCCTCCTTGCCATTCGTAGGCTCCAATGTCGCGTTTAGTACCGGTAATGGCATTGCCGAGTATATCGGTCGCTGTAAATTCGCCTGCCACATCACTTCCCGCATCAATCGCATTGGTTGCTGTCGCAGCCAAGCGGTAATCATTGTTGGCATAATCAACAAAATCTATAGTCACGTTTGTAGCGCCGGCATTCACATTATTTGTTAATGCTACGGTTGCAGAACCGCCTTTGTAGTAGTTGCCTATACCTGCACTGGTAGTGTTACCATAAAATAAAGTATTGCTAACTTTATTTGTTGTTCCACTACGCATGGAAAGTCCGGCTGTTCCGGAACCTCCGGCATAATTGGGAACGGAATTTCCTACGATGGTGCTATTGATTACGGAAACATTTATAGCGGTACCACTGCCTAAGTAAATACCTCCATTACATAAACTAGTCTTTGTGGCTGTGTTTTTGCTTACAACGCAATTTTCAAAACTAACCCTACCGGTATTGCCTGCGGCTCCACCGATCACTAAGGTGCCTTCAACAGATTCGTTTGCCTGAAAGATATTGTTTAAAAACTTGAGGTCGATACTTGTGGTACCTGTCAAGGCCACGCGAAGGACGGCTTGCGTAGTGCTTTTCGTGCCTGTAAAGGTCAAGCCGCTTACTTCCGTACTTGCACTTAATCCGGCCGTATTGGTCAAGAAAGGAGTTGTAGCAGTAGCCGATCCATTCCAAACCGTTTGTGACGGGTCTGATACGCGTGTATCACCAACACCGGTGTATCCACCTTTCAGGTGTACACCCGATTTCAACGTAATCGCCTCGAAAGGATACGAACCTATTTTGACACGTACTTCATCGTCGGGCGCAGAAACCAAGTCATAAGCATCTTTGATGCTTCCCAATGCATTTTCCCAACTTGATCCATCGCCTGTACCATTCGGTACAACATATTTAATTGAACTTGTGGGGGCGGGGGTTTCCGTCAATATCACCGGTTCGGTTACATTAGCATCCGTTACCGTTACACTACCTGTAGCTGTGTCATAACCTGTTTTCGCTACCGAATAAGCGTAAGTACCGGCTGCGATTTCCGTAAATACATAATTACCGGCTGCGTTAGCTACCTCGTTGAATGTTACCACAGCATCGGTAATCGCTGTTGCACCGGCATCTGCTACGGTAAAAGTCACCGTGTAGGTGGTTGCAGGTGTCGCAATCAAGATTATATCTTTCGTTACATTTCCGTCAACAACATCCAATGTTCCCGATTGAGTGATATAGCCGTCTTTGGACACAGAATAAGCAATTTCTGTTCCTGCAGCAACATCTGTAAATACGTATTCGCCTACAGCCTTGGTTGTTCCACCAAACGTAACTACGGCATCCGTAATGTCGGCTGCACTTTCATCTTTTACCGTAAAAGTAACGGTATAAGTTGTGGGCGCCGGTGGTGTAGTTGTGACTTCCCATTTGAGAATAGGAAGAGATCCCTCTTCAATAGACCAAATGTTAGTGAAATCCCAAGCTGAAAGATTTGTAGCATACCATGCCGCTGTTTTAGCATCATCAAGAGTTGTTGTAGCAGTTCCATTTTGTCTTGCTGCCAAAACAACAGTACCGCTTATCCCTGTCATAGCACTATTATAGTAATTATTACTATATGCGATAGTATTAGCATCATATCCAAGAGTAGGATGCGCATGAGAAGCATCTCCTGTGATGTCATCCATTAAAGCCACATTATTTCTAATATTTGAACTGGCAGCATTCTTGATTCTTCCAACCAATCCGGTAGCATATTTTGAATTAACAGTGCCTGTTGCATAACAATTTTCAATAACATAAGGACCACCTTGATATGCATATCCGGCTATTTGAGCCACATACGCACTAGCATAGTTAGAAGAAATAGCTGCTTGGCTATAGCAATTGCTGATGGATAAGCCTGTAGCAGTACTTACGCTACCACCTATAATACCTCCTGTATATAAACCTCCTGAAATAGTTCCTTTATTGAAAGAAGAGGTGATAGTAAGCGACCCTGCAATAGAACCAACAATACCACCTACATGAGGAGCAGTTGTTCCGGAAGTACCGGTTGTTGCGGTTGCAGTAATATTTGCACTATTGCCACTGTTGGTAATAGTTACATTTGTACCACTAATATTACCTGCAATACCACCAACTTTTGTAACAGCAGCAGTAGCAGTAATGCTTCCACCTACGATGTTTACACCTGTAATTGTTGCACCATTACCTAACTCACTAAATAAACCTACATTAGCAGCAGAACTGTTAATTGAAATGTT
Source organism: Candidatus Symbiothrix sp. (assembly GCA_031261295.1). GTDB lineage: Bacteria > Bacteroidota > Bacteroidia > Bacteroidales > Azobacteroidaceae > Azobacteroides. Next base: position 6,459 of record JAISKT010000027.1, on the reverse strand, counting down.
TTTAATTGCATAACCGTTACCATCCAAAGTTCCGGTAAAAGTTCCCAGCGGCGTCCAATCTTCACCGGCCAAGTCGATATCGGCGGTCAGTTTGTATTCTGCTGTCAGATCGGTAGCGATAGCTGCCAAAGCGGCTCTTGTTGCGATCAGGATAGGACCTCCGACTACCGGTTCAAGTTCTAATGTGATGTCTTTTGTAACATTGGCATCACTGACCGTTACGTTGCCCGTAGCCGTTACATAACCTGCTTTTGTTACCGAATAAGCGTATTCGCCGGCAGCGATGTCTGCAAATACATAATTACCTGCCGCATTAGCAACACTGTTAAATGTTACCACAGCATCGGTAATGGCTGTTGCACTTGCATCTTTTACCGTAAAAGTAACGGTATAGGTTGTGGGTACGGGTCCACTGGCAGTAACAGGTTTTAGAGTAGGAAAGCCTCCTGCGGTGATTTCCCAAATATTGGTGAAATCCCAACCCAAACCGGTATAGAATGCTGCGGTTTGAGCGTCGGCAAGGGTAACATCGGCGCCTTGAGGACTTGCGGCATCTGTACTCGTTACCGGCACAACAGTACCAACAGAATCTGTAATTACAATAGCATCACTTGCATAATTGTTAGTCAGAGTGCCGGTTGAACTGCCTCTAATGCGGAAAGCTGTTTGATCAGGATTTCCACCATAATTGCCGGGACGTTGAGCGGAAATAGCAGTTTGAAGAGCCACAGAATTAGTAACCGTTCCATTTACTCCTATTGAGCCGACTATTCCACCGGTTATATTGGTATAATTTCTGTCTGTTTTAGAAGTAATATTCTCAATAGCGCCTGCTGCAAAACAATTATTTATGGTAAGTTTAGCATAATTAATCCCTACTATTCCTCCGATATAAGTACCGATATTAACAACATCATTTCGAGATAAAGTTGCGTTTGAATAACTATTGGTAATATTTACGGTTGCTGCAATTGCCGTAGTACTGTTTTGTCCGATACGACCTACAAGACCGCCACTGTGTAAAGCTCCCGATACATTACCGGTATTTACGCAATTAGAAATGTTAACCGCTTGTGTTGTGCTTAATATACCAATTTCTCCAACTAATCCACCGGTTGCATTTCCGGAATTTCCCATGGCGACAGCTGAAGTAACCGTTGCCGCATTACTGCAATTGGTGATACTTACGCCTGCCGTTGCGTCTGCCGGAATATAAATACGAGCTGCAATAGATCCGACACGCGAATAAGTAGTTCCGGATTGAGTAGAACTGGTAAAAGCGCCACTCGCAATGTGAAGATTGTCAATAGAGGCTCCCGGACCAAGTATTCCGAATAGACCTACAGCACCCACACGTGCGCTATAAGTGATATTAGAAATTTTGTGTCCTTCTCCATATACTTTACCTGTAAAGGTGGTGTTTGCAGCAGGAATAGGATATGCCGATCCATAAGCTGCTGATGGCGCTATTGGCGTCCAAGTTACATCCGTCAAATCAATGTCTGCTGTCAGTTTATAGACAGCCGTCAGATTGTCTTTAATCCCTGCCAAATCTGCGGCGGTTGCGACCTCGTAAGGACTGGTATCAGTACCTGCCCCCACCGCATAGTCATAAGCGGATACACTCTGTGTCCCGCCCAACAGTAGCATGAATGCTACTAAAAATTGTGTCAGTTTTTTCATGGAATTTAAATTTGTGTTTTTTAAGATAGTTAATAAAAAAATGATAGGGGCAAATAATTATTCGCCCCTACGCAATTACGGATTTATTTTCCTGCTACCACTTTCACGGCTTGATTACCGGCGGAAACAATATAGATTCCGGAAGTAGGCAAGTTGATGGTTGTTCTGGTACCGGTGGCTGTCACGTTGGCGACAGTTTGTCCCACTACGGTATATATGCGAACCGATTCGCCTGCTGTAAGTCCTGTAACAGTCAAAGCGCCATTGGAAACAGATGCTTTCAACGTTTTAGCTCCGGATTTAGGTGATTGAATACCGGTAGCAACACTTTTCAACGTAGGGAAAGAAGCGCCTTCTGCGATTGTCCAGATGTCGGTGAAATTCCAACCTAAACCTTCGTAAAAAGCTTTCGTTTTTGCAGCAGCCGGAGTTACATCGGCGCCATTTTGACCTGTCACCGTCGCAACCGTTGGAGTTACAACCACATTCGCTGAATCCGTAAGAGCCAAAGTGCTGATTGCATAATTATTTGTCAATAATGTACTTCCGGTTGTAGCTGTATAGCCTGATACGCGAAATGTTGAAATTCCCGGGCGTATACCGGAAACGACGGTTTGTAGAGCCACTGAATTTCTAATTTCTGTTGATGCATCCTTGCGAGCTGTGATTCCACCGGCATACATCACAGAGGTTTGTTGCTGAACAAATAAACGGCTATTATTATTAACAACACCTGCGGCATAGCAATTTTCTATAAAGCCAGGGTTTTCACCGCTATTAAAGTAGCCGACAAGTCCGCCTCTGAAAACACCACCATTCATACCAACCTCGCTTCCGGCAGGGTTGGTCACTTCTCCGGTTGTACTATTAATTTCATCATTTAGAGTAAAGTAATTTCTGTTTACGGTTCCATTGAAATAGCAATTTTTAATTTCGGCGTAACCAACAATTCTACCGACAAGACCGGCAGCATGCATTCCACCAGCCACATCGCCAGTGTTATAACTTAAAGAAAGAATCACATCTTGTGCTAAATTCTCATTAATAATTTCTCCAATCAAGCCGCCTGCCGAATTACCGGTATTGGAATTACGCGCAGGGTCGGTAACCGATACATTATTACTGCACTTCGTAATGGTTATACCTTCTGTTGCATCTTTATTAAGATAAACGCGACCGACAAGAGAACCAATTTTATTATAAGCTTTAACACCTGAGGCATCGTTAGTTCCGGCTGCTCCCCCTACAATGTGTACATCTTCAATAAGTGCGCCTGCGCCAATTTGTCCAAACAGACCAGTCAACCACGGTCCTTTGGCTTTGGTAGTCATGTTTTGGATTTTGTATCCTTGACCATGCAACTTGCCACGGAACAAAGTATCCGTTGTTGCGATGGTTGGAGCAGCTTCAGAGCCTAGTGTATCCGTTGCGATTGGCACCCATAATTCACCCGCCAAATCAATATCTGCGGTTAAGACAAAGTGCTTGCCCGCACCGGCATCATTAATATAGTCGTCCAAAGCCCTTAATTCGGCTCTGTTTGAAATTTGGTACGGATTTGCTTCCGAACCGTCACCACCGGCGAATTGCGCTTTCATTGTTTGCGCAGAAAACAGTAGCACGATTGCTACAAAAAGAAGAGTAATTTTTTTCATGAGAATAATAATTTACAATTAATTAAAATTAAAAAATGAACTATTTTGTATCAGGGCGACCGCAAGGGTCGCCCTACGATTTATCATTAGGGTTGTGCGGGACCATTCGCCAACTTGTTATTGTCTGTTTCCAAATTCGGAATCATCCACGTTTGGTGATTTTGACTGTCTTTTGTATATGGACCGCCGCGCAAGCCTTCCTTGTGATTGCCTCCATCGGCAAACGGGATGCGCACGATGTCATCGCCCCAGCGTTTGACCATAAACCAATCATGCCCTTCGCCCCAAAGTTCGATTTGAGCCAAATCTTTGAGATGTTCAAACAGAGCCGCACCGGATAACGAACTATTGTTATATTCAGGGTCGCGACCGGAACCCTTCGTCAATTCGGTCAACAACCGCTTCGTTTCGCTTTCTTGCCCTAATTTATATGCTACTTCCGCTTCAATCAAATACATTTCGGATGAACGGAAATGATTGAGGCTGCCATATCCCGATGAATGTGAATGGGTAGCATCAGCGGAAGCAAACTTAAAGTGCATATAGGCGGAGATGTGATCAGTGGGTAAATCGGGATATATTCCTTGAGCATAGTCTATTAACGGCTGTCCATTCTGAATAATAGTCACATTGGGTCTCTTTCCTACTGACTGCGCCGGAATCACAGCTCCTGTTGTCCCGTTGAAAGTATAGGTCACAATGGTCGTATCTCTTGCCGGATCAGAATCCGGAACAGTATAAGTTGTAGTCGTAGATTCCGGAAGCATTGTGCCGGTTACATCAGGACCCAAGAACATTTTTTTACGAATGTCTGTTGCCGGAATCTTTTGATAATACCTTTTGACCATCACCTTAGTTGCGGTTGTTCTCGTTGATGCTTGACCATCGTAAGCCATATTCGAATGAAAACCATAGTAAAGTTGGTTGCGCGACACATCGGCATAACTGCCCCAAATCCATTCCGAATTGGGACTGTTGAAGCCGGATTTGTATTCCGGCACAGACATCAAACCATAGCCTTCACGTGCTTTCTGAGCCATTGTTTTGGCTGTTTCATAATCGCACCGATTAATGGCAGCACGCGCATAAGTTGCATAAGCCACATTGATGTTGGGTGTCCAGAAGTCGGAGGCAGGTCTTACCCAGCCCGATTCTTTGAACAAACCAATGGCTTCATCCAAGTCTTTATAAATCTGCGCATAAGTTTTCGCTATGGTGGACAAAGGCATATTGTCCGGGTCATCCGGACTAAGACGCAGCACAACGCCACCGGCATTCGGATTAGTTCCATTGTCTGAATCTTCCCAGCGCCAGCCATAGAGTTGTATTAGCATAGAGTAGGCATACGCCCGAAAAGTAAGTGTTGCAGCTTTCAATCGTTTCATTTCATTAACCTGCCCTTCTTCAATATTAATATAAGGTAGCACATTATTAGCAGAGGCGATAACCCGATAATAATAATACCAAGGGAAAGACGTGTTAGCATTCGTAGGGTCAGTATGATAATCTCCGTTGGCACGTGATTTACCGGCGCCATAATTGGTTTCGGCAGGAGAAGTGAAAGCGTTCCCCACAAAATTACCATACCATATTTTAATACCGGATTCGCCACCCAAGCCTTGTTGATACACTTCGGTAGAGCCAACATGACTGTCCATTATTAAGGCTATGCCATTGATGATATCACTGAGATTACCCGGGTCGGCAAACAATACGTCTGCATTAACAGAGGATGTTGGCACAGTGTCCATATAATCATCGGCGCATCCCGAAAAACCGGCGAACAATGCAATTAAAATTATATAACTTAATCTATTTTTCATACTATTTCTATTTTTTATTTTAATTAAAAATCAACTTTAAGACCTAAAGAAATGGTACGCGGCATAGAAGCAACGTCACCCATTTCTCCATCAAAATCCGTTTGCGGATTCAAGCCTTTCCGAGCCGAAAATAAATGGAGGTTCTCTACGGTTGCATTCAAGCGCACGTTAGACAATTCCAAACCTTGTATCCACTGTTTGGGCAAAGCATAACTCACGTTGATATTTTTGAACATCAGGTAAGAAGCATTAACCAACCACCGTGTGGAGGTAATATTGTTGTATGAGTTGTATTGGTAATTAACACCCGGTATTCCATTCGGGTCAATTCGATTGGCAGAAGTTTCCGTCATTCCTTCCGGCATGCCCGTCCATGATTTCAACAGGTCAGGATGGAGAGAATGGAGAGTTCCAGCAGTTCCCAGACTCATCAATTTTTCATAAGGAGAATCCAAGACCTTGCCGCCCAAACCATAAGAGAACAGTACATCCAACGCCAATCCTTTATAAGTGATACCTGTTGAAAAACTACCCATCACTTTGGGAATAGGTGAACCGGAAAATTCACGTTTCGCATTGGCTGCTTTGTAAGCATAAGCCACACCATTGATGATTACATAATTATTTTCTCCGGAATCATCTTTCTTTGCTAATAAATCTTTTCCTGTAACATCAGCCGGTGGTTGCTCAGCAATGTACCAAGCGTCCGTATCCAATTTATACAAAGCACGACCGTCCATTTGGTCAACGCCTTTATACTGATAGATGTAGAATTCATAGATGCTGTGACCTTCCGCATATTTCTGATTTGTACGACTATCAATATCACCATTCGATTTACGGCTATAGGCAGGGTAAATACTGTTGTCTCCTCCCTCTTTTGGCGGCAACGACAAGATTTTATTCTTGAGAGCTGTAGCATTAAGGTCGGCATGCCAATGAAAATCCTTTGTACGGTATAAATCAACGTTCAAACTCAATTCAAATCCATAATTGGATAGGGTACCTATATTTTTCCAGTCAAGCGGGGATTTCGAGCTGGCGCCGATAGCACCGGCCGATTGCGGCAAAGGCACTTGAAACAGCAAGTCGCGTGAGCGTTTATCAAAATATTCCAAAGAAAAATTCACTCTGTCAAACACACGTCCGTCCAAAGCCAAGCCAAAAGAAGTCTGAGCTTCCCAACGGATGTCTTTAGCTTCCCTTTGTGATAAAACAAACGTATTATTAGGTGTTTCCACTATTTGCCCATTCACAACGGATTGTGACATTTTGGCACTGATATCATACAATTCCAT